>CAYZFZ010000404.1:0-2781 GCA_964477795.1 uncultured Bifidobacterium sp.
GGTGCCCCAGCGCGGCCAGTGGTGCGAGGCGAACATGATCGTGGTGGCGTCGGCGAACAGCTCGATCGCGTCGTCGATGTACATGCTCCACGCCAGCGAGTTGCGGCACTGGGCGCCACGGATCGGGATCAGGTTGTGCATGTTGTGCGAGCAGTTCTCCGCCATGCACAGCCAGCCCTTGTCCGGGAAGAAGAAGTTCATCTCCGCCGGGGCCTCCGTTTCCGGGGTGAGCTGGAAGACGATGCGGATGCCGTCGACCACCAGCTCTTCGCCGGTGTAGGTGATGTCTTCGGTGGGGACGATGAGGCCGGGCAGGCTCAGCGGTGTGCCCTTGCCGAGGCCGCAGTCCACGTGGCCCTTGGGCCCGGCGGGCAGCAGCGGGCCGAACTGGTACAGCGCACGACGGTTCATGGCGTGGCCGGCGAGCAGGTTCTCCGCCACTGCCTCGCGCATGAAGTGCTCGGGTGCGATCACCCGGCACCGGCCGGCATCCACGTCCGCCTGGGTGGTGACGCCGAGCACCCCGCCGAAGTGGTCGAGATGGCTGTGCGTGTAGATGACCGCCGTGACCGGGCGCTCGCCGAGGTGCTCGTTGGCCAGCGCCAGGCAGGCGCGGGCGGTGGCGGTGCTGGTGAGGGGGTCGATGATCACCCAGCCCGTCGCGCCCTCGATGAACGTGATGTTGGAGATGTCGTAGCTGCGTGCCTGCCACACGCCGGGGGCCACCTCGAACAGGCCGTGGATGTTGTTCAGCTGCGCCTGGCGCCACAGGCTGGGGTGGACGGTGTCGGGGTTGGCCGAGCCGCGCTGGATGAACGCGTACCTGTTGATGTCCCACGCGGGGCCGAAGTCGCCCTCGATGACGCCCGTGGGGTGCTGGGCGACCAGGCCGCGCTCGGCACGGTCGAAGTCGGCCGGGTCGAACGCGGGCACGGGCTGCGAGGTGACCGCCCGCGTGTGCGCGGTGGCGTCGTTGGGTGCAGTACGGGGCAGGTGGGTGTCGGTCACCGGCACAGTGTTGCAGCCGCGCGCCCGGTGGCGGCGAGGCGCGGGCTCAGCCCCCGGGCAGCGCCTCGCCGACGCCGATGTCGGCGTGCTCGGCGGCGGCTCGCCCGGCAGCCCAGCCGGCAGAGTTCAGCCGCCGGCTCCTCATCTGGGTCGCGTTGGGGAACGCCGCCTCGTACGCGGCGTCGACCGCTGCCAGCCGGTCGGCCAGGATCGGCACCAGCGCGCCGCCGTACTCGGCGGCCGCGGCCTGGGCGACGTGATGTCGGGTGGCCTCCAGCCGCTCGGCGATGCGGTCGGCGAAGGCGATGAGGAACGCGCGGCGAAACGACGGGGTGCGCAGGCGGGCGTCGTGCTTCGTTGCTGCCGTGGAGGCGTGCGTGGCCTGGACGAGCAGCGACGTGAACAGCACGTCGGTGAGTTGCAGATCCACCGGGAAGCCCATCAGCGTGCTGAACCCGGCCGCGGGCATCCAGATGGAACGCACGCTGTTGACCGAGGCGATGGCTGCCAGGAACGTCGCCTTCTCGTCGCCGTAGGGGTTGTCGATGTGCACTCGCCGCGACTGCACCCCGCCGGTGTGGCCGGTGGTGTGCTGGCTGGCCGCCATCACCGCTGCGTCGATGGAATGGCGGGTCATCAGCTCCTGCGCCTTGGCGGTGAACGACTCGGCCTCGGCCTCGAAGGTGGTGGCCTCCGCCTTGGACAGCAGGGCACGGATCAGGCGCAGCGCCTTCTCGTCGACCTCGCCGGTGGCGACCTGCGGCTGCAACCCGCGATTGCTGGCCCCCCACTTCGACGGCGGCGTGAGCACGGTGCCCAACCGGGGGAGCTGACGCAGCTGGGCGAGGAGCTGAACGGCGCCGGCGAGCGCGTCGTGGGGATGCAGGCGCTCGGTGCGCGCCCAGGCAGCGACGAGGTCGCCGCGGCCGCCGAGCACCGCGCCGGCGCGGTCGACCACACCCAGCTCCTGCAGCTGCCCGACCCACTCGTGCGGCGCGCGGGTGGGCGCGTCGAACCGGCGGCTGTGGTCGGCGAGCAACGACACGGCCAGCCGGGCCGTGCGCTGCGTCCACTCTCGGCGTACGACGTGGGCGAGGTCGGCGGGCTGCCACCCGCCGTCGAGGATCGCCTCGGTGAGCTGGCGCAGCAGCTGCCCGGCGCGGGTGGACGGCCGGTCGAGCGGATCCTCGCCATCTTCCAGCCGCTCGAGGTACACGATGGCCGTGGCGAACAGCGCCTTGTCGGCGCCGGGGCCATGGGCCGCCCGACAGGTGATGTCGAGCACTTCGTCGAGGGTGGGCCCGGAGGCCGAGGTGGCGCGCAGTGGCGCCGACCGCTGGGTGGCGGCCGTGCGGCGCTGCTTGCGCGCCCGTCGTTGCTGGCTGTTGCGTCCCATGCGGGGAGCCTGGCAGGAGGGTGCGCGAGAGTCAGCCGGTGTAGTACTGGTCGGCGACGGTGAGCGCCTCGTCGATGATGGCCAGCCCGTCCTCCACCTGGGCCGCGGGCGTGTTGCACGGCGGGCAGATGTGGAGGCGGTTGAAGTGGGTGAAGGGCCACAGGCCGCGGGTCTTGCAGGCGGCCGCCAGCTCGAGCATCGGGCCGTTGTCGGCGGCGGCGGGGTTGTACGGCACGAGCGGCTCGCGGGTGGCGCGATCCTTCACGAGGTCGAGCGCCCAGAACGCGCCCAGGCCGCGCGCCTCGCCCACACACGGGTGCTTCTCCTGCAGCTTCTCCAGCGCGGGGGCGATGACGTCGGCGCCCAGCGAGCGGGCG
>CAYZFZ010000405.1:0-2777 GCA_964477795.1 uncultured Bifidobacterium sp.
ACGCGCGGGCGACACTGCGGCCCGACGTGCGGGTGCTCGCGATGTCGGCGACGCCCGACACGAAAGGGCTGCTGAAGGTGCTCGGCACCGGCACGCCGGTGGCGAGCAGCGACGGGCGCCTCCACCCTGTCGAGATCGTGTGGGCACCGATGGGCAAGCAGGATCGCGTGCAGGAGTCGATGGCCGCGCTGGTGCACCGGGCGCTGCGCGAGCAACCCGGCGACGTGCTCGTGTTCCTGCCCGGCATCGGCGAGATCCGCGGTGTGCAGCGGCTGCTGGAGGCATCGCTGCCGCCTGGGGTCGACGTGTTCCCGCTCGCCGGCGCGCTGTCCCTCGCCGAGCAGGACCAGGCGCTCGCACCGTCCGGCCAGGGGCGCCGGCGGGTGGTGCTGTCCACCGACATCGCCGAATCCTCGCTCACCGTGGACGGGGTGCGGGTGGTGGTCGATGCCGGCCTCGCACGCGTGCCGCGGTTCGACCAGCGCACGGGCATGAGCCGGCTCACCACCGTGAGCACCAGCCGCGCCTCGGCCGACCAGCGCGCCGGGCGCGCCGGGCGCACCGAGCCGGGGGCGGCGTACCGTCTGTGGAGCAAGCTGGAGCACGGCACGCGCCGCGCCCACCTCGAGCCGGAGATCACCCAGGTGGATCTCGCCGGGCTGGCGCTCGAGCTTGCCGCGTGGGGCACGCCTCCCGATGCGCTGCGCTGGGCCGGTCCGCCGCCGGCTCGCACGCTGCAACAGGCGACGGACCTGTTGCAGCGACTCGGCGCGCTCGACGCGGCAGGGCGACTGACGGACCGTGGGCGGCGGATGCTGGCGCTGCCGTTGCACCCGCGCCTCGCGCGCATGGTGGAGGGCGCGGCCACGGCGGATGCGTCGCTCGCCTGCGTCGTGGCAGCGTTGCTCGACGAGCGCGACGTGCTGCGCGGCCGGCCCGACGAGCTACCCGCCGATCTGGCGCTGCGCGTGTCGGTCGTGTGCGGCCAGTCGCACGACCGGGCCGACGCGCGCGACGTGCGGCGGGTCCGAGACCGCGCCGCGGACGTGGCCCGTCGCGCGCGCATCCGCTTCGACCTCGACGAGGTGCGCGCCGAGCGCTGCGGTGTGGTCCTCGCGCTCGCCTACCCGGATCGGGTCGCCGTCCGTCGCAGCCAGCCGGGGCAGTTCCAGCTGCGCTCGGGCTCGTCGGCGTGGACCCCACTCACCGATCCGCTTGCCGACGAGCGCTTCGTCGTCGCCGCCGATCTCGACGGCAAGCGCGACAACGCCCGCATCCGCATCGGCGCCGCGCTCGACGTGCACGACGTGATCACGTCGCTCGCCGACCAGATCGAGCGGCGCGAGTCGATCGAGTGGGACAAGCAGCGCAACGACCTCGTGCTGCGCAGCGAGACCCGGCTGGGCGGCATGCTGCTCGACGAGCAGGTTCGCACCGCGCCGCCGGGCGAGGCCACCTCGGCGGCGCTCGCCGAGCGTGTCCGCGCCACGCGCCTGGCGGCGCTCCAGTGGCCGGATCGGGCGCGGCTGCTGCGGGCACGGGTCGCGTTCCTGCGCCACCACCTCGGCGAGGAGTGGCCGGATTGGAGCGATGCCGCGCTGCTCGCCTCGCTCGACGAGTGGCTCACGCCCTACCTGGCCGGCATGACCGGCGCCGACCTCGAGCGCCTGGACACGGAGATGCTGCTGTCGTCGCAGCTCGGCTGGGACCGGTCGCTGCAGCTCGCCGAGCTGGCACCGTCGCACCTGGAGACGCCCGCGGGTCGTACCGCGGTGATCGACTACGCGCGCGCCGCCCCCCCCGCCAGGGTGCGCGTGCAGTACCTGTTGGGTCTGCGCGCGCACCCGACGGTCGCCGGGCACGTCCCCGTCTCGCTCGAACTGCTCTCCCCCGCCGATCGCCCGATCCAGATCACCAGCGACCTGCCCGGCTTCTGGGCCGGCAGCTGGGCCGACGTGCGCAAGGAAATGGCCGGTCGCTACCCCAAGCACCAGTGGCCCCTCGACCCCGCCACCGCACCCCCCAAGCGCCTCAAGTAGCCCCCCACCAACCCCGCGTGTGTGCGCGAACGTTCGCCCAGCGAACGCCCGTGAACACTCGCGTCGTGGGGGGCTGGGTCGGGCGCGGGGTGCGGGCGTAGCCTGACCGCATGGCTGAATCCCCGACGTTCGAGTTCACCGAGCTGTTCCCGCTGGGCCACGACGACACCCCCTACCGGCTGGTCAGCACCGACCATGTGCGCACCGTGGAGACGCCGCTGGGCACGATGCTGCAGGTCGATCCGGAGGCGCTGACGCTGATCACGCAGGAGGCGATGCGCGACATCGCCCACTTCCTGCGGCCCGGCCACCTGGCCCAGCTGGCCAAGATCCTGGACGACCCGGAGGCGAGTGACAACGACCGCTTCGTCGCGCTCGACCTGCTGAAGAACTCGGCCATCGCCGCAGGCGGCGTGCTGCCGATGTGCCAGGACACGGGCACCGCGATCGTGAAGGCGAAGAAGGGCGAGCGGGTGTTCACCGGTGGCGGCGACGAGGAGGCGATCGCCCGAGGCGTGTTCAACACGTACCAGACGAGCAACCTGCGCTACAGCCAGATGGCGCCGCTGACCATGTACGACGAGGTCAACACCGGCAACAACCTGCCGGCGGAGATCAAGATCAGCGCGGTCGACGGCGACGCCTACAAGTTCCTGTTCATGGCCAAGGGCGGCGGCAGCGCCAACAAGAGCGACCTGTTCCAGGAGACCAAGGCGCTGCTCAACGAGAAGACCCTCT
>CAYZFZ010000406.1:0-2769 GCA_964477795.1 uncultured Bifidobacterium sp.
CTTCGACGGCGACGCGGACCGTGTGTTCGTGGTGGACGAGGCGGGCCGCGGCCTCAGCGGCAGCACCACCACCGCCCTGCTCGCCGCGGGCGTGCTGCGGTCGAACCCGGGCGCGACGGTCCTGCACAACCTCATCTGCTCGCGCGCGGTGCCGGAGGTGATCCGCGAGCACGGTGGCGTGCCGGTGCGCACGAAGGTCGGTCACAGCTTCATCAAGCAGCGCATGGCCGAGACCGGTGCCGTGTTCGGCGGCGAGCACTCGGCCCACTACTACTTCCTCAAGAACTTCCGCGCCGACAGCGGGCTCATCGCCAGCCTGCTCGTGCTCAACGAGGTCAGCCAGGCGAACTCGGATCTGTCGGTCGTGCGCAAGCCCTTCGAGCGCTACTCGTCCAGCGGCGAGATCAACACCCAGGTCGCCGACACCCAGGCGGTGATCGGCAAGGTCGCCGCCCACTTCGCCGGCTTCGAGCAGGATCACCTCGACGGGCTCACCGTCGACTGCGGGCCGTGGTGGTTCAACCTGCGCCCCTCCAACACCGAGCCGCTGCTGCGCTTGAACCTCGAAGCGCCCGATCGCGACGAGTGCGACCAGCACGTCGCCGAGCTCCTCGCGCTGATCACCAGCCTGTAGAAAGGTCGCTGTCATGGCACTCGATCCTCGTCTTCTGGCCGTCCTGGCCTGCCCGGTCGACAAGGGCCCGCTGTACTACCTCGGTGACGACGGCGGCCTGTACAACCCGCGCCTGCGCCGCCGATACCGGGTGCAGGACGGCATCCCGGTGATGCTGCCCGACGAAGCGCAGGACGTGCCCGACGCCGAGGCCGCCGCGCTCGACGCGCGCATCGCGGCCGGCGAGCTGAGCCCGACCTTCGGTGACTGACGCGCACGTGGGGGCGCTCGCTGATAGCCTGTCCGAGGGCGTGACGGGTCAGCGTTGTGGCATGTCGCGAGGAGAAGGTAGGTCACGCATGAAGCTCTCAAGCCCGGTTCGTCGAATCGTTGCGCTGGCGGTGGCATCCGTCGCCACGGTGTCGGTGGTCACTCTCGTCCCGTCGTCGTCACCGGTGTCCGTGTCGGCTGCGGCAACGTGCCTGTGCGGCGGCGGTGAGTACCACCCGCTCACGCCCACGCGCATCTTCGACTCGCGGCCCACCTCGCCGATCAACGACGTGGCCCCGCTGGGCCCGAAGGCGATGGGCCCCGGCGACCCCACCTTCGACATCCAGCTGCTCGGCCTGGGTGGCGTTCCCAGCTCCGGCTCGGATGTGCTGGCCGTCGCCATCAGCATCACCATCGACCACCCGGCCAGCGCCGGCTGGCTGGCCGCCTACCCGACGGGCACGTCCGGCACCTCGTCGCTGCTCAACTTCAGCGCGAACCAGACGGTGCCGAACCTCGCGATCGTGCGCGGCGGCACCGGCGGCAAGCTCACCGTCAAGATCGACGGCGCCAGCAACGGCACGGCCAACGTGCTCGTCGACGTGCTCGGTTGGTTCTCGTCCAGCACCTACGACGCGGGCACGCCCGGCAACCTCAACGACGAGCGCGGCGCTCGGCTGGTGGTCGTCAACCCGGCCCGCCTGCTCGACACCCGTAGCGGCGGCACGCTCGGGGCGGGCACGCAGAAGACGCTCAAGTTCCGCGGTGCCAGCGCAGCCGGCACGTCCATCCCCAACGACGGCTCCATCGTCGGCGCGCTGGTCAACGTCACCGCCGTGGCGCCCAGCGCGAACACGTTCGTGTCCGTCCTGCCCGACACCCCCACCGGCCCGCCGGCCACCTCCAACCTCAACGTGTCCGCGGGCAGGGTGCAGGCCAACCTTGCGCTCGTCCCCGTCGGCGCCGATGGCAACATCCACCTGTACAACTCGGCCGGCAACACGAACCTGCTCGTCGACGTGATGGGCTACCTGCAGACCGGCGCCGCCGAGAGCACCAGGGCCGGGCGGGTCATCCCGCTCACCGCGCCCTACCGTGTGCTCGACACCCGCCAGGCCGCGTTCGGCGGTGTGCCGCTCGGGCCCGACCAGGCGGAGGACTGGAGCTTCGGTGCGTTCGCGAGCAGCGTCAACGTCGGCGGCGTCGCCGTCGGCAACCAGTCGGCGCTGCTGGGCAACCTCACCAACGCGTCGATCGCACGCCAGTTCCCGACGGTCAGCGTCGAGCCGGGGTTCCTCACCGTCTATCCCGCCGATGCGGCGTCGCGGCCGGTGATCTCGAACCTCAACAGCTACGAGCGCGATGCGGTCCCGAACATGGCGCTCGTCAAGTACGGCGCCAACCAGACGGTCCGCGTGTACAACTCGGTCGGCTACGCGCACTACATCCTCGACGTCAGCGCCGTCGTCCTCGCCGACTGACGATCCCGAGGTGGAGCCTGCCGCACGGCCAGGCCCGCTAGCATGAAGGTCCGTTCGGGCTGATCAGAGAGCTGCCAGTTGGCACCGGTCCCGTTCCAACCAACGTCGCCGCCGTGCGCGGCTGTCCTCTCTGGGAGAAGAACCATCATGTCGTCACTCGCTGCGCGCCGCGACTTCCGCGTCGCCGACCTTTCGCTCGCCCCGTTCGGCCGCAAGGAGATCCACCTCGCCGAGCACGAGATGCCCGGGCTGCGTGCCCTGCGCAAGGAGTTCGGTCCGTCCAAGCCGCTCGCCGGCGCCCGCATCTCGGGCAGCCTGCACATGACGATCCAGACCGCGGTGCTGATCGAGACACTCGTCGAGCTTGGCGCCGAGGTGCGCTGGGCGAGCTGCAACATCTTCTCC
>CAYZFZ010000407.1:0-2755 GCA_964477795.1 uncultured Bifidobacterium sp.
GATGGTGGGGTCGTTGGCGTCGATGGCAGCCTCGAAGGACTCGATCGTCTGGTGGGCAGGGCCCTCCTCGATGAAGATCTCGGTGCTCGCCGCCCACAGCATGACGACGCGGTCGACCTGCTTCTCCTCCTTGAAGCGGTTGATGTCTTCGCGGATCGCGTTGAGCATGTCGCGCTTGTTGATGGTGTGCATCGTGTTGTCGGCGTCGATGCGCTTCACGTACTCGCGGTCGAACGCGGCGGGCATCGGGCGCACGTCGCGCAGCGCATCGGAGATGGCCTCGATGTGCTTGCCGCCCTCCAGCACGCCGGCGCGGGTGGCAGCGACGTAGGCGTCGTCGGGGAACGGATCCCACGAGCCGAACACGACGTCGTCGAGCGAGGCGAGCGGCACGAACTCCTTGATCAGCGGGCTGCGGTTGTCGGTGCGCTTGCCGAGGCGGATGGTGCCCATCTGGGTGAGGCTGCCGACGGGCAGCGACACGCCACGCTTCACCAGTTCGACACCGGCGATGAGGGTGGAAGCCACGGCGCCGAGCCCGACCGTGAGCACGCCGAGGCGGCCTGTCGCGGGGGCAACTGTGGGTGACTGAGGTGTGGTCATGACGACAGGCTAGGAACTTGGAGCGCTCCACAGCCGCCTTCCCCCGCCCAGTGCCGCTGTTTTTCCGGCCTCAACGCGCAACTGTGACGAGGTCGTAACCCCGCGATGCTCGCTGCGGTCCGCGAAATGGTCAAGAATGTCCACATCCCCCGAGAAGCGGCGGGAGGGAACGACGGGAGGAAGACTCATCGCCATGCAACACCTACGCAGAACGTCCATCGCAGCGGCGCTCGTGGCAGCCACTGCACTCGCTGCCTGCGGCTCGGATTCGAAGGTGGTCCTTCCGACAACCACCACGGCCGCCGTCGCCGACGCGACCACCACCACCACGACCGGTGGCACCACCGAGACCACCGAGGGCGGATCCTCGGGCAGCGACATCAGCTCCTTCAGCGACGTGCAGCCGGCAGTGCTGCAGTTCCAGGGCGCGGGCTCGTTCCGCGAGCCGGGCAGCGACTCCGAGGCCGTCGGCTGGCGAGGCTCGGGCTTCTTCATCTCGCCCGACGGCCTGGCCGTCACCAACAACCACGTCGTGTCCGGTGCGGCGACGCTGGAGGTGTTCGCCGGCGGCGACACCGACACGTCGTACAACGCGAAGGTCGTCGGCGCCTCCGAGTGCAACGACCTCGCGCTCGTGCAGGTGAACGTGCAAGACCCCGTGCCCTACCTCGATTGGGCCACCGAGGACATCACGCCCGGGCTCGAGATCTACCTCGCCGGCTTCCCGCTCGGCGACCCCGAGTACACGCTGGTGAAGGGCATCATCTCCAAGGCGAAGGCCGACGGCGAGACCAGCTGGGCGTCCATCGACGAGACCGTGCAGTACGACGCGCAGAGCCAGCCCGGCAACTCCGGCGGGCCGGTGGTCGACGCCCAGGGTGACGTGGTCGCCGTGCACTACGCGGGTGGCGACCCGGGCACCGGCACGAACCAGTTCTTCGGCATCAGCTCGCACCTCGCCCAGCAGGTCGTCGAGGAGCTGCGCAACGGCGACTTCGAGTCGATCGGCATCAACGGCAAGGCGTTCGTCGACGACGAGGCCGGCCTCGCCGGCGTGTGGGTGTCCGGCGTCGCGGCCGGCACCGCTGCCTCCAAGGTGGGGCTGCTGCCCGGCGACATCATCACCAAGCTCAACGGCCTGCCCGTCGGCCAGGACGGCACGATGAGCGCCTACTGCGACGTGCTGCGCACCGCCGGCTCCGAGCCGATCGCGGTGGAGGTGCTGCGCTTCGACACCGGCGAGGTGCTCACCGGCGAGCTCAACGGCGACAAGACGCTCCAGGTCACCCAGTACCTCGTCAGCGACGACACGTCCGAGACCCTGCCGCCCGAGACGCAGAGCTACACCTACGAAGGCGTCATCGACGACACCGGCCAGATCTACCTCGAGCTGCCGGTTGAGTGGGCGGAGCGCGACACCGGTGGGCAGACGCTGTCCGACGGCGACCACGCGGCCATCATCGCGGCCCCGGATCTCAACGCGTTCCTCGACACCGACACGGCAACGGGCATCCTCGTCGCCGGCTTCCTGGGAACCGACTACTCGTCGGTGCTCGACGCCTACGAGGGTTCGTTGAACTGCACCGACGCCGGCGACGTCGTTGACGTCAGCAGCGGTGTGCTCACCGGCAAGGGCATCCTCTACTCCGGCTGCGGCGACACCGGCGGCTATACGGGCCTGGTCGTGATGGGCACCGCCGACGGTCACGCGGCGATCCTGCTGATCGCCCAGCTGAACACCGAGGCCGACCTCGACGCGCTGAACCAGGCGGTGGGCACGCTGATCTACGTGCCGGCCATCTGAGCTGAGTGATCCGCACACCCCGGTGACCCCCGACCTCGGTCGGCCGGTCACCGGGGTGTGGCGCGTTCCGGGCCCGGCGACAAATCCCGTGCGGGAGTTGCGAAGCGCACGGCCGGGCTGCCAGACTGGCGCCGATGCGTGCCGCCCCTGCCTCCACCGTCGTAGTACTCATCGTGTAGACGCACGCCCTCACCGTCGCGTGTGTCCACAGCCTCCCCCTGCGGGAGGTTGTTTCGTTTTTCGGCCCAAGTCCGTTCTCGCCAGCCCGCCAGCCCGTTGCACAGCAAGAGGAGAGTCATGAAGATCACCGGGGCGCAAGCCCTCATCCGCTCCCTGGAGATGGAGCAC
>CAYZFZ010000408.1:0-2752 GCA_964477795.1 uncultured Bifidobacterium sp.
GTCGACGTGCACGTCCGCCGCCTGCGCACGAAGGTGGAGGCCGACGCGGCCAACCCGCGCCACGTGGTCACGGTCCGAGGCCTCGGCTACCGACTGCAGTCGTGACCCAGTCGCCCACCCAGGCCCCCGCCGTCTCCCCCAACGCCGGCGCGGCCGCCTCGGGTAGCACCACCACCGCCACGGCGACGACGGCGGCAGGCGAGCCCGTCGCCGACACCACCGGCGAGCCGGCGGGTCGCTTCGACGTGTGGCGCCGCCGCTGGCGCGACATCCAGCCGCGGCGGCTCAGCCTGCGCACCCGCATCCTGCTCATGTTCGGGCTGGGTGCGCTGTTCCTCTCCGGCTTCCTCGCCGCGGCCGCGTACAGCTTCGCCCGCAGCAGCGTGGTGAACCAGCGCGACCAGGCGGGCATCGAGCAGGCGTACCGCAACGCGCAGGTGGCGCAGAACGAGCTGAGCGCGAACAACCCGTCGGCCAAGCCGGCCATCGACCGGCTCAACGCGCTCGGCGTCAACCGGTTCGCGATCAACTACCGCGGCACGTGGAGCAGCGGCACGTCGGCACAGTTCGGCCCGGACAACATCCCCGTCGCGCTGCAGCAGCGGGTGATCGACGACTCGACCGCGGCGCGCATGATCACCCGCATCGGCGGCGACCCGGTGCTGGTCATCGGCATCCCGCTCACGGTCACGGATGCGAGCTACTTCGAGTTCGTCGCGCTCGACGACGCGTCCAGCACCCTCAACAGCGTGCTGCTCAGCCTGCTCTTCGCCGGCTTCATCACCACGCTGGCCGGCGCGCTGCTGGGCACGCTCGTCGCCAGCCGGGCCGTGCGCCCGCTGGGCGAGGCCGCGCAGGCTGCGAAGGCGATCGCCGGCGGCCGGCTGGACACCCGCCTGGAGCCCACCGAAGACCCCGATCTGCGGGTGCTGGCCAACTCGTTCAACGACATGGCCGCGGCGTTGCAGACCCGTGTCGAGCGCGACGCCCGCTTCGCCAGCGACGTGAGCCACGAGCTGCGCTCACCCCTGATGACGCTCGCCGCCAGCGCCGAGGTGATGCAGGCGCGGCGCGACGAGATGCCCGAGCGGGCACAGGCCGCGCTCGATCTGCTGGTCGCCGACGTCACCCGCTTCCAGGGCCTCGTCGAGGACCTGCTGGAGATCTCCCGCTTCGACGCGGGTGCGATCCGGCTGAACCTCGACGACCTGCTCGTCGCCGAGTTCGTCCGCCAAGCCGTCGCCGTCAGCAGCATGCCCGCCACGCCCGTGCTCGTCACCGAGCGCGCCGAGCGGGTGGTCATCCGCGGCGACCGGCGGCGGCTCGCCCGCGTGGTGGCGAACCTGATCGACAACGCCCGCCTGCACGGTGGCGGCGACGCCGAGATCGCCGTCACCGAGCCTGAAGGCGAGGGCGAGCCGCTGGGCCACATCTGGATCGCGATCGAGGACCACGGCCTCGGTGTGCCGGTCGAGGAGCGCGAGCTGGTGTTCGAGCGCTTCGCCCGCGGTGCAGTCGCCGGGCGCCGCAGCAGCAGCGACGGTGCCGGCCTCGGGCTGGCGCTGGTGGACGAGCATGTGCGCATGCACGGCGGGCGGGTGTGGGTGGAGGAACGGCTCGACGGCGAGCCGGGGGCTCGCTTCGTGCTCGAACTGCCGGCCGACGAGGTGGGCGTATGAGCGCGCGCACTCACCCGGGCCGGTGCTGGGCGCGCTGCCAGAGGCCGCTCGTGTGGCTCGTCGCGGCGGCGATGTCGGCGATGGTGCTGGCGGCGTGCGGGATCAGCACCGACGACACGCCGCGCGACATCCCGGCGGTCGATCAGGAGCAGCTCGGCATCTCGGCCGACCGCAGCGCGGGCGCGGCCACGGGTACCGCCCGCGTGTACCTGCTCGCGCCGGAGGCCTCCGGCCAGACCCAGGTGCTGCAGGCGGTCGCGCGCGACGTGGACGAGACCGCGGACGCGTTGCTGACCGAGCTGCTCGCCGGCCCCAACGCGGGCGAAGTCGGCCGCCAGTTCCGCACCGCCCTGCCCGACGACATGCAGCTGCTCTCCACCGCCCGCCGCGGCAGCGTGCTGCGCGTCGACGTCTCCGGCGAGCTCGCCGAGCTGTCCGGGCAGGTGCTGGTGGCAGCCGTCGCCCAGATCGTGTTCACCGCCTCCGAGCTCGACGGCGTGCAGTCCGTGCAGATCCTCGTCGACGGAGCCACCCAGCAGTGGCCCACGGGCAACGGCGAGCTGCAGAGCGCGCCGCTCACGGTGTACGACTTCCCCGGCCTGGTGCAGTCGTCGCAGCCCGCCTACCCGGCGATCCCCACGCCCACCCAGCCCTGACGCCTGGGCGGCCGACCTAGCCGAAGACCTAGCCGAAGAAGACCTCGGCGACCTCGTGGTAGAGGTGCATGTCGACCGGCCGCGTCTTGCCCACGGTCTCGGTCATCGGCGTCGTGAGCACCTCGTCGCCGCGCAGCACCACCATGTCGCCGAACGCCCCTTCGTGCACGGCGTCGATCGCCGCCACCCCGTAGCGCGTGCTGAGCACGCGGTCGAACGCGGTCGGGGTGCCGCCGCGCTGGATGTGGCCGAGCAGCACCATGCGCGTCTCGAAGCCGGTGCGCTCCTCTATCACGTTGGCGATGGTCTCGGCCAGGCCGCCCAGCCGGACGTGGCCGAACTGGTCGTACACCTTGTCGCGCGAGCGCATCGTGCCCTCCTTGGGCTCGGCGCCCTCGGCGACGACCACGATCGAGG
>CAYZFZ010000409.1:0-1488 GCA_964477795.1 uncultured Bifidobacterium sp.
ACCGACATCGCCAACCTGGTGGTGCTCGACCTCACCTCGATCAGCGCGTCGCCGGGCAACCTGGCCCGCGCCACCGCCCGCGTCCTGCCCGACGCGATCGCGATGGCCGACGCGGTGGTGATCGACTCGTCGCCGATCGGCCTCACCGCCGAAGTGATCGATCTGCTGCCGTTGGTGGACACCGTGCTGATGGTGATGCGCCTCGACCACACCCAGGCCCGCGCCGCCGAAGAGGCCATCGAGCTGGTCAAGCAGCTCACCACTGCCACCCTCCTGCTCGCCGTCATCGGTGGCACCATCGAGCAGACCCCGTACGGTCTCTACGACCACGCCGCCGACGCTGACACCGCCCCGCTCGGCATCTCCCGGCCGAAGGGCACGCCGGCCCCCGGCAAGGACTGAGCGGTGCGGCCGCGGCTGGCGCAACTGCAGTCGGGCGGCGTGGCCACCTGGGCGGTGCTCGCCGGCGGTGCGATGTATGTGCTGTTCGCCGGCTGGCTGATGGCCGACGCGCCGTACGACATCTGGGGCGTTCTGGTCGCCGCCCCGTTCGTCATCGCCGCCGGGTTGTGGATCCTGCGGCGCGTGTTGCGCGGCGAGCTGGCCGACCTGCGGCGGATCGCCACGATCGGACTCATCGCGAAGATCGCCGGCAGCCTCGCCCGCTACTGGGTGGCCAACGACGCCTACGGCGGCTACTCGGACAGCAACACCTACCACGACGTCGGCCGGATCATCGCCGGCGAGCTCTGGCACGGCCAGATCTCCATCGTCGAGTGGATGCCCCACACCCAGGGCACCCGCTTCATCGGCGAACTCACCGCCGTGCTCTACGGCATCGTCGGCTCCAGCAAGCTGGCCGGCTTCCTGTGGTTCGTGTCTCGCGGTGCCCGGGCTGCATCGGCGTCGCTACGCATGGCTGTGCTTCCTGTTGCCGAGCCTGGTGTTCTGGCCCTCGTCGATCGGCAAGGAGGCGTGGATGAGCCTCGTGCTCGGCACGGCCTCGCTGGGCGTGGCCAAAGTGCTGCGCGGCGACGGCGGCCGCAAGGGATTGCCGCTGCTGGTGGTGGGGTTGTTCGGGGCGTGGATGGTGCGGCCCCACATGGCGGCCATCTGGCTGGCAGCGTTCGTGTTGGCCATCACATGGTCGGCGCTCACACGCCGCCAGCAGCACCAGCGTCAAGGGCGAGGCCGCATCCTGCTCTTCGGCGCGGCCGGTGTGGCCGGGCTGTGGGCACTCGCCCAGGGCACCCTCACCTACCTCAACCCTGCCAAGGAGGTCGATGCATCGGTCACCGACATCCTCGGGTTGGCGTCCGCCCGCACCTCCCAGGGTGGCAGCCGCTTCGACCCGCCGGTGATCGACGGACCGCTCGACTACCCGTATGCCGTCGTGCGCACGCTCACCCGCCCCTTCCTGTGGGAGGTGAACACGTTGGCGACAGTCCTGCCCGCACTGGAAATGGTGTTCCTGATCGGCCTGCTGAT
>CAYZFZ010000409.1:1498-2742 GCA_964477795.1 uncultured Bifidobacterium sp.
TCGTCTCGTGGCGGCGATTCGGTGGCTTCCCCCAGGCGGTGCGCAGCCACCCGTACGTGCTCTTCGCCGCGCTCGTGTGCTTCATGGGTGCGCTGGCCCTCTCCACGTTCGGCAACCTGGCCATCCTCGTGCGCCAGCGGTCGTTGCTGATGCCGATGCTGCTCGTGCTGCCCTGCCTGCCGGCGAGAGTCCGTGCCCTCCGCCCGGCGGCGTCAACAGTCCGCACGGATACCCTTGCGCGCCGATGATTGCCGAGGAGCTACCGATCGTGCTGCCCATGTGCCGCGACGACGTGCTCGTGGCCGAGTTCGATGCCGAGTACGTGTTGCTCGACCCGAAGAACCAGATGGCACACCATCTCGTCGGGCGACTCGCCGCGGTCTACGACGCGTGCGACGGGCGCACCGTCACCGATGAACTGGTGGCCGAGGCAGTGGCCGTGACCGGCTGCGACGCTTCCGAGTTCCGGGAGTTCGTCGGGGAGGCGTTGAACTTCTTCGCCAACTTCGGCCTGCTCATGGGCACCCACTTGGTGGTGGACGAGGGCCCACCCTGCCTCGGCTGCAGCGAGGAGTCTCGGCCGAAGAGGTGGTGGTCGCGGCGATGAAGCCCGTCGGAGTCCATCGCGCGCTCGCCACCACGTTCGAGGTGCGTGCCGACGAACGTCTCGCGCACCTGATCGAAGCGGCGTACGCCGATCTGGCGGCGCCCGATGACACGGCTCGGCACGTGATCGAGGTCAGCGCGCGACGCGGGCGCTTCAGCACCTCGCTCGACGGCGCCACCCGCGAACAGAAGGTCGACGCAGACGCCGCGCTGCACGATCTGCGCCGAGCCGTGAACCGGCTCGCAATGGACTCGGTCGCCACCACCGACACCGTGCTCAGTGCAGCGGCAGTGGAGGTGGGCGGCAAGGTGCTCGCCATCGTCGGCGTTGGCGGTTCGGGCAAGTCCACGCTCACCGGGCACCTCGTGCTGCACGGGCACGGGTATGTGGCCGACGATGTCGTGGCCATCGATCCCGACGGGCGCGTACGCCCGTACCACCGTCCTCTCGGTGTACGCCGCGTTCAGGCGCCGCGCCTCGGAGTGGAGGTTCCCCAGGGCCCCTTCGATCTGGGTTGGCCGATGAGGGTCGCTGGGCGCGCCCCCCTGTCGCCCGGCGGATCACTGCACACGATCATCGTGGTGCATCGTGTGGATGACGGCACGTGGGTGCAAGCACTCACGCCGGCCGAGGCGTT
>CAYZFZ010000410.1:0-2737 GCA_964477795.1 uncultured Bifidobacterium sp.
CGACAGCTTCTCCATGAACTCGGCCATCGACTGCTGCACGCCCGCGCTGCGGATCGTCTCGGCGCGGTACAGCGCATCCACCGCGTGCTGATCGCCCATGCCCGGCAGCGCGCCGCCATAGGTGAGGCCGCTCGTGTGGCTGAGCAGGTCGCGGAACGAGATGGGGCGGCGCGCCGGCTCGGTGACCATCGCGTCGCCTTCGCCGGAGACCCACACGCGGTGTGCACGCCACGAGGGGACGACGCGGGCGACCGCGTCGTCGAGCTGGAACATGCCCTGCTCGAGCAGCTGCATCAGCGCGACCGACACGATCGGCTTCGTCATCGAGTAGATGCGGAAGATCGTGTCGTCACCCATCGCCACGCCCCGCTCGCGGTCCCGCTCGCCCATGCTGCGCTCGTAGGCGAGATACCCGCGCCGGCCGACGGACACCTGGCAGCCGGCGATCTTGCCGGGCCCCACATAGTGCCGCTGCAGGTGCACCTCGATGCGCTCCAGCCGCGCCGCATCGAACCCGGCCGCTGTCGGTTGCAGCTCCACGACGCTCCCCCTTCTCGCCGCGCCCGGTGGTCGGCGGCGGCCGTGTCCCTGCATGCTGCCAGATCCACCAGCCCCCCTTCCGACCCGAGCCAGCCCCCGCAGGACCAGAGGTCGAGTCGCGCCGGCGGACAGGGCCGCCGGGGTCGCCGGGATCAGAGGTCGATGGCTTCGACGGTGCGCAGGATCGTGCGCAGGGCGTGGGCGAGGTCGATCTGCTCGTCCTCGGTGAGCGCCTGGGTGACGAGGCCCTCGTGGCGGTTGAACGCGGGCATGATCTCGTCGACCACCTTGCGGCCGCGGCTGGTGACACCGACGAGGACTCGCCGGCCGTCGGCCCGATCGTGCTTGCGACGCAGCAGCTGGCGCGCCTCCAGCGTCTTCATCACACCCGTGAGCGTGGCGGCCGTGACGCCCGCCTCGTTGGCCAGCGAACGCGCGTCCATCTCGCCCCACACGCGCAGTACGAACAGCGTGGTGAACGCGCTCCAGCTCAGCTCGTGCTGCGCCAGCACGCCGCTCTCCATGTGGTTGCGCACGGCGGTGGCCGCACGGAAGATGTTCGACACGGCGGCGAGCGACGTCAGGTCGAGATCCAGCCCGGTGAAGGCAGCACGCACCTCACGCTCGGCTCGCACGAGATCGCGATCGTCGCCACTCGCGAACAGTCGAGGCATGCTCAGGCCTTCATGACGGCGAGCTCGTCGGCGATGATCGCGCGCACGCGGTCGCGCAGCTCGCCGACATCGGCCTTGGTGAGGCCGGTGGTCTCGATCGGTGGCAGCACGCGTACCTCGGCGTTGGTGACGTTCCAGCGCCAGTCGCCGGGGTTGATCGCCTCGCGCGTGCCGGCAACGACCAGCGGCAGGATCGGGCAGCCGGTCTCGATCGCCAGTCGGAAGGCGCCGTCCTTGAACTCACCCAGCGCACCATCGCGGGTGCGGGTGCCCTCGGGGAACAGCATGACGCTCGTCTTCTTCTCCAGCCGGTCGTGGCAGCCCTTCATCGCGGTGATGATGCTCTGCTTGTTGCCGCGGATGATCTTGATGTCGCCGGCCATGTGCATCAGCCAGCCGACGAGCGGGTACTTGAACCACGCTTCCTTGGCGAGCCACTTCATCTCCCAGGGCAGGTGCGAGATCAGCAGCATGTCGGCGAAGCTCTCGTGGTTGGCCACCACCACGTACGGCCGGCGGGGGTCGGTGATCTCCAGCCCGCTGGTGTGGAAGCTCCACAGCGGGTTGAGCCATGTGTGCACCACACACAGGCGGCGGAACATCCAGCCGGCCCGGTAGCGCCCACGGTCGAACGGTGCGGTGGCGACGAAGACGACGAACGTGAGCGGCACCCAGATGATGACGACCACGCCGATCATCAGCCAGCCCCAGATCGAGAGGATGGTGCGCGACACAGGATTGCCGAGCAGACGTTGCCGAGTCGGAGACACTTGCATTGCCCCATGGTGTCATGCCGGGACGGTGGCCGCACCTAGCGTGCTCCCCATGTGCCGGCGACGGATGCGACGGGTCTCGGTGCTGGTCGCCGTCGCGCTCGCCGCCGCCGGCCCGATCATGTCGTGCGGCGACGCCGAGCCCACCCCCTCACCGCACGAGGGAGAGGTGCTCGATCGGCTGCTCGCCACGCCGTCGGCGGGGGGCTGGCGCACCCAGGGCGACGACCCCTTCGAGGTGTGGGTGTGCCACGTGCCCGCCGACTCGACGGCCGCGATCTACGGCGGCCTGCCGCTGCGCCTGGCGCTGACGCCGGCGACGGTGACGGCCGCGGTCGCGGCGCGGGTGCCCGCCTACTTCGACGAGCTCTCGCACGGCCGCTACCGCCCGGTGTTCAGCGCCGGCGGCGAGGTGACGATCGGGCGCGACGACGAGCCGCAGGCGTGCATCGACTCGGTGATCGCCGGCGCCGGGTCTGCCGCGCACGCGGTGCTCGTGGTGGCCGACGCCGAGCACGGTGCCGACCAGCCGGGCGGCTTCGGCAGCGGCGGCGATCCGTGCCCCACCGCCGGCCCGTGCGCGGTGGCGTTGTCGCGGCGGGCGGCGTACGTGGGTGCCAGCGACTTCCACCCCGACTGGGGCGACGACGAGCCGATGGACCTCGTCGAGCACGAGATCGGCCACACGCTCGGGTGGGTGCACAGCGGCACCGACGACGCCGGCAACTACCTCAGCGGGCTCGACGTGAT
>CAYZFZ010000411.1:0-2720 GCA_964477795.1 uncultured Bifidobacterium sp.
GTTGTGCGCGTTCCAGAAGAAGCTGAGGCGCGGGGCGAACGCATCCACGTCGAGGCCGGCGGCGATGGCGGCCTCCACGTAGGCGATGCCGTTGGCGATGGTGAACGCGATCTCCTGCACGGCGGTGCTGCCGGCCTCGCGGATGTGGTAGCCGGAGATGCTGATGGTGTTCCACTTCGGCACGTGCTGGGCGCAGTACTCGAAGATGTTGGTGATGATCCGCATGCTCGGCTTCGGCGGGTACACGTACGTGCCGCGGGCGATGTACTCCTTGAGCACGTCGTTCTGGATCGTGCCGCTGATCGCCGCGGCCGGCACACCCTGCTCCTCGGCGACCAGCTCGTACATCAGCAGCAGGATCGCGCCGGTGGAGTTGATCGTCATGCTGGTGCTGACCTTGTCGAGCGGCAGGTCGGCGAGCAGCTGGCGCATGTCGGCCATGCACGAGATGGCGACGCCCACCTTGCCCACCTCACCCTCGGCACGCGGGTGGTCGCTGTCGTAGCCCATCTGGGTGGGCAGGTCGAAGGCGCAGCTGAGGCCGGTCTGGCCCGCCTGCAGCAGGAACTTGAAACGCTCGTTGGTGCTGGCAGCGGTGCCGAAACCGGCGTACTGGCGCATCGTCCACAACTTGCCGCGGTACATCGTGGGGTACACGCCGCGGGTGTAGGGCGGCTTGCCGGGCGCACCCAGCTGGGTGGTGGGGTCCCAGCCCTCCAGATCCGAGGCGTCGTACAGCGCCTTCACGGTGATGCCGGAGTCGGTTCGTTTCTCGTCGCTCATCGCCTGCCAGCGTAGGTCGCCGGTGCGCGGCGATGGCCATCCGGCACGGGCCGCGGCCTGCCTCCACCCCTCGGGCGCGTGCTTCCGGAAGCGCCTCGGCACGCCGGTGTGCGCAGACGCTTCCGGAAGCCGGCAATCGGCCCGGCCGCCGGCCCCACCATCGGCCCGGCAATCGGCCCGACCACCGGGGCTCCGCCGCCGCTCTACGGTTGCACCCGTGAGGCAGCTCCGCTTCGTCCCCGAGCACGCGATCGCCGGCATCCCCAACGTCGTCGTCGATGGCTCCGCCAACCCCGACACGGTGCTGACCCTGTCGCACTGGCCGGGTGCACCGACACCGCCCGAGTTGCGCGACGACCTGTCCGCCCAGATCGCGTTCCGGGCGCTCGGCCAGCCGCACCTGTTCGACGGCATCGAGGCGGTCACCAACAACCACTTCGACCAGGACGGCCTGGTCAGCGTCTTCGCCCTCGTGGAACCGGACGCCGCGCTCGCACGGCGCGACCTGCTGATCGACGTGGCGAGCGCGGGCGACTTCGGCACGTTCACCTCGCGCACCGCGGCGCGAGTCGCCATGGTGATCGCGGCGCTGGACGACGACGCGCTGTCGCCGCTGCCCGCCGACGTGCTCGCCGCCGCGTACCCGCAGCGCTGCGGTGCACTGTACGAGTGGGCGCTGCCGCGGTTGGTGGACATGGTCGATCATCCCGAGCGCTGGCAGTCGCTGTGGCTGGAGGAGGACGCCCACCTCGGCGACAGCCTCGACGCGATCGCGTTCGGCGACGTGCAGCTCACCGAGCACCCCGACGTCGATCTGGCGGTGCTCGACGTGCCCGAGGAGTGGGTGCAGCACGCCAGCCACCGCTTCACCGTGGGCAGCAGCGCCGCGGTGCACCCGATGGCCGTCAACTGCTCCACGTCGTGCCTGCGCGTGGCGCTGCTGCAGGGCCGGCGCTACCGGCTGGAGCTGCGCTACGAATCGTGGGTGATGCTCACCTCGCGGCCGGTGCTCCCCCGGCCCGATCTGCGCGTCCTTGCCGCCGAGCTGACCGCCGAGGAGCCCGGCGGCGCGGTCTGGACAGCGGATCCTCCGGGCGCACTCACCCCGCAACTGCAGCTGGCCGACGGACCCGACAGCGGCCTCACGCCGGCCGCGTTCGTCGATCGTGTGCAGGACTTCCTGGCCGCCGCCCCCGCCGCCTGGGACCCGTTCGATCCTCGCTGACCCTCGGTCGCCGTGCTACCGGGCGGCGACGAGCGCGATCTCCATCTTCCACTCGCGGCGGGCCAGAGCCGGGACGGTGACGAGCGTGCTCGCCGCCCGGTGGCCACCCAAGGCCCGATCGCGCGCCGCCATCACGGCGGGCAGGGCGGCCATGTGGTCGGCCACCACATAGGTGGTGATGCTCACCACGTCGTACGCCTCCATGCTCGCCTCGCGCAGGATCGCCAGCAGGTTCGCCCACACCACCTCCGCCTGCGCCTCGATCGCGGCCGGCACCGAGCCATCGGGCTGCACCGGCACCACCCCGCTCGTGTGCAGCCAACGCATGGTGTGCTCGCTGACGACGGCGTGGGCGTAGTTGGCGGCCGGTGGGGCGATGCCGGCGGGGGCGACGATGCGGTTCATGCGCCCATCATGGCCCGGCGCGGACGGCCGGCTCACGACACGCCACGGCCCGGACGGGCACGTAGTCTTGGCGCCATGACCGTCACCGACTCCGGCATCCGCACGATCGACGGGATCGAGCTCACCCCGCAGGCCGTCAGGCTCGAGCTGCCCACCCCGTTCGCCAGCGTGGAGGAGGAACGCCTGCACCGCAAGCAGAAGCTGGCCGCCGCGCTGCGCATCTTCGGCCGCGTCGGCTTC
Organism: uncultured Bifidobacterium sp.; assembly: GCA_964477795.1. Lineage (GTDB taxonomy): Bacteria > Actinomycetota > Acidimicrobiia > Acidimicrobiales > Ilumatobacteraceae > UBA668. The sequence continues at coordinate 2,654 of CAYZFZ010000411.1, forward strand.
GGCGAGGGCGTCGCCGGGCACATCACCGTGCGCGACCCCGAGTTCCCCGAGCTGTTCTGGGTGAACC
>CAYZFZ010000412.1:0-2697 GCA_964477795.1 uncultured Bifidobacterium sp.
GTTGTGGTCGGTGATGCACAGCACGTCGAGGCCGGCCGAGACGACGGCTTCCTCCACCTCGTCGGGGGTGGTGGTGCTGTCGCCGCTCCACATCGTGTGGCTGTGCAGGTCGACGCGCACCCACCCCGGTGCGAGCGGCGCCGCCAGGTGCGGGTGGCGGTCGACGGCGGCGGGGTGCGGGGCGGGCACGAGTGGCCACGGTACCGTCGCGGCCATGCGTTGGACGCGTCAGGGCAAGCGGTTGATGCTGATCACCGGCGCGAGCGGCTTCCTCGGCCAGCACCTCATGCCGGCCACCGAGGCGGCGCGCTGGGAGGTGCTGGCACCGACGTCGCGCTCGATGGACATCCGGTTGCAGGCGCGCGTGCTCGACGAGATCACCACCTGGAAGCCCACGGTGGTCGTGCACCTCGCCTACCGCAAGGCGGATCGGCAGGTGATCGTCGGCGGCACGCGCAACGTGGCGGCGGCCGCGGCCGCCGCCGGTGCGCGGATGATCCACTTCTCCAGCGACATGGTGTTCGCCGGCCGCTCCCGGCCATACACCGAGGCCGACCCCACCGATGCGACGATCGACTACGGCCGCTGGAAGCGAGAGGCCGAGGCGGTGCTGCTGCAGGCGCACCCTGGTGCGCTGGCCGTGCGCACGTCGCTGCTGTACGGCACCGAGATGCAGTCCCCCGGCCAACGGGAGGTGGCCGACGTGCTCGCCGGCCGCAGCCGCACCCGGTACTTCACCGACGAGGTGCGCTGCCCGGCCCACGCCGCCGACGTGGCCGCCGCGATCGTGGCGCTCGCTGATCAGCAGGGAGGCGGCGTGCTGCACGTCGCCGGGCCCGAGCCGATCAGCCGGGCGCACCTGGCGCAGGCGTTCGCCGAGTGGATGGGCGCCGATCCGCGCACGGTGCCCACGGCGTCGCTCGCCGAGACCGGCCTCGACCGCCCGGCGCACGTGGTGCTCGACACGTCGCTGGCCGCGAGCCTGGGCATCCGCTGCCGCACGCTCGCCGAGGCGCTCGCCCGCTGAGGGGTGTCGCGGCCGCCGCCGCTCGCCCGCGGCCACCGCGGCTCGCCCGCGGCCGCCGGCGGTCGCCCGCGGCCCGGACCCTGCAGCTTTCTATTCGCGAAGATGACAACCCCGGTTGCGCGGTGGGGCAAGCTGGGTTGTCATCCCGTTGGAGAGACAACCCCGGGACGGGAGACCTATGAGCTGTGCCGGGCCAGCGGCACCCGGGCAGCGGCATCCCCAGCGCCCAGCCGGGTCAGGCCCCGGAGAGCGTGACGTCGCGGATGACGAGGCTGACGCCGGCGGCGCGCATCGGCAGCCAGTCGACGTCGCCGCCGACCTCGACCACGTCGAGCAGCATGCGCTGCAGCGTGGAGGCGATGGTGAACTCGCGGATCGGCGCGCCCACGGCGCCATTCGTGACGACGAGGCCGGAGGCGCCGGCGGAGAAGTCGCCGCTGATCGGGTTGACGCCGCTGTGCAGGCCCTGCACCGACTGGATCAGCACACCGTCGTCGATGTCGGCGAGCAGGGCGGCCTGGTCGCGTGTGCCCGGCTGCAACTGCAGCGCGAGGCAGCCGACGCCGGGCGTGCCCTTGAAGCCGCCGCGCACGGCGTTGCCGGTGCTGCGCGCCCCCACGCGGCGGGCGCTGTAGCTGTTGTGCACGAAGCTGCGCAGCACGCCGCCGTCGATGAGCACGTTGCGCCGGGCGGCGAGACCCTCGCCGTCGATGTCGGTGGCCGTGTAGGCGAGCGGGTTCGTGGGGTCGTCGACGAGCGTGACCAGCGGGTTGGCGACGGTGTCACCCATGCGATCCTTGAACAGGCTGCGCCCCTTCGCCACCGCCTCGCCGTTGAGCGTGCTGGAGATGATGCCGAGGAACATCGCCGTCACGTACGGGTCGAGCACGACCGTCACGCGCTTCGACGCCGGCTTGGTGGCACCGAGCAGGCGGGTGGCGCGATCGGCCGCCTCACGCGCCGCCTTCGCCAGGTCGAAGTCGTGCGGCGAGCGGCCGACGCTGAAACCGAACCCGGTCTGCGTCTCGTCGCCGTCGTCGGCCAGCGTGCTGATCGACACGTAGCAGCCGTTCTCGCGGCCGCTACGGCGGATGCCGGTGGTGGTGGCGACGGCGGACTCGACGGCCACGTCGGCGTAGTTCGAGTCGTCGACTCGCACACGCGAGTCCATGCCCAGCGTCAGCCGCTCGAGCTCTTTCGCCAGCTCGATCTTGTGGTCGGTGCCGTAGGCCGCGAGGGCGTCGTTCCACAGCTCCTGCTCCACGACGTCGACACCGTCGGGTTCGGCGAGGCCGGCCCACTCGTCGCGGGTGCCGAACTCCACGTTGTCGCGGGCCTCGGCGAGCACCTCCGCGATCGCCGCCTCGTCGAGCGTGCCCGCGTAGGCGAAGCCGGTGCGGCCGTCGCGGATGACACGGATGCCGATGCCCTCGCTCTGCGCGCTGACGAAGTGCTCGACGGAGCCCTCGTAGATGCGGATGTCGGTCTCGTGGTCGCGCGACACGTACGCCTCGACCTGCTCGCCCGGCCGGGCCTGGGCGATGACCCGATCGGCGATCGCCTGCAGCACGCTGGTGCCGGCTGTGTGTGAGTCGGTCGTCGTGCTCATGCCGCCGTGCCCCCGATCGTGAGCGACTTCACCCGCAGCGTGGGCTGGCCGTCGCCCACCG
>CAYZFZ010000413.1:0-2669 GCA_964477795.1 uncultured Bifidobacterium sp.
CGAGCTGGGCCCCACGCGGGTGGTGGGCATCGCGCCGGGCCTGGTGCAGACCGACTTCGCCGCCTTCCTGGTCGACAACTTCGGCGAGCGCCTCGCCGCCCAGCTACCGCTGCAGCGCCTCGGCGACCCGCAGGACATCGCCAATCTCGCCGTCTTCCTCGCCTCCGACGCGGCGTCGTGGATCACCGGCGAGACCTACGTCATCGACGGCGGTGCCGGCGTCCGTAGCACCGGCTGACCAGGTTGCACCGACGGCCTCGGCCGATATGGTCCGTCGTGGTTCGGAGCGCGACGACCCCGCCTCCCAGGTGATCCTCACGGTCCCGGAGGTCGCGGCATGCTCGCACCCGAACAACAAGCCCAACTCGACGAGCTGTACTGGCAGTCGAAGCAGACCGCCTCGTCGCTCGCCGTCCAGTTCGGGCTGACGACAGCGCAGATGGCCAAGCACGTGACGCCACTGCCCGCCGGTTTCGACTGCTGGTGGTGCAGCCGGCCGGTCGTCTTCCGTACGCGCAGCGATCGCGACAGCATGCAGCGCCGGCACCTGATGCCTCGGTGCGAGTGCGGCGCCGAGCAGCCGCGGGGCCTCGACCACCCGGGTCTCGTCCCCAGCGATGCGGTGATCGTGGTCCCCGTCTTCGAGCCGCGTGACGACCTCCGCTGGCGAGCGCCGTCACCCGGCCGCGGACGTCGCCGGCCGCAGTCCGATGTCACGTGCCTCGGTGTCGCCGCGCTTGCCGAGGTGGGGCTGCGCTGGTGTGGCCAGATCACCGTTGTCGAGGCGTTCGACTCGGTCGACGAGGTGCTGGAGCGGATCACGGCGCTGCCCACGGGCGTGATCGTCGTCCCGTCGCTCACCGACCTGATGCGCAACGAGGGCGACTCGCTCGCGCTGTTCTTCCGCCTCGTGCTCAGCGGGCGCCGCGTGATCAGCGCCGCCCCCGCACGCATGTACGCGCGCGAGTACGACGGCTGGAGCGACGACCTGGCAGACCACTGGTCGTCGCCGCCGACGAACACCCGCCACTACCCGCTCCGCCTGCTGTGAGCGTGTCGCCCAGGACGTTGCCGAACTGCGGCGGCGGCTGGCCGGGTGACCATACTCTGCGCATGACGACCGCCGAGATCCCAGGTGTCGATATCGACGCCCTGGACGCGTGGATGACCGAGCACGGCCTCGGCGACGGGCCGCTCACCGACCTGCAGCTGATCGCCGGTGGCACCCAGAACGTGCTGCTGCGGTTCGCGCGCGCCGGCCGTTCCTACGTGCTGCGCCGCCCGCCGGTGCACAAGCGTGCCAACAGCGACGAGACGATGCGCCGCGAGGCCCGCGTGCTCGGGGCGCTCGCCGGCAGCGGCGTGCCGCACCCCGGGCTCGTCGCCGCCGAGCCGAACCCGGAGGTGCTGGGTGCGGCGTTCTACCTGATGGAACCGGTGGACGGTTTCAACCCCACGCTCGGGCTGCCCGACGCGTTCCTCGCAGATCGCGCGTGGCAGCGCGAGATGGGGCTGTCGATGGCCGACGCGATCGCGTCGCTCGCCGCCGTCGACCATGTCGCCGTCGGGCTCGGCGACCTCGGCCGCTTCGAGGGCTGGGCACAGCGGCAGGTGGGCCGCTGGCGCAAGCAGCTCGACGGCTACTCCGAGCTCGCCGGCTACCCGGGCCCGGAGCTGCCCGGTGTCGACGAGGTGGGGGAGTGGCTGGCCGCGCACCTTCCCGCGGGTGTGCGCCCCGGCCTCATGCACGGCGACTTCCACTTCGCCAACGTGCTGATCGCCCGCGATCGCCCGGCGGTCGCGGCGATGGTGGACTGGGAGCTGGTGACGGTGGGCGACCCCTTGCTCGACCTCGGCCACCTGCTTGCCACCTGGCCCAGCGACGACGGCATCGGTGTGTCGGTGGTGGCGCCCGGCCTGCCCACCCGCGACGACGTCATCGCCCGCTACGCGCAGCGCAGCAGCCGCGACCTCAGCGAGCTGCACTGGTACCGGGTGCTCGCCTGCTACCGCCTCGGCCTGATCCTGGAGGGCACCCACGCCCGCGCCTGCGCCGGCCTGGCGCCGAAGGAGATCGGCGACCAGCTGCACGCCCACACCGTCAGCCTGCTGCAGCAGGCACTGGGGCTGATCGCGACCGGCTAGCGGGGCAGGCCGTCGATGTTGATGAGCGCGCCGGTGGTGTAGCTGCTCGCGCTGCTGGCGAGGTACAGCGCGGCGCCGACGATCTCGTGCGGCTCGCCGCCCCGGCCGAGCGCGTACGCGGTCTTCGCCCGCGCGTTGAACGCCTCCAGATCCCACGCCTTGGAGATGTCGGTGAGGAACGGACCGGGGACGATGCAGTTCACCCTCACCTTCGGGCCGAACGCGGCGGCGAGGCTGAGCGTGAGCGAGTTGATGCCCGCCTTCGCCGCGCCGTACGGGGCTTCGGTGGGGCTGGGGCGCTGGCTGGCGATGGAGGAGACGTTGATGATGGAGCCGCCGTCGCCCTCGGCCATGCGGCTGCCGATCACCGACGACAGGCGGAACGGGCCCTTCAGGTTGACGCCGATCACCTTGTCGAACAGCTCCTCGCTGACCGACCGCAGATCCGGGTACAGCGGCGACATGCCCGCGTTGTTGACGAGCACGTCGACGCGGCCGAACTCCGTGAAGGCGGCCTCGGCCAG
>CAYZFZ010000414.1:0-2663 GCA_964477795.1 uncultured Bifidobacterium sp.
GGCACCACTCGTCCAGATCTTCTGGCCGTTGACCACGAACTCGTCGCCGTCGCGCACGGCCCGCGTGCCCAGGTTGGCGAGGTCGCTGCCGGCACCCGGCTCGCTGAACAGCTGGCACCAGAACTCCTCGCCGGACAGCAGCGGCAGCAGGTAGCGCTGGTGCTGCTCGGCGGTGCCCGCATAGAGGATGGTGGGGCCGGCCCAGCCGATGCCGATCGGGTTCGTGGGCCGGCGCACCTTCGCCCGGTGCAGCTCGTCGTCGATGATCAGCTGATGGATCGCGTCTGCGCCGAGACCCCACGGTGCGGGCCAGTGCGGCACCACGTAGCCCGCTTCGGCGAGCTGGCGACCCGTCGGCGAGGGGTGGGCAGCGAGCCACTCGCGCACGGCGAGCCGGCGGGGGTCGTCCTCGGCAGGCAACTGGAAGTCCATATCGGCGCGACCCTATTCGCCGGGTCAGGAGCACTCGTCATCGACGCGCTCGGGCGCGCGAGCACCCACCGGGGTGCCCGCAACGATCTGGCGACCGATCAGGCGCGCGGCGGGTCGAACGGGGTGGCGATGCCGAACTCGCGCAGCGTGGCGATCGACTCCGGCGTCATCGCGTTGGGCTGGCCGACCGCGAACTCCTGCGGGTTGGCCGGGTTGAACCAGGACGGCCAGCAGTCGCCGATGCGCGGCATCGAGGTCTGCGCGAGCAGCATCCGCTTCTGCACGTCGAAGGGCTGACCGCCGTGGATGGGGTCGAGCCGGAACGTGACGTCGCACTGGATGTTGATGTTGTTGACGACCATGCCGGTGGGCTGGATCGCCATGATCCAGGCCCGTGCCTTCGTGCCCGTCTGCGTGAGCTGCAGCGCCTGCTCCTGCTTCTTCTTCGACATCCCGAACGCGCCGCTCTTCTTGAGCGTGGCGAGGACGATCACCACCACGAGGATGGAGAAGGCGATGCTGATGAACATGATTCCCGTACCCATGAGCGGACCGTACCACCGCCTCGAACAGCGGCGATGCATGATCAGCGGCGGCGCAACCGGTCGATGCGCCGGTCCCACGAACCGCCCGCGTCGAGCAACCAACCGACCGCCGACGCCAGCCGCTCCGGGGTCGCGCGATAGCGCACCTCTCGGCCCTCGCGCTCGGGCGCGACGAGGCCCGCGGCCTCCAGCGCCTGCAAGTGCTTGACGATCGCCTGCCGGCTGACCGGCAGCGGCGCAGCAAGGCTGGTGGCTGTCGCCGGGCCCTTCGCCAGCAGCTGTTGCAGCAGCTGGCGGCGCGTCGGGTCGGCGAGTGCACCGAACAGCACGTCGAGCGCGTCGCCGTCGACGGCCTGCGCGCTCACACCCGGGCGCGGCTGTGGAGCGCGAGCGCGAGCAGGCACGCGCGCACCTCCCACGTCGACCACGTCGACCATGTCCCGCAGGCCGACGGGCGCGCCGAACAAGCGGCCGTCGCGTGCGCGCCGCCCGGCACCACCCGCTCGGTGATGCGCAGCCGGCTGCCACCGCCGGGCATGTCGTGCACATGGATCGACACCACCGATGCCGAGCCCGGGTCGTCGCGCTCCCACCAGCGGAACGTCACCGAACGCGACGCATCCACTTCGAGCACGTCGATGTCGCGCACGATGCCGTCGTCGATCACCGTGCCGGCCCCGCCTTCGGCCACGTCGACGGTTGCGCGGTCGACCAGCCACTCCTGCCATCCGTCGGCGGTGCCGACGAGGCGCCACACCTCGCCGGCCGGCTGGTCGAGGATGATGTCGCGCGCGATGCCGAGTTGGCCCGGGTGCAGCTCACCGGTGTGCAGGTCGTCGGTCATGCCGGCACGGTACCGCACCCATCCCCGGGGTGCAACCAATGGGTTGCATCTGAGTCTCGGTCGCACTACCTTCTCGTGCAACCCAACCGTTGCACATGAACGAGGAGCGCCAATGCTGATCCCCACCGTCATCGAGACCACCAACCGCGGCGAGCGGGCCTACGACATCTACTCGCGCCTGCTCGTCAACCGCATCGTCTTCCTCGGCACCGCGATCGACGACCAGGTGACGAACCTGATCATCGCCCAGCTGCTGCACCTGGAGAGCGAGGACGCGGACAAGGACATCTCGATCTACATCAACAGCCCGGGCGGCGACATGACCGGCCTGTTCGCGATCCACGACACGATGCGCTACATCGCGCCCGACGTGTCGACGATCTGTGTCGGCCAGGCGGCCTCGGCGGCGGCCGTGCTGCTCGCCGCGGGTACGCCCGGCAAACGCTACGCGCTGCCGAACGCACGGGTGCTGATCCACCAACCGCACGGCGGCGCGCAGGGCCAGTCCAGCGACATGGAGCTGGCCGTCGCCGAGATGGTGGAGATGCGCCGGCGGATGGTCGACATCCTCGTCGAGGGCACCGGCCAGCCGCGCGAGCGCATCATCGCCGACATCGACCGCGACTACATCGTGCGCGGCGACGACGCGCTGGCCTACGGGCTGGTCGACCACATCATCGAGCGCCGCCAGCTGCTCGCGTCACCGGCCAAGGAGCTGGCTGCCTGACGGGCCGGTGGCAGGTCCACGTCGCCTGCGGCACGGCGCCGACCGCTACCGTCGGCACCATGACCGCTGGCTGGAACCTCGCCGACATCTGGGAACGCAACGCCGACCGCTTCCC
>CAYZFZ010000415.1:0-2660 GCA_964477795.1 uncultured Bifidobacterium sp.
CGCCATGACGGTTGGCAGGCTAGTGGCGGGAAGGTGCCGGCACGGCGTGGGCGCGACAGGTGCCGCACGCTGGGGGGAGTTCGCTGCGCGCCGCGTGGACGGTGCTACGTTACGGGCACGTTCGGTTTCACAAGGAAGGGGTACGGAAAAGTGCTCGCGGATTACACAGGCTTCTTCAGCAGGGCAGCACTCGGGGGCTTCGGTTTCCGCTGGTTGCACATCCTCTTCGGCATCACCTGGATCGGGTTGCTCTACTACTTCAACTTCGTGCAGGTGCCGGCCTTCGCCCAGTTCGAGGCCGAGCCGCACAAGGAGATCGGCGGCAAGGCACGCCTCGTCGCCATCGACAAGGTGGCCCGCAAGGCGCTGTGGTACTTCCGCTGGTCCGCGTTCAGCACGTTCGTCACCGGCATCTTGATCACCGGCATCACCAAGGACTACTACGCCAACGGCTTCGGCAAGTCGGCCAGCGGTATCGCGATCAGCACGGGCATGCTGCTGGGCACGATCATGATGCTCAACGTGTGGGGCGTCATCTGGCGCTACCAGAAGGTCGTGCTTGCCAACGCCGCCAACGTGCTCGCCGGCGGTGCCCCCGATCCGGCCGCTGCCGGCGCCGGCCGCAAGGCGCTGATGGCCAGCCGCCAGAACGCCATCTTCTCCGTCAGCATGCTGTTCTTCATGGTGTTCCGCAGCCACGCCACCTACAGCGGCGCCGAGCTCTCCAGCGGCAAGGTGATGGGCTTCTGGATCATCGCGCTCGTCATCATCGTCGTGATGGAGTTGAACGCGCTGGGCATGCTGCCGTGGAAGACGGAGGCCAACAAGGGGCTCAACGTCATGTACGACGGCCCCGGTGTCCGCAACCCGCTGATCAGCGCGTTCGGCCTCTGGATCGTGTTCCTGGTGCTCGCGGAGATCTTCTTCAACTGACCCCGACGGCCCGGCTTCCGGAAGCCGCTGCGCACGCATGCGTGCGGCGGCGCTTCCGGAAGCAGCCGCTGCCGTCGAGGCGCGACGTCAGTGCCCGGCGTCGAGCGCGGCGTGGGCGAGGGCGGTGACGTCGAGCGCGGCGACCGCGCCGATCACCAGCGTCGCAGGGGAGCGCACGTCCGCCGAGGCGAGCCCGGCGAGGTCGCAGCGCAGCACCGACTGGTCGCTGGTGGAGGCGCGGTGGATCGCGGCCACCGGCGTGTCGCCGGCCATGCCCCCGTCCATCAGGGCTGCCGCGATCTCGCCACGCTGGGCGACGCCCATCACCACCACGATCGTGCCGCCGGCCCTGGCCAGCGCCGCCCAGTCCACCGGCAGCTCGCCGTGCTGTCGGTGGCCGGTGACGACGGTGAACGACGCGGACAGGCCCCGGTAGGTGACCGGCACGCCGGCCGCGGCGGGTGCCGCGATGGCGGAGGTGATGCCGGGCACCACCTCGCAGGCGATGCCCGCGGCCGCGAGCGCCGCCGCCTCCTCGCCGCCGCGGCCGAACACGAACGGGTCGCCGCCCTTCAGCCGCACCACCCGCTTGCCGTCGCCGGCGAGGCGGGTGAGCAGCAGGTTGATCAGGTCCTGCGCGACGCCGGCACCCGGCCGCTTGCCCACGTCGATCAGCTCGGCACCGGGGCGGGCCAGCGCCAGCACCCCGTCGCCGACGAGCGCGTCGTGCACCACCACGTCGGCCTCCGCCAGCAGGCGGGCCGCACGCACCGTCAGCAGGTCGGGGTCGCCGGGGCCGGCACCGACGAGTGCCACGGGCGCGAGTTGCTGCGCCATCAGATCTCGGGCGACCAGGCGGCGATGGCGGCGATCATCGCCGCGCCCGCGGTGGTGTTGGTGGCGGCGTCGATGAGGATCAGCCTGCCACCTTGCGCGTGGTGGTGGTAGACGTCGGCGACGATCGGCTCGCTGAGGCGCAGGTGCACCCGGCCGATGTCGTTCAGCTCCAGCTCGTCGGTGGGCTGGTGCTCCAGCGACACGAGGTCGTAGCGGTGCTCGATCGCGGTGACGGTGGCGTGGCCGGTGCGGGTGCCGTGCTTGAACCAATGACGGGTGCCCACCAGCAGGGGCTGGTCGATCATCCAGCACACGTCGGCGACGATGTCCTCCGCCACCTCCGGTGGCTGCAGCGCGTCGCCGGCCACGAGCACATCGCCGCGCGCCACGTCGACATCGTCGGCCAGCTCCACCACCACCGCCTGGCCGGGGTGCGCCTCCTGCACCGGCGTACCCCAGCGGTGCAGCGCGGCGACGGTGCTGGCGCGCCCGCTGGGCAGCACCTTGATCGGCTCGCCGACGACGAGCGTGCCCGCGGCGACGACACCCGCGTACCCGCGGAAGTCGGCATGCTCGCCACCCTGGGGGCGGATGACCCGTTGCACGTGCACACGGGCCCCGGGCAGGTCGCGGTCGGTGGCGTCGAAGGATTCGAGGAAGGCGAGCAGCGGCGGGCCGTCGTACCACGGGGTGTGCGCCGAGCCGTCGACCACGTTGTCGCCCAGCAGGGCCGACATGGGGATGGCGTGCACGGGCACCGGGTGTGGCTGGCTCTCGACGAACGCCTGCACCTCCTTGGAGATGCTGAGGAACACGCCTTCGTCCCAGTCGACGAGATCCATCTTGTTGACCGCGACGACGATGGCTTCCACGCCGAGCATCGTGGCGAT
>CAYZFZ010000416.1:0-2660 GCA_964477795.1 uncultured Bifidobacterium sp.
GAGCTTGCAGCTGCGGGTGGAAGGCGCGCACCTCGGCGAGCGTGTCGCCGTACTTGCGGCGCAGGTCGCGCAGCAGCTGCAGCCGGTCGCGCACCACCGCCAGCCGCTCGGGATCCTCGTCGATGCCGTCCGCGCGGGCGCGCAGCTCGGCGGCGATGTCGGCCAGCTCGGCAGCCAGCCCACGCAGGCGCGCCTCCTGCTCGGCAAACGGGGCCTTGCCGCTGATCGCCTTCAGCGACGCAGCCAGCGCGTCGCCGGTGCCGCCGTCGTCGGTGAGCGCCGCCACCGCCATGGTGCCCAGCTCGCGGTACTCCACCGCTCGCGCCAGCTCGTCGTACTCCGCCTCGAGCCGGAGGTCTTCGTCGTCGGCTGTGATCGCGGCAGCGCCCAGCTCGGTCGCCTGGAACCGCAGCAGGTCGAGCTCGCGTGCGCGCGACCTGCTGTCGCCACCGAGGGCGGCGAGTGCGGCGTCCAGTTCGGTGAGCGTCGCCCGCGCGGCGCGCAGTGGCCCGAGATCCGTGTGGCAGTAGCGGTCGAGCGCGTCGCGCTGCTCGCCCGCGGACAGCAGGCTCTGATGCGAGTGCTGGCCGTGCAGGTCCACGCAGCGCTCGCCGAGCTCGGCGAGGTTGCCCACCGTCGCCAGCCGGCCGTTGACGTACGCTCGCGACCTGCCGTCGGCCGGGATCACGCGGGCGATCACGTACTCGTCGTCGTCCACCACGAAGCGTCCCTCGACTCGCGCTTCGGCGGCGCCAGGACGCACCATCGTCGCATCGGCGCGCCCGCCGACGAGCAGGCTGATCGCCTCCACCAGCATCGTCTTGCCGGCACCCGTCTCCCCGGTGAGCGCGGTGAGGCCGGCGCCCAGCACGAGGTCGAGGCGCTCGATCACCCCCAGCGATTCGATGTGGAGCTCGTGCAGCATCTAGCGGTCCGTCAACCCGAACTTGGCCTTCAGGATCTGGTGGAAGCGCCGGTCGCCGAAGCGCACGAACCGTGCCACCTGGGGTGAGGGCGCCACCGACACACGGTCGCCCTCGCCGAGCGTCGCGACCTGCTGCCCGTCGATGGACAGCGTCGCCGCCCGGTGCCCCAGGATCTCCACCTCCACCAGCTCGGTGGGGTCGAGCACCAGCGAGCGGTCGAAGAGCATGTGCGGCGAGACCGGCGTCAGTAGCACGGCCCGCAGCCGGGGCGACAGCACCGGGCCGCGGGCGGACATCGAGTAGGCGGTCGAGCCGGTGGGCGTGGCGAGGATCAGCCCGTCGGCCGCGTACGACGTGAAGGGCGTGCCGTCGATCCACACCTGCATGCGGACGGTGTGGCCGGCCTCCTGCTTCTCCACCACCCCCTCGTTGAGCGCGGTCCAGGTGGTGGGCGCGGCCGTGGCGGAGGTGTGCACCGAGACGGCCAGCAGCATGCGCTCGTCGATGTGCCACTCGCCGGCGGCGGGGCCGGCGAACCAGCGGTCGAGCGCATGGCTGAGCGCCTCCGGCTCGACCTCGGTGAGATAGCCCAGCAAGCCCACGTTGACACCGATGATCGGCACGGGCGCGTCGCCGACGATCTGGACGGTGCGCAGCATCGTGCCGTCGCCCCCGAGGCTGATCGCGAGGTCGGCCTCGGCGGCGGGCCGCTGCGCCTGCAGCTCACCGAGCCCCAGCGGCGCCGCATCGGCCGGTGTCATCCACGCGTCGTGCCCGTGGGCGCGCAACCAGGCGGCGGCCACGCCGGCGAGGGCCGCGGCCTCGAGACGATCGTGATGGGCGACCAGCAGCACTGAGCTCACGCGTGGAATCCTGACGGGTGGGTGGTGGCATGCACAAGGAACTCGCGATTTCCGTCGCCGCCGGTGATCGGTGAGTCGGTCCATGCGAGCACGCTGCAGCCTGCCGCCATCAGCGCCGTTTCCACCTCGCCGATCACGCGTTCGTGGATCGACGGGTCCGTGATCACGCCGTGACCGCGGGCCACCTCCACCCGTCCGGCCTCGAACTGCGGTTTCACCAGCAGCACCAGATGACCGCCAGGCTCGCAGGCGGCGACGAGCGCGGGTAGCACGCGGCGCAGTGAGATGAACGAGAGGTCGGCGGTGACGACCTGCACCAACCCGCCGATCGCGGCCGGCGTCGCGTCGCGGATGTGGAACCGCTCCAGCACCGTCACCCGCTCGTCGTTGCGGATCCGTGGGTGCAGCTGGCCGTGCCCCACATCGAGGGCCACCACGTGCGCGGCTCCTCGTTGCAGCAGGCAGTCGCTGAAGCCACCCGTGCTGGCCCCGGCGTCGAGGGCCCGCAGGCCGGCGACGTCGAGATCGAAGGCCGTCAGGGCCGCGTCCAGCTTCTCCCCGCCACGGCTGACGAAGCGCGCCGGCGGCCCGCTGAGCACGACCGCGTCGCCGGCATGCACCTGCCGCGATGCCTTGTCGGCGACGGCGCCGTTCACCAGCACCCTGCCCGCCTCGATGGCCCGGGCTGCGTCCGTGCGGCTCTTGACCAGTTGTCGTCTGACCAGCTCAGCGTCGAGACGCTGACGTCTCGCCACCGTCAGGCCTGCTTGGCGGCGGCCTTCTGTGCGGGAGCAGCCTTCTTGGCCGGGGCAGCCTTCTTGGCCGGGGCAGCCTTCTTCGCCGGAGCCTTCTTCGCCGCCGGGGCAGCCTT
>CAYZFZ010000417.1:0-2640 GCA_964477795.1 uncultured Bifidobacterium sp.
TGAAGGTGACCCTCCAGTTCCGCGGGCGCGAGATGGCGCACCCGGAGCTCGGTTCCCGAATCCTCGACAACGTGCTCGCACAACTGGGCCCGACCGCCAAGGTCGAGACCCAGGCTCGGCTCGAAGGGCGCAACATGACCATGGTCCTGGCGCCCGAGAAGAAGGCGGTGCCGAAGAAGCAGAGCGAGGACAAGCATCGCCCTGCCGACGAGGCAGCTGCTGCCCCGGCAGCAGCCACCGAGGTGGCCGCCGAACCGGCCGCAACCGAACCTGCCGCCGAGCCCGACCCCGCCTGACACAGATCTCAGCCCGGCGGTTTCACACCGCCAGACACACAGGAAAGTCACCATGCCCAAGATGAAGACCAGCAAGACCGCCGCCAAGCGGTTCAGCAAGACGGGTACCGGCAAGCTGCGCCGCCTGCAGCAGAACCGCCAGCACCTCTTCGAGAAGAAGACGTCCACCCGTACCCGTCGCCTCGACGGCAAGGTCGATGTGCATTCCGGCGACGAGAAGAAGATCAAGCGCCTGCTCGCCGAGCGCTGATCCCACCTGCTGACTGACAAGAACGAGAAGAAGGAGACACAACTATGGCTCGTGTGAAGCGCGCCGTCGGCTCGAAGAAGCACCGCAAGCAGGTGCTCGAGCGGGCAAAGGGTTACCGCGGCAACAAGAGCCGCTCCGTCCGGGCGGCCAACGAACAGGTCATGAAGAGCGGCCAGTACGCCTTCCGCGACCGCCGCGCCAAGAAGGGCGAGTTCCGCCGCCTCTGGATCCAGCGCATCAACGCTGCGTGCCGGCTCAACGACATCAGCTACAGCCGGTTCATCGCCGGGCTCAACGCTGCCGGCATCGAGGTCGACCGCAAGGTGATGTCCGATCTCGCGATCACCGACGCGGCAGCGTTCACCGCGCTGGTGCACGCGGCGAAGGCCGCGCTGGCCACGAAGGCTGCCGTCTGAGCGACCAGCTCACCTTTTCGAACCCGAAGGTTCAACGACTGCGGCGCCTCCTGGGGCGCCGCAGTGCGCGTTCCGAGGAAGGTGTGTTCGTCGTCGAAGGCCCGTCGCTGATTGCGCAGGCGATCGAGGCCGGCTGGGAGGTGGAGGCGCAGTTCGTCGCGCCCGGCGCCGAGGCCGTGCTCGAGCACGGTCCCCGCTCGGGGCAGGTGTTCGAGTTCGCCCCCAACGTCATCGAGCGTGTCGCCTCCACCGACGCCCCGCAGCCGGTGCTCGCCGTCGTTCGCCAGCGCAGCGCGGTGCTGCCCGCGGAAGCCGACTTCGTGATGGTCGCCGACCGGCTGGGCGACCCGGGCAACGCGGGCACGATCATCCGCTCGGCGGAGGCGGCCGGTGCCCAGGCGGTGGTGTTCACGCCGGGCTCGGTCGACCCGTTCAACTCGAAGGTCGTGCGCGCGTCCGCGGGCTCGCTGTTCCGCATCCCGGTGGTGCCCGCCGAACTGGGCTCGCTGCGCGCCGCCGGGCTGCACGTCCTCGCCACGTCGTCGCACCGCGGCGACGCGTACACCGAGGTGGATCTCACCGGCCGGATCGCGCTCGTCGTCGGCAACGAGGCCCACGGGGTGCCCGACGACGCGCCGGTCGACGGCTGGATCACGATCCCGCACGCCGGCGCCGCCGAGAGCCTCAATGTGGCGATGGCGGCGACGGTGCTCGTATTCGAGGTCGCCCGCCAGCGACGGCAACGGTAGAGTCGGCGCATGATGTCGCAGCGATTTCGGTGCCCCCGGGTGACGCTCGGGGTGGCGCGCTGAAGTCCTGCTCTGCGCACGCCTGGTGAATCGCTCGGGGGTCCGTGCAGGTTGGTCCAGGTTCGCGATGTTGACGTGGAAGAAGGAAGTCGATGATTGATCAGATCCGTGCCGCCCGCGACGGCGCACTGTCGCGCCTCGCCGCTGCCGCCAGCAGCGACGACGTGCGCGCCGTCGAGCTGGAGGTGCTGGGCAAGAAGGGCACGCTCACCGACCTGAAGGCCGGGCTGGGCAAGCTGGCCACGATCGAGGAGAAGAAGCAGGCCGGCCGCGAGCTCAACGAGGCCACCGCCGCCGTCGGCGAGGCCCTCCAGGCGCGGCTGGGCGAGTTCCGCCGGGCCGAGCGGGCCGTGCAGCTGGAGGCCGAGCGGCTCGACCTCACCGAGGTGCTGCGCAAGCCGGGTCGCGGGCACGCCCACGTCGTCACCCAGGCCTGGCAACGGCTGGAGGACGTGTTCGTCGGGCTCGGCTTCCAGGTGGCCGAGGGCCCGGAGGTGGAGACCGACTGGTACAACTTCGAGGCGCTCAACATGCCCGCTGCCCACCCGGCACGCAGCATGCACGACACGTTCTACGTCGAGCACGGCGAGCCGGGCAGCACGGTGCTGCGCACCCACACCTCGCCCGTGCAGATCCGGGTGATGCAGCACCTGGCGCCGCCGATCTACATGGTCATGCCGGGCCGGGTGTTCCGCAACGAGACCACCGACGCCACCCACCTCGCCGTCTTCCACCAGATCGAGGGTCTGGTGATCGACCGGGGCATCACGCTGGCCGACCTTGCCGGCACGATCGAGGCGTTCACCAAGGCGTTCTTCGGTGAGGGTTTCACCAGCCGCCTGCGCCCGAGCTACTTCCCGTTCACCGAG
>CAYZFZ010000418.1:0-2632 GCA_964477795.1 uncultured Bifidobacterium sp.
AGGCCGCCGACGCCTGCGCCCACCACGACCACCCGCCGCGACTGCGCGGCGGGCTCGATGACGTGCGGCATCGTCAGCTCGCGGCCGGTGGCGGCGTTGTGGATGCACAGTGCCTCGCCCGCCTGGTAGATGCGGTCGAGGCAGTAGGTGGCACCCACGCACGGCCGGATGGTGGCCTCCTGGCCGCGCTCGATCTTGCGCACGAGGTACGGGTCGGCCATGTGGGCGCGAGTCATGCCGATCATGTCCACCTTGCCCTCGCGCACGGCGTGGCGGGCGGTGGCGACGTCGTCGATCTTGGAGGCGTGGAGCACGGCGAGGTTCGTGCGCTCGCGCACCGCACCCGTGAAGTCGAGGTGGGGAGCGGAGGGCATGCCGTGGATCGGGATCACCTCGCTGAGCACCGCGTCGTTGACGATGCTGCCGCGGATGACGTTGACGAAGTCGATCAGGCGCTGCTCGGCCAGCATCTCCAGGATCGTGATGCCCGTGGGTGTGTCGATGCCGTCGGGGCGTGTCTCGTCGACGGCCATGCGGATGCCCACGATGTAGCCGTCGCCGACGCGCTCGCGGATCGCGCGCAGCACGGCCAGCGGGAAGCGCATGCGGTGCTCGAACGAGCCGCCCCACTCGTCGTCGCGATGGTTGGTGGCGGGCGACCAGAACTGGTCGAAGAGGTGGCCGTAGGCCTCGATCTCGATGCCGTCCATGCCGCCCGCCTGCATCCGCTCGGCGGCATCGGCGTAGTGGCCGATGATCCGCTGGATGTCCCACGCTTCCGCCTGCTTCGGGTGCGAGCGGTGGGCCGGCTCGCGCAGCGGCGAGGGGGCGACGACGGGCAGCCAGTCGTCCTGGCCCCAGCCGGTGCGCCGGCCGAGGTGGCTGATCTGGATCATCGCCGCGCAGCCGTGCTCGTGGATGCCGTCGGTCATGCGGCGGATCCACGGCACGATCGCGTCGTCGAACGCGAACAGGTTGCCGAACGCCGGCGGGCTGTCCGGGCTGACCACCGCGGTGCCGGCCGTCATCGTCAGCGCCAGCCCGCCCTTGGCCTTCTCCACGTGGTACGCCCGGTACCGGTCCTTGGGCATGCCGTCCTCGCTGTACGCCGGCTCGTGCGCCGTGCTCATCACCCGGTTTTTGAGCGTGAGGTGGCGCAGCTGGAACGGCTGCAGCAGCGGATCGTCGTGCATCGGTGCGTTCATCCGTCGTACTCGTGTTCACTCAGGTCGGGGGTGTGCGGGAAGTAGTCGCCGTGCTCGGCCATCCACCAGGCTGCCACGGTGCGCAGACCGGTCGGTTGGTCGAGCGTGCCGGCGGTGATCACGAGGTACTGCGGCCGATCCGCCGCCCGGTAGAACAGCGTCGAGCCGCACTCGCTGCAGAAGCCGTAGCCGCACGACTCGTCCGGCTCCCACCAGCGCAGGGTGCTGCCGGTGATCGAGACCGCGGCAGCGTCGGCGCGCGTGCCGGCCATGTGGTGGCCGGTGATGCGCCGGCAGCGGTGGCAGTGGCAGTTCCACACGTCGCGCAGGGCGCCGTCGACGGTGTAGGTGATCGCGCCACAGGCGCAGCGGCCCGTTGCGGTGCTCATCTCAGTACCACTGGTCGGCCATCTCCGCCTTGCGGCGGGCGATGAACTCCTGCAGCGCGGCGTCGGTGCGCTCGTCCATCGGCGGTGGCTCGAAGTTGGCGAGCAGCTCGCGCACGCTTCGCTCGGCGCGCTGCTCGGCGGTGGTGCCGCCGCTGTCGCGCCACTGCTCGAAGGAGTTGTTGTCGCTGAGCGCCGGCTCGTAGAACGCGGTCTCGTAGTGGCGCAGGGTGTGCTGCGAACCGAAGAAGTGCTTGCCCGGCCCCACCTCGGCGAACCCGTCGAGCGCGAACTGATCCTCGTCGAGCGAGATGCCCTTGAGGTAGGTGTGCGCCGCGCCGCACAGGTCGAGATCCATCATGAACTTCTCGTAGCTCATCGTCAGCCCACCCTCCAGCCAGCCGGCGGAGTGGAGGATGTAGTTCGCGCCGCACAACAGCGCGGCGAGCATGCTGACGGCGCTCTCCTGCATCGCCTGGCCGTCGGGCACCTTCGACGAGGTGAACGCTCCGGAGCAGCGCAGTGGCAGGCCCACGCGGCGGGCGAGCTGGCCGACGACGAGCGAGCCGAGCGCGGGCTCGGGCGTGCCGAACGTGGGGCTGCCGCTGCGCAGCGCCATCGACGACAGGAAGTTGCCGTAGATCGCCGGCGCGCCCGGCCGCACGAGTTGCGAGAGCGCGATGCCCACCATCGTCTCCGCGTGCGACTGCGCCACCGCGCCGGCAGTGGTGACCGGGCCCATCGCCCCGCCCAGGATGAACGGGGTGACGACGACGCCCTGGTTGGCCCGCGCGTACGTCTTCAGCGCCCCGGTCATGGTGGCGTCCCACACCAGCGGTGAGTTGACGTTGACGTTGCCCATGATCACGCAGTGCTCGTCGGTGAACTCGGCACCGAACACGATCCGGGCCAGCTCGATGCTGTCGGCCGCGCGCTCGGGGGCGGTGACCGACCCGAGGAACGCCTTGTCGCCGTGGCGCAGGTGGGCGTACACCATGTCGAGGTGGCGCTTGTTGACGGGCACGTCGGTGGGCTCGCACA
>CAYZFZ010000419.1:0-2629 GCA_964477795.1 uncultured Bifidobacterium sp.
CCGTTGTCGTCCACCTTGCAGCCGCCGTCGGCGAGCAGGGTGACTCCGATGCGGGTGGCGAAACCGGCCATCGCCTCGTCGACCGCGTTGTCGACGACCTCCCAGATGAGGTGGTGCAGACCGGCGAGCCCGGTGCTGCCGATGTACATGCCAGGGCGTTTGCGGACGGGATCCAGCCCCTCCAGGACCTGGATGTCCTTGGCGCTGTAGTCGCTGGTTGGTTGTTTGGTGTCGGACGACACGCGCACCTCGATCGTGCTCGGGGGAAAACAGGCTGTGACCTGCGGGTTCATCGGCGACACTTGGGCTGGCTCCCTGCGCTGCAGCCGTCGTCGCAATCGTCTGACAGCCTACCCGAGGGGTGTGACAAAGAGGTGGAGGGTGACGCCTGTGTTCGATGCGGGCGGCATCCCCTCGTACCGGGGCCGGAGAAAGCCCTGTGAGGGCGCCTGGCGCACGTAACGGCGGGTGGGTCGTGCGGGAGTGCCGAGGGGGTGCTGGCAGTGCGTTTTCGGTCGCAGCGGGGGCGGATCCTGCGCCAGGGCCGCGACTCAGCGGGCGACGCGCACCTCGATGCGCTCGATCGTCGCCCCGGCGACCTCCGCCAGGCGCTGGCGCAGCATGCCCTCGAGGAACTTCAGCTGGGTCGCCCAGGCGGGGTCGTCGACCTTCACCACCAGCGTCGTCCCGTCCAGTTTCACCGGCTGCACATGCCGCGCGACCGCCTCACCGACGGCTTCGTCCCACTTGCCGAACACCCCGCCCATCGCCGCTGCGGACGCGGCCACTGCCGCGCTGCCCGTCTCCGGGCGCAGCGAGCGCACCACCTGGTGCACGCTGTCGCCGAGGCGGATCGGCTCGTCACGGCTCATCGGTGCTCACCGCCTCACTCTGCCAGCACTGTGCTCACTCTGCCACGACCGTGCTCACTCGACGACCGTGCTCACTCTGCCACGACCGTGCTCACTCGACGACCATGCCGGCTTCGATGCGCACGATCGCATCCGGGTGCGCCGCCTCGGGCAGCACGCCGGCGGTGGTGAGCACCACCTGGCCCGGCGGCAGGTGACCGAGCAGCGCCGCCGACCGCCGCGGATCGAGCTCGCTGAGCACGTCGTCGAGCACGAGCACCGGGCTGCTGCCGGCCTTCTCGGCCACCATCCGGTGCGCGGCCAGGCGCAGGGCGAGGGCCAGCGTGCGCTGCTCGCCCTGCGAGGCGTGGGTGCGCGCCGGCAGGCCGCCGATGGACAGCTACACGTCGTCGCGGTGCGGCCCGACGGTGCTGACGCCGCGGCGCACGTCGTCGGTGCGCGCAGCGAGCAGGGCGGCGCCGAGGCCGAGCTGCCGCCACGCCGGCTCGTACCGCAGCTCGACCACGCTGGGCCGGTCGGCGAGCTGCTCGTAGGCCTCGGCGACCATCGGCGACAGGCGGGCGATGAGCACCGCGCGGGCATGGCCGAACTGGTCGCCGACCTGGGCGAACTTCGCGTCCCACACGTCGAGCGTCAGCTCCGCGTCGGCGTCGATGCGCCCGTTGGCATGCTTGAGCAGGGTGTTGCGCTGCTTGACGATGCGATCCAGCTCCAGGCGCAGCGCGTCGTACTTCAGCGCCAGCGCGACCAGCGTGTCGTCCATGAACCGCCGGCGCTCCTGCGGCCCGCCCTTCACGAGCGCGAGGTCGTCGGGCGAGAACACCGTCACGCGCATGACGCCCAGCAGCTCGCGCGACCGTCCGAGGCGCTGCTTGTTCACCTGCACCCTGTTGCGTCCGTGGCGCGACAGCTCGAGCTCGACGAGCACCTCGCGGCCGTCGGGGTGCAGCACGGTCGCGCGCACGACGGCCGTGTCGGCACCGACCCGGATGAGCGCGTCGCCCGGCGCGCCGCGGAAGCTGTCGAGCGAGGCGAGGTACGCCAGCGCCTCGGCAAGGTTCGTCTTGCCCTGCCCGTTGAGGCCGACGACGGCGGTGATGCCGTGGTGGAACTCGAAGGACGCCTCGACATAGTTGCGGAAGTTCGCCAGCTCGAGGCGGGTGACGATCATCTCAGCAGGCTACGAGCCGCTGGCGCGACGGGGGCTGAACGCAGGGACCGGTCTACGGCACCCGTACCGGCATCAGCAGGTACAGGTAGTCGTCGATGCCGACGCCGCGCACGACGGCCGGCTTCAACGCATCGAGCGTGGAGAGCGTGATCGAGTCGCCGATGCACGCCTCCACACCGGCCGCGAAATAGTCGGGGTTGAACGCGACCGTCAGCTCGGAGCCCACGTACTGCGCATCCAGCTCCTCCGAGGCGTTGCCGACGTCCTGGGTGATCGCCATCAGCCGCAAGGTGTCGCCGCCCATCTGCAAACGCACGGGTGTGGCGTCCTTGGCGAGGATCTTCACGCGGCGGATGGCCTCGAGCAGCGGCTCGCGCTCGACGGTGAGCGTGTTGGGGTGCGATGCCGGGATCAGCTGGCGGTAGTTCGGGAACTCGCCCTCGATGAGGCGGGTGGTGAGCCGGGTGCTGCCCACCTCGAACGTCGCGTCGCGGTCGCCGAGACGCATCGTCACCTCGTCGCCGCCGCCGACGAGCCGCTGCCGCTCGTTGAGCGCACGGCCGGGCACCAGCACCTTCTGGTCGGC
>CAYZFZ010000420.1:0-2623 GCA_964477795.1 uncultured Bifidobacterium sp.
TCCATGCCCCTACTCACGGCGGATCGCGATGGCCGCCGCGACTGCGACAGCGGTGAGCAGGAGTCCGAGCGGCACGGATCCGGTTGCGGCGAGCGTGCCCCCGGCGGCGACGAACAACACGATCTCCACCGCGAAGCGAGATGGATCGGCCAGCCTGCTGCGGGCCTTGGGTGCGACCCACCAGCCCCACACGAAGGCGAACGCCGCTGGTAGCGCGAGCGCGAGCGGCCAGGCGATGGCGAGGCCGGCGACGGCCAGCGCGGCGAGCGCCGCCACCTCGGTCGCGAACCTGACCGCACTGACACCAGGTCTCATGACGCCTGCTCGGACAGGATCACGTCGAAGGCGGCGACCATGCGATCGAAGCTGTCGTCGACGCTCTCGGGCATGCCGAAACCGCCGGCGGCGTCGAGGGCGACGAACCCGTGAAGCGCGCCTCGCAGCATGCGGAGCGCGTGGACGGCATCGACTCCTTCGATCCCGTAGCTGCGCATCACTGCTACGACGACGTCGAGCGCGGTCTGGGCCACTGAAGAGTGCTCCTCGTCGTCGGGCGCCGGGGCGCGAACGGTGGCGGCGTACAGGCCGGGCCGGTCGGTCGCGAACTGCCGGTAGGCGGTCGCCACGGCAGTGAGGGCATCGCCTCGGACCCGTCCAACTGCGGCGTCTCGCAGCGTGTCGGCGAGGACCGCCATGCCGTGCACGGCGAGGTCCCGGCGCAGGGCGTCGATGCCGCCGACGTGCTTGTACAGCGAGGGCAGCGCGACCCCGAACCGCTCGGCGACGGCCGCCATGGTGAGCCGATCGAATCCCACTTGGTCGGCGACGGACGCGGCTTCTTCGACGACCCTCTCCCTGGACAGTCCAGCGCGGGGCATCAGCGCGCCGTGCGTGCGACTCGGACGCCCAGGGTGCCGACCCACACGAGCAAGAGAGGGAGCGAGACGAACGCGGCGGCCTCGAGCGGCGCGACGTCGAGCAGGTAGCCGGCGCCCGACACGGCCAGGGCAACGGTGGCGAACAGGCCGGTCACGGCCATGGGTCGGCCCACGAGTCCGACCGACCGGAGACCACGGACGGCGGTACCGATCATCACCGCGAGGGCGAACATCTTGAGGCCGTCGAGTCGATCGATCGCGTCGACGAGGTCGGATGTCATGGTGCCCGTCGACCACGCGCTGCGCCCCACACCGAGTCCGAGCTGCACGATCGAAAGCGCAACCGCCGCCATGCCGGCGGCGAGCGCTATGCGGTTCGATCGGACGGAGCGATGTGCTGCTACGAGCACGCCGAGCAGGGCGAGCGCGGCGACGCCGTGGACCGAGATGGACTGCAACACGCTGGTCAGCCGGTGGTCGGCGTACCAAGCCGCCACCTCAGTCGCGGTGGCGTTCGCACCGGGACCGGTGCCGAACGCCGTGAGTCCGACGATCCACGCCCCGACATAGGCGCCGGCGGCGAGCGCCGGGGATGGGAATGGGAATGCGAACGCTGGACGTCGGAACGGAGCGGTGAGCGTGGTGACGGTCATGGCGGGCTGCTCCTCAGCTAGGGTGCCTATCTGTCAGGCTAAGGTCCCTAGCTAACGAAGTCAAGCCTCGCGTCATGACGGCGACGTGAATGCCACGGAACGTGAGGCGAGACGCGGTGCACCCCGGATGCTCAACCCAGCAACCCGCGGAAGCGACAACAGAGGCTGAAAACGGCGGAAGCCGGGCCTCACAGCCCGGCTTCCCGTCGATCTCAAGGTCGCTGGATATGGTTGGCGGCGGGGGCAGGACTTGAACTTGCGAACTTCGGGTCATGAGTCAGCCTCCGGCTGTTCCGGCCTGTGCCGCCGAGGCCCGTTCCGCCTTGCGGTTCCAGGGGATCCGACCTCCGGTGGTGCCGTAGCGTCCCGCCTCGTTCCACCGGTTTCTGCTGGAGCTGGCAGATCTTCTGGCAGACGCTCGGACACAGCAGCTCTGCTGTCGTTCCGGTACTCGAGCAGGTGTGCGTTGTCCTCAACCGAACCGGGCACGTCGCACACGTGCACGATGCCCTCTTCAGTCACGTCGACCACTACGACGACCGCACGCACGGAGCCTGACCCGGCGACGACGTGAGCGCCCGGCACGATCCGCGACGGATCGGCGGCCTCGTCGAGGAACGTCCAGGGAAGACCGGTCTCGTCCATCGTCTGTAGATCAATCGGCAAGTCAATCGCTGCGGTCGTCGTCATGGTTTCACCTCCTCCGATCAGCGCTGACCACGGTACGGGTTGAGTCGCTGCTCGTGAACCGCGGTCACCGTGTCGGAGATCGATTCCGGCGGCCACGACACTGCGGCCTCGCCGCGTTCCGGCCCGCGTCGGGCGGGGTCGTCACAGGCCGTCGATACCGTGATCGGGTGGATGCGGAAGGAACATGGTGTCGGATCGCCTGTTGACGCCAACGAAGATCACGGCGTGGTTGGAGTGTGGCCACTACTTGTCGCTGCGCAACCAGGTCGACCGCGGCGAGTTGTCCGTGTCCGTTCCGTTCGGGTCGTTCGCCCAGCTGGTGATCGACAAGGGCTCGGAGCACGAGCAGGCCTGCCTCGCCGACTACCGATCACGCGGGTACAGCGTGTTCGAGGTGCCGGG
>CAYZFZ010000421.1:0-2618 GCA_964477795.1 uncultured Bifidobacterium sp.
CAGCCGGTGGCCAGCCGGTGCCGGGCCCACCGTTTGGTCGCTTCGCGCAGCCAGGGTGGATCGATCCGGGTGAAGCTGACCGACGCCCGGCCCCGGGCCGCGGGAACCCCCAACTCCGCGGCCTGCCAGACGTCGGCAACGTAGCGTCGTTCGAGATCTTCGGCGTCGACGGCGACCAGCCGAAGCGCCGTATCGGACGCGGCCTCGGCCCTGGTCTGGACTTTCCCGGCCCTCATGCCGGATCGCCTTTCGCCCAGACCCCACAGCGGTTCAGCTCCGCGCGCAGGTCCTCGACGTCGAGGTGGAGGTAGGTCTGCGAGGTCGTCGTCGAGTTGCGGTGGGTGAGCAGCCGGGCCACCACGTCCACGCCGACACCACGGCGCAGCAGGTCGGTGGCTCGGGAGTGACGCAGCATGTGCAAGGTGAACTCGACGCCGGTGCGTGAGCGGAGCCTGCGGACCAGCTGGTTCACCGCCTGGTACCGCAACGGCCGCCCGTAGGGCTCGGCGAACAGGTTCACGAACACGTAGTCGGAGTCGCACTCGCCGTACTCCTCGAACATGTAGGCCGAGTACAACCGGACGAGACCCGCCGAGATCGGGATCGTGTGCACCTGCAGCGTCTTGGCCCTGGCGCCGTTGGCGTTGTCGCGTCGGGGCACGATGCGCAGCTCACGCCGATGCGATACGAAGTCCTCGTGCCGCAGCCCCAGGGCCTGCCCGACCCGCATGCCGGTCTCGGCGAGCAGCACCAGCAAGAAGCGGTCCCGCAGGTGCTCACAGGCCTCCACGAGGGTGAGCACCTGCTCGTCGGTCAGGGTGCGCGGCAAGCGTCGCTCCTGGCGCAGCCGCAACGGCCGGGTGGCCACCGGCCGGCCGGCGGTGACGTGGTGCAGGAACGACCGGTAGCCGCCGCGACTGACCCGACGCCACGCCACCAGCGACTGCGCCAACGCAACCCCGTTGCGGGCCCGCCAGTCGTAGAAACTGAAGATCGCTGCGAGATGCTTGTTCACCGTCGCCGGCCCGCATCGGCTCGTGCCGCCGGGTAGGACAGCCACGTTCTCGGCCGGAGCGCGTAACCACGCCACGAACCGGGACACGTGCTCGACACCCGCCTCATCCGGGGCGACCCCGACCTGGCCCAGGAACACCAGCCACAGCTTCAGGCTCGCCGCGTAGGTCCGCTGCGTCGTCGGGGCGCGATCCAACGCGTGCAGATGCGCGAGGAACCCCTCCACCGCCGGCACCGGCGCCCCATCATCCCCGAGCACGGTCCACGACTCCGACCCGTCCGGCATCAGCACCCGCTGCACGCGCATCTCGACCACCTCCGCTCGCCGAGGACGCTACGCATGGGGTCCGACAGTCCGACTGCAAGCGAATCGCCGATCGAACGACACGTTCTGACGGGTCAGACGACGGCAGAGACAGATCAAGGGAACATGTCCACGACAGGACTCAGGACGCAGTCAGGCTACGTCGTAGACACGCCCCGCCCGCTCTAGAGAACGCCCAGAAGGAGGCACCCGGGCGAGTCCCGTCGATGGCTGGTTCGCTGCAGTCGAGGTCGCCGTGTGCGATGAGACAGTGGGGCCATGAACCCTAAGGAGGAGCCAGACGCGACCGCCGTCCTCGCTAAGACGGTGCTAGCGATTCCGGCACTCGTCACACGTGCGAAGACAGACTGGCCGCAACTCCCGCCCCCGGCACGTTGCTTTGGTGGCTTCTCCGCTCGCCGGCACACAGTCACGCCGCCGAACATGCCATGCAATCACTGGCCACGTCCGCCGACGGGCTCACCGGCTTGCGGCAGCTGCTCGCCGAAGACGGCGCCAACCCCAGCGAACTGAGGCTGCGAATCCACCTCGCAGCCGACGTGACCCTGGCCAGGCAAGTCCTCGAAACGGCGATGGTAGCCGGCTGGATCTTGAAGGACAACGATCCGGAAGGGCTACGCCTCCGCGGGTTCGCTGCTGCTTGGCGAAGTGCCACAGAACAGGCCAAGTTTGCGGACTGGGCAGCCAAGACACCGGTGCTGTTCCCCGACGGCTCGTTGGCGACTGGCTGGCAGGCTCAAGCAGAGGCTCAGCTTCAATCGCTGACGCTTGAGGGGAACGACCCGCCGGCCGGCCGACTGCCAGCGATCCGCAACGACAGGAAAGGCAAGCCAATCCCCGAGCAAG
Source organism: uncultured Bifidobacterium sp. (assembly GCA_964477795.1). Lineage (GTDB taxonomy): Bacteria > Actinomycetota > Acidimicrobiia > Acidimicrobiales > Ilumatobacteraceae > UBA668. Next base: position 2,186 of record CAYZFZ010000421.1, read on the forward strand.
CCGTGCCCAGTATGACTTCGCTGGCTGAGAAGCTGCGGCTCCCCGACGGGTCAACTCCGGACTGTCGCGCGATCTACTCCCTGATCAGCGGTATGGCCCACGGGTACACGTGGGCGTTCATGGCCGGCACTCGTCGAGCCACCCGGGCCGAACTCGTTGACGTCGACTTGGAGGGCAAGGTCAGCCCCGCCGGCATCATTTTGACCCAGAACCGACCCAGCGTTGACACCATTGCCAATGCGGTCCACCTCGCTGTACTGCAGGTACTGCTAGCACTCGACCGACTGGACTCTCTCGCGGCAGCACCGGCCCCGAACCGCGGGTCATAGGCGCCCCACCCGAGGAGACGGCGGCCGCCGCCTGGAATGCCGCCTCGGCTGGCGTGTAGCGCTTGTTGGTACGGCCTGTCTTGGTAGGTGGTACTGCTGATCCG
>CAYZFZ010000422.1:0-2615 GCA_964477795.1 uncultured Bifidobacterium sp.
CCGACAAGTCCGTGGCCGCGGCCTACGGCACGCTCGGCCCGCTCGGGTTCCCGCGGCGCAGCGTGTTCATCATCGACGCCGACGGTGTGGTGCGCTATGTGCACCGCGCCATCGCCGGGCTCACCTTCCGCCCGGTCGGCGAGCTGATCGACGTCCTCCTCGGCCTGTCCCGCTGAGGCGGCGTCAGCCGTTCAACACGCTGCTCTGGCAGGGGCCGGCGCTGCACACGTCCGTCAGCTCGCCGGTCAGCAGGAACGTCAGTGCCTGCTGCAGCACCAGCGGCTCGTCGCTGCCGGCGCCGTGCGGATCCTTGCCGTACTCGGGTTCGGTGGGCGGCAGGTTCACCGACGGCGGAGCCGGCGTGCCGAAATCCCAGAGCACCACGACGCCGGCGGTGGGGTCGGCCGGGTCGAACGGGTCGAGTCCCCAGTGCGGCACGACATCGTTGCTTCGCCCCTGCGCAATCGGCGGCGAGTGGGTCGAGGCGCCGATCGTGCGGGCCAGGATCTCGGTCGACACGTTGGCCACCTGGTGGTCGCCGAACGCCTCCACCAGCAGTACCTGCTTCGGTTCGATGCCCGGGTACGGGTCGGTGGTGAGGTGCTGCGCGTACCCGTCGTTCTCGCCGCGGTCCCACAGCAGTTGGATGAGCTGCAGCGCGAGCACCCGATCGACCGGGTCGGTGTAGGCGGCGTCGAAGACCACCTGGAACTCGGGCCAGTCGCTGGAGCGGGGGAGCAGCAGCGAGTAGTCGATGCCCGGCACGCCCAGCACCACCCGCGACCACTCGGAGCTGACCGCACTCGCCGCGCCACCGAGGATGCCGCCCTGGCTGTTGCCCACGAATTGGGTGGCACCCGTGGCGATCAGCGGGATGCCGGCTGCGGATTGGAACGCGGGCGACGAGGCGAACCCGGCCGGGTTGTTCAGCAGGCGGCCGAGGTACTGCTGGTCGAGCAGCCCCTGCTGCATGCGATCGGCCTGCTCGTCGAAGTGGGAGAGGTCGGCGAGGGTCTCGGCCAGGTGCCCGATGTCCTGCGCGCTCATGCCGATCTCGTCGGTCGCACACGCTGCCGCGGCGCCGATCTCGGCGGCGAACGACAGTGCCTCCACCTCGGCGCGGCTGCCCAGCAGGCCGTGCCCGTACACGATGCCCGGTACCGGAGCCGCGGCCGCGTCGGGCACCACGCAGTGGAAGGCAGCGGTGAAGAACGGTGTGTCGCTGTTGCGCTCGGGCATGCCATTGGCATCGAGCGTGAACGTGGTGCCGGGTGCGCCGTCTGCCGTCAGGAAGTTGGGCACCTGGTAGGTGCCGTCGATCACGCGCACGTTGCCGGTGACGTGCTGCTCGGTTACGGTGAACGCCGGCGCACCGTCGCCCAGTTCGGCGTAGGCCGCGTCGCGGATGTGCATCACCCGGCCGCTCAGGCTCTCCGTGCTCGCCACGGTGAAGTCCCACGCGAGGTAGAGGTCGTCGTCCTCGACACCGTCGTCGGCGAGCGCCTGCAGCATCGTGCGGAACGCGCCGGCGCGCTCCAGTGGTTCCGGCGTCCCCTCGATCGCGGCTTGAAAGGCAGTGTTTCGTTCGATGGTGACGCCGTTCGCATCCTGCAGGTCGCGCAACGCGACGACGACGTGGTGGCCTTCGCCGAGGCTGACGGCCGGGTGCACCATCAGCAGCTGGTCGCCCTCGGGTGCGTGTGCATCGAGCTCGGCCCAGTACGCCAGGCGTTCGCCCGTCGTGGTGTCGAGCAGCACGATCGGCGCATCCTCGGCGAGCGAGGCGCCGATGTCGGTGCTTGGTGCGATGCCGGTGGTTGCCACGTCCAGCCCGGGCACGAGCGCGAGGATCGCCGAGCCCGGGGAGAACCCGTCGGCACGGTTCTGGTCGGTGACGTCGATGTGCACGCCATCCACGTTGACGGGCGGGCTGTCGGCGCGGATGGCGAGCCTGCGGCCGGTGGGCGTGGTCGCGTCGGGCACCGTGAACCCGTCGTTCGGCCAGGGGAGCAGGCACGCCCGCTCGTCCAACGGATCGCACGCAAGGGCCTCGAGCAGCGGTCCCACCTCGGTCGTCTCCGGCGCAGGCGTCGTGACCTCGATGACGGGCGCCTCGGTGTTCGAAACGACGGCCGTCTCGTTCGTGGTTGTGGCGTTCGTGGTCGAGTCGTCGGACGAGCACCCGGCGACGGTGAGGCCGGCCACGAGTAGCACCAAGGGAAGACGACGACGCATCGCACCACGCTGTCACACCCCATGAGCCGCGCCGGCGAACCTCACCGTGATGCGCCCCACACTCCTGCATCCGCGGCGGACAGTGGGTGGGCCGCTAGGCTCGTACACGTGTTCGTTCGAGATGAGTCCGTCGTCCTCGGCATCGACCCGGGGCTCACCCGCTGCGGGTACGCGGTGCTGCACTGGGCGGGCACCACGGTGCGGCCGATCGCACTCGGCGTCATTCGCACCCCGTCCACCGACGAGTTGCCCCGCCGCCTCGCGGATCTGAAGGCAGAGATCGCGTCGCTGCTGCTGCAGTACCGTCCGTTCGCGGTGGCGGTCGAGCAGGTGTTCTTCCAGACCAATGTGCGCACGGCGATGAGCGTCGGGCAGGCCAG
>CAYZFZ010000423.1:0-2609 GCA_964477795.1 uncultured Bifidobacterium sp.
GATGTTGAACAGGAACGGCTTGGACACCTTGCCGGCCTTGCGATCCCACATCGTCGGCGGCGACGACGTCTGGCAGCCCATGCCCACGAGGGCGAGGCGGTTGAGCCCCTCCTCCTTCGCCTGGCGCAGCGCGAGCGGGTTGGCGCAGTAGGTGTAGCGGCTGCCGGCGGTGGCCAGCACCTCCTCCTTGTTGTGCGCGAGCACGGGCTTGGCCTTCCACGCGTCGTCCGGCTCCACGCCGCTGACCATGGCCGCGTCGATGTAGTCGTTGTCCATCAACCAGCTGAGCATCGCCGTGACGAAGCCGCCGTCCTGGCCCTTCGTGTGCTGGGTGTCGTCGGCCGCGCGGGTGAGCAGCAGCTGGCGCCAGATACCGCTCATCTCGTCGGGCTGGCGGACGCGGCCGAAGAGGTGCTCGTCGGCGGCGGGCTCCCACGCGCGGAAGCGGGGGCAGGCGCGGGTGCAGGTGGTGCAGGTGGTGCACCCCTTCTCGCCGTGCACGCAGTTGTCGAGGCCCAGCTCCTCCTCCAGGTGGAACGGCAGGTACTTGCCTTCCTCGTGTTCGTAGCCGATCACGTCGTGGGGGCAGGTGACCACGCAACCGGCGCACCCGGTGCACAGCCCGGTGGTGATCACCTCGGCGTACAGCTCCTTCCACTGGGCGGTCCAGCGCCCGGCCTGGGCGGGGGTCTCGAGCGGGCCAGCTGCATCGACGGCGGTCATATCGACGACTCTACGACGCGGGGCGAGGTGCCGGCTCAGTGCGCTTCGCGGCCCGATGGAAATCGGAATGACGTGACCGGGCGAGGGTGTTCCTCGGCGTCCGTGCAGGAATTTCTTTTCGCCGGGTTGCAAGGACGAACATATGTACGGTATAGTACTAGACATGAACGACGCACTCGATCTTCTCGACCTGGCAGCCGATGCCGTCGCGATGGTCGACCCGCACACCTGCACCGTCGACGAACTCACCCGCGCCGCACTCAGCGTGCAGCGCCACCTCGATCGGATGAAGGGTGTGCACGCCCGCATCCTCAGCGCAGCCGACGCGGCCCGCGTGTGGCAGGGCAGTGGGGCACGCAACATCGCCGACTGGCTGGCCGGGCGCACCAACACCTCCTACGGCGACGCGGTCAGCCGGGTGCGTCTCGGCGAAGCGCTCGACCACTCGCCCGAGCTGGCCGAGGCGGTCGACAACGGTGAGGTCACCGCGGCGAGTGCCGAGGCGTTGCACGGCACCGTCACCAAACCACCGGCGAGCGGCGACGTGAAAGATCTGGTGGCCGCGGTCAAGGGTGCCGGGCCACGCGAGGCGAAAGCTGCGGCAGAGAAGTTCAACGAGATCCACAGCGCCGAGACCGACGCCGAGGCGGAAGAGCGTCGCCACGGGCTGCGCTCGGTGCGTTCCACCCCGGCCGCCGACGGGATGGTCACCACCACCGTGGTCCTGCCGGCGCTGAGCTCGCGTGAGTTCATCAACGCGATCAGCCATGTCGCCGGCAAACCCAGCGAGGGCGACGGGCGCACCACCGAGCAGCGGTTGGCCGACGGGCTGGTGCAGCTGTGCCGCGCGTACGCGAAGGGCGAGGTACGCGGTGGCCGCGAGAAGCCCACGATCCTGATCACCATCGACGCCGCATCCTTCGCCGGTGCCACCAACGAACCCGGTGTCACCGCCCACGGCGACCGCATCCCCGCTCACGTCGTACGCCATCTCGCCGAGCACGCCAACCTGCAACGCGTGCTCCACGCCGGTGCCATCATCCTCGATCTCGGCCGCGAGATCCGCTACGCCACCGAAGCCCAATACAGAGCGCTCGTCGCCCGCGACGGGGGCTGCCGCTGGGAGGACTGCCACATCCCTGCTGCGTGGTGCGAGATCGACCACCTGCTCGCCTGGGAGGACGGCGGCCCAACCGACGTGAGCAACCTGGCCATGTGGTGCACCCACCACCACCACGAGAAGCACCGACCAGGCGTCACCGTGCTCGGCCACCCCGGCGAGGGCGGCAACCTGCGCCTACGCCTCGCCGACGGCACCATCATCAACTGCCCACCACGCGGCCGAACCACCGAGGCGGCGGCCTGACGCACTCGTCGCACGGCGCTCACGTTGTACATGTTCCGTTCACAACGATGAATCGGTGGTGAAACCCGTTGTCCCTACCTTCACCCGGGACGACCCCAACCCCGGGGGCCGAATGGAGGACATGCGTGAACACGTTCGTAGGAGCGATGCCCCGACCGAGGGAATCGCTGAAGGAAAGGCTGCGCGACAAGGACCGTCAGAAGTTCTTCGTCACGTACCTGCTCGGCAAGACGATCGGCATTGCACTGGCGTTCTACGCCATCGTGTCGTTCGGACCACTGCTGGTGGGCACCGTCGCCCACGCCGCGTCGGTGCCCAACGCCGACGAGATCCAAGACCAGCTGACCGGCACGGTCAACGGTCTGAACACGGCCTGGACGCTGATCGCAGCGTTCCTGGTGTTCTTCATGCAGGCCGGCTTCATGATGCTGGAGGCAGGTTTCGCCCGCACCCGTGAGGTGGTGAACATCCTGCAGGAGTGCATCGTCGACACCTGCCTGTGCGCCATCTTGTTCTGGGC
>CAYZFZ010000424.1:0-2609 GCA_964477795.1 uncultured Bifidobacterium sp.
CGATGAGCTGCTCGAGCTGCTCGAGCAGCACCGATCGGTTGGCCAGCCCGGTGAGCGCGTCGTGGCGGGCGAGGTGCTCCAGCGAGCGGCGGGCGCGGTGCAGATCGCTGACGTCGTGACCGGTGACGACGAATCCCTTGATCACGGGGTCGTCGAGCAGGTTGACGATCTCGAAGCGGATCGGCTTGGGCGGGATCGTCGGGTCGGCACTGCACATCGCAACTTCGCAGCTGGCGGTGGATCGTGTCGAGCGCGCCATGTCGATCGTCGCATCGAGGTCATTGGTGCTACCCGCGACGCAGAACTCGGACAGCTGGTGGCCGACGGCGTTGGACAGGTCGTGCCCGAGCAGGCGGGTGAACGCTGCGTTCAGGCTGCTGATGCGCCCGTCGCCGTCGAGCAGCAGGGTGATCGACGAGCTGTGCTGCACCAGTTGCTGGAAGACGGCCGTGTCGCCCGACGCGACCTCCCACATGCGCCGAGCCGTGATGTCGCGGATGGAGACGACGAGCCCCTCCACGCCGGGCACCTGGCATGCGTCGCGGCCGACGACCTCGACCCGCTTCCACGAGCCGTCGGCGGCGCGTACGCGGATCTCGATGGGCGTGCCGACCTGCTTGCCCAGCACGGTGCCGGCGGATGCAACCACCACCGCCACGTCGTCAGGATGGACCAGATCGAGCAGGCTGCGGCCGAGCCACTCCTCGCGTTGGTGACCGAGGAAGCGGACACCTGCGTCGTTGACGAAGCGCAGGTTGATCGAACCGTCGACGACCACCAGCGACTCTGGCAGTTGGTGGACCAACGCCGCGTAATCGATGAGTTCAGCCACCGCTCTCAGTATCGACCCAGGGGAATCGTTGCTTGAGCAAGAAGGTCGCCCGCCGTGGCCGCCGGTGGCGCACCGTGGTCAGCGGGTGCCCCACACGAATCGGTGGGTATGGATGCCGAAGTAGGTGAAGCTCTCCACGCTGCGCACATCCGGGATCGCGCGCACCTCGTCGTCGATCACCTGCAGCAGCCGGGCGGAGTCCTCGCACAGCACCTCAACGAGCAGGTCGAAGGAGCCCGACGTGAACACGACGTAGATGACGCCCTTGATGTCCGCGATGCGGTCGGCGACGGCGCGCACGTTGCGCTCCACCCTCACCCCCAGCGCGGCCATCACCGGGTAGCCGAGCGCGAGCGGGTCGGTGACGCCCACGACCTGCACCACGCCCGCGTCGAGCAGCCGCTGCACGCGCAGCCGGGTGGCAGCGGGGGACAGGCCGACGAGCTCGGCGAGGTCGGCATAGCTGGCCCGGCCATCGCGCTGCAAGGCATCGATGAGCCGGCGGTCGATGTCGTCGAGCGGGGGTTGGCCGTTCATGTGATCCCCGCGGAGAGGCCGAAGTCGGCGGAGATGTTGGCCCCGGTGATCGGGGTGGCGGCCGGCTGGGCGAGGAACCAGATCAGCTCGGCGATCTCCTCCGGGCGGATGAAGCGGGCTCGGCCGCCCTGCGGGTAGCCGGCGAGCAGCCGGTCGAGGTACGCCTGCTGGTCGTCGGGCGCGAACACGGCGGCCTGGCCGCGCAGCATCGGCGAGTCGACGTCGCCGGGGCACACCGCGTTGACCCGGATGCCCTGCGGGGCCAGCTCGAGTGCCAGCGCCTTGGTGAGGATGGAGACACCGCCCTTGGACGCGCAGTAGACAGCGGCCCCGGCGTTGCCCTGGATGCCGGCGTCGCTGGAGAGATTGACGACGCAACCCTCGGTGGCGGCGAGGTGGGGAATGGCTGCGGAGGTGACGAAGTACAGGCCCTTCAGGTTCACGCCGAGCACGCGATCCCACTCGGCCTCGTCGGTGTCCGCGCTCGGCCCCTCGGTCCACACACCGGCCGCGTTCACCACCGCGTCGAGGCGGCCGGCCCACTCCGCCGCTCGGGTGACTGCGCTGCGGCACTCCGCGACGATCCGCAGGTCGGCCGTGATCGGCAGCACATCGGGCGCCGCCGCGACCGGCCGTACGTCGACGGCGGCGACGCGCCACCCGCCGGCGAGGAAGCGTGCGCACGTGGCACCGCCGATGCCACCGGCCGCACCGGTGACGAGCACCACCTTGGAGGCGGCGGCCGCGCTCATGGCCGCCAGCCGCGGTCTTCGGGCAGCGAGTTGCCGCCGTCGACGACGAGCAACTGGCCGGTGATGTAGCTGGCCGAGCGGTCGGCGAGGAAGCGGATCGCAGCGGCGATCTCCGTGGGGGTACCGCTGCGGCGCATGGGCGTGAGCGTGCCCGCGACGCGCTCGCCGTGGGGCTGCGAGCCGCTCGCGATCCAGCCCGGCGCGATGGCGTTGACGGTGATGCCGTCGCCTGCCGTCTCCAGCGCGACCGCGCGGGTGAAGCCGAGCATGCCCGCCTTCGCCGCGTGGTAGGCGACGTCGCCGTGGAACACCTGCAGCGGGCCCGACGTGCTGGCGATGTTGACGACGCGCCCGGACCCGTGCGCGCGCATCGCCGTGACCGCCGCGCGGGTGACGGAGAAGCAGGTGGTGAGGTTGCGCTCGATGCCGTCGTGCCACATCGCGTCGGTGGTGTCCGCGAGGTCGGCGGTGCCGGCCTCCATGCCGAG
>CAYZFZ010000425.1:0-2604 GCA_964477795.1 uncultured Bifidobacterium sp.
AGCAGCGGCGTCATGATCGGGCCGGGGCACAGCGCGTTGGCGCGCACACCCTGGCGGGCGTAGATGACGGCGATCTCTCGGGTCATCGCCAGCACGGCACCCTTCGACGCGGTGTACGCGACCTGGGGTGTGGCCGCGCCCATGTGGGCGACGAAGGAGGCGACGTTGACGATGCTGCCGCTCTCACCCGTCTGCTCGAAGCTGGCCTGCATCGCGGGGATCGCGTACTTGCAGCCGAGCAGGGTGCCCAGCACGTTGATGTCCATCGTGCGCTGATAGGTGGCGACGCTGGTGGTGACCGGGTTGTCGTCGTCGCCGAGCATGACGCCGGCGTTGTTGTACAGCACGTGCAGCCCGCCGTACGTCTCCACCGCGAAGTTGACCGCGTTCTCCACCGATGCCTCGTCGGTGACGTCGCAGCGCACGAAGCTGGCTTCGCCGCCGGCGGCCGAGATGGCCTCCACGGCCTCGTCGCCGTCGGTGACATCGGCGATCACCACGCTGGCACCTTCCGCCGCGAAGCGCTCGGCGCCCACCCGACCCAGACCCGACGATGCACCCGTGATGAGGGCGACCTTGCCCGCGAGACGACTCATGGCGTGCCACGGTAGCGGAGAAGGCCAAACTGGTCACCAATGACACCCGACCGGACCGCGACTTGGCGCGTGGTCACCTGGAACATCCTCGGTTCGAAGGATCCGGACCTGGCGCGCGTCGCCGCCATCCTGCGCGAGCGCGACCCCGACGTGGTGGCGCTACAGGAGGTGCGCCACGGCCAGGCCCGTCGCCTCGGCCGCGAGCTGGGCTGGCAGCTCACGTGGGCGCGCAAGCACTTCCCCTACACCCCCCTGCTGTGGTGGCGGGCGGAAGGCCTCGCGATCCTCACACCGTGGGCGCTCTCGCAACGGATGCGCTCCACCATCACCCCGGGTGTCAGCACCTGGATCTACAAGCACAGGATCGTGGCTGCAGCCACGATCACGCGGCGCGATGCCGCGCTGCGCCTGTTCAACACCCACCTGGCCAGCGACGACATCGACCAGCGCATCGCCCAGGCCGCCCGAGTGGCCGACCGCATCCGGGCCGACACGGCGCACGAGCCCGTGCTCACCGGCGACCTCAACACCACCGGTGGTGGCGATGTCGAGGTGCTGCGCGAGCTGCGCGCCGTAGGGCTCGTCGACCCGGGCGGCGTGATGACCAACCCGTCGAACGCCCCACGCCAGCGCCTCGACTACGTCCTCGTGCCCGAGCGCGCCACGGTCGTCGAGGCGCACACCCCCGCCGGCGGCGAGGAATGGGCTCAGCTCAGCGACCACCTCCCAGTCCTGGTGGTGGTGGAGATCGCTGCCGAGCCGTAGGCGTGGCGCGGTGAGGACTGGACGTGGTTCAGATGCGCTCCCAGTAGCGGCGTAGCTCCCAGTCGGTGACGGAGTGGTTGAACGCCTCCCACTCGGCCCTGGCCATCGTGAGGATGTGGTGGTGCACCTCGTCGCCGAAGCACTCCCGCGCGATCGTGCTCTGCTCCCACAGGTTGATGGCATCGACGATGTTCCAAGGGATGCGCGCGATGTCGGGGGCGTCGTAGCCGTTGCCCACGTACGGCTCGCCCAGCGGCAGCTCGTGCTTGATGCCGTAGAGCCCGCCGGCGAGGGTGCCGGCGAAGGCGAAGTAGCTGTTGGCGTCGCTGCCCGGGATGCGGCACTCGACGCGGGTGCCCTTGCCGTGGCCCACCTTGCGGAAGCCGAGCGTGCGGTTGTCGATGCCCCAGCCGACGCCGGTTGGCGCCCACGAGCCGAGCTGGAACCGCTTGTAGCTGTTGATCGTGGGCGCCCACAGCAGGCTGAACTCGCGAGCGGTGGCGATCTGGCCGGCGAGGTAGTGCTGGAACGTGGTGCTCATCCCGTGCGGGCCGTGGTGGTCGTCGAACACGGCGGTCTCACCGTCGAGCGACCAGAGGCTGGAGTGGATGTGGCACGACGAGCCGGTGTCGTCGAAGTCGTACTTGGCCATGAAGCTGACCGAGCGGCCGTGGAAGTGGGCGATCTCCTTCGCCGCCAGCTTGTACACGCTGTTGCGGTCGGCCATCTCGACGGCGGTGGTGTAGTCGAGGTTGATCTCGTGCTGCCCCCTGCCCGCCTCACCCTTGCTGAACTCCACGGGCACACCAGCCGCCTCCAACCCGCGGCGGATGGCGCCGAGGATGTACTCGTCCTTGGTGGTCTGCAGGACGTGGTAGTCCTCCACCCACGGTGAGTGCGGCTTCAGCCCGCGATAGCCCTTCTCCTGGGCCTCGTCGTAGGTGTCGCGGAACAGGTAGAACTCGATCTCACTGGCCACCATCGGCAAGAACCCCATCTCGGCCGCCGCGTCCACCTGCGCCTGCAGGATGCTGCGCGGTGCCACGTCGATGAGCGCACCGGTGTCCACGTCGAGCAGGTGGCACATGATCAGCGCCGTCTTCTCCACCCACGGGATCACGCGCACGGTGCTCCAGTCGGCCTTGGCCAGCATGTCGCCGTAGCCCTGCGCGTAGCTGGTGAACCGGTACCCGGGCACCGGGTTGTTGTCCATGTCGCAGGCGATGAGGTAGTCGCAGTTCTC
>CAYZFZ010000426.1:0-2594 GCA_964477795.1 uncultured Bifidobacterium sp.
CTGTGGCCGCAGGGGCCGTGGTACTGGGTGTTCGACAAGCTCGGCGTGCCGGACTGGATCGCCCACCGGCTGTGGATCGGGACGCTGCTGTTCGTGGCCGCGCTCGGCGTGCACTGGGCGGGGCGCCTGCTGGGGCTGCCCAAGTCGGGCGCGCTCGTCGCCGCCGTCGTCTACCAGCTGTCGCCGTACATCCTCCCCTACGTGTCGCGCACGAGCGCAATGCTGCTGCCGTGGGCCGCGCTGGGTTGGCTGGTCGGCCTCACCATCCGGTCGGTCACCAGCGAGCACCGCTGGCGCCATCCGGCACTGATCGCACTCGTGCTCGTGTCGTGCAGCGCGGTCAACGCGACGGCGGTGCTGATGATCGCGCCGGCACCGATCCTGTGGTTGCTGCACGCGCTGCTGCAGCGCACGGTCACCTGGCGGCGCGCGCTGGGCGCGGCGCTGCGCATCGGCGGGCTCGGCATCGCGGTGTCGCTCTGGTGGATCCTCATGCTGCGCGCCCAGGGCGCGTACGGCGCCGATGTGCTGGCCTACAGCGAGAGCCTGCAGGCAACGTCGCTGACCTCGGCGTCCACCGAGACGCTGCGCGGGATGGGCTACTGGCTGTTCTACGTGCGCGACCCGTACGCGTTCACCACCACCGCGTCGCAGCACTACATGGAGTCCGGCGTCGCGCTGCTGGTCAGCTTCGCGCTGCTGTTCGTGTGCGCCGCCGGGCTCGCGCTCACCCGCTGGTCGCAGCGCCGCTACGCCGCCCTGCTCGTGCTCGCCGGCATCGTCCTCGCCGTGGGCGTGCATCCCATCGACGATGCATCGCCGCTGATGTCGCCGCTCGCCGAGAACTCGCGCAGCTCGCTGGCGCTGGCGATCCGCAGCAGCACGCGGGCGCTGCCGATGTCGAACCTGGGTCTGGCCCTCGGTGCCGGGGCGCTCGTCGCGGCCCTGGCCGGCACCCGCTGGCGGGCGCGCGTGCTGGCACCTGCGCTCGTGGTGCTGCTCGCGATCGTGAACCTGCCGGCCCTGTTCGACGGCAACCTCGTCGACCCCGCCCTCGAGCGCGATCAGGATCCGCCCGCCGCCTGGCTGCAGGCGGCCGACGACCTGTCGGCGTCGTCGTCGGAGGCGCGCGTGCTGCAGCTGCCCGGCTCCGAGTTCGGTGCCTTCCGCTGGGGGTACACGGTCGATCCGCCCCTGCCCGGCCTCACCACCAAGCCGCTCGTCACCCGCGACCTGCTGCCGCTGGGCTCGCCCGGCGTGATGGACCTGCTCTACGCGCTCGACGACCGGATGCAGGACCACACCCTCGACCCCGAGGCGATCGCAGCCGTGGCGCGCTACCTGGCCGCCGACACGATCTGGGTGCCCAACGACCTGGCCTTCGACCGCTTCCGCACCCCTCGCCCGGAGGAGGTTGCCGACATGTTCCAGGTCGAGCCCGACGGCCTGGGCACACCGGTGCCGTACGGCACGCCCGACGTCAACACGGCCGACATCCCGATGCTCGACGAGACCCAGCTCAGCAGCGCATCGGTCGGTGACGCGCTGGCACCGGTGGAGCTGGTGCCGGTGGACGACCCGGTCGCGATCGTGCGCGCCAGCGATCGGGTGGTGGTGCTCGTCGGCAGCGGCGACGGTGTCGTGGACGCTGCGGCAGCCGGGCTACTGAAGGGCGACGAGGCGCTGCGCTATGCCGCCGACCTGACCGCCGACGACCAGCTCGGCGGCGCGGTCGTGATCGTCACCGACTCGAACCGCGACCGGGCGCACCACTGGCGCAGCTCGCAGGACGTCAGCGGTTTCACCGAGACCGGCGGCGAGGGCAGCGACGTGCAGCGCATCGACGAGGGCGACCAGCGGTTGCCCGTCTTCGGGCCGGTCGCCAACGCCGACGACCAGACGATCGCCACCCTCGCCGAGGGCCTCGTGGTGACGGCCAGCGGCTACGGCGAGCCCTTCGCCTACCGACCCGAGCAGCGGCCGGCGATGGCCGTCGACGGCGACCCCACCACCGCCTGGGTGGTCGCCGACCGCAGCGACCCGGTCGGGCACTTCCTGCGCGTCTCCACCACCGACGGCACGCTGCAACTGCTGCAGCCGCAGGGCGTCGGCACCGGTACACCGTCGAGCACCGGCAACGGCAGCCCCAACCGGATGATCACCTCGGTACGCATCACCGGCGCGGACGGCTCCGTCTCCGACGTGGCACTCGACGGCACCTCGCTCACCGCACCGGGCCAGGCCGTCACGGTCCCGGCGGGCGTCGAGCTGACGATCACGATCACCGGCGTGGGCACGCGCGAGGGCGGCACCGACACCGGCCCCTCTGCCGTCGGGTTCGCCGAGCTGGGCATCGGCGCCCACCCGGAGATCGTGCGCACGCCCGTCACGGCCGTAGCCGCCGACCCGGCCGCGCCCACCGCCGTGGTGCTCACCCGCCTGCGCGTCGATGCCCGCAACCGCTGGCGCAGCGACCCGGAGCCCACGCTGCAGCGCGAGTTCACGATTGCCGCCGACCACACCTTCGACACCACCGTGGTGCTGCGCCGCAACGACCGCGCCGCCGACGCGGTGCTCGACGCGCTGGACGGTAT
>CAYZFZ010000427.1:0-2590 GCA_964477795.1 uncultured Bifidobacterium sp.
TGCGCAGGCCGTGGTTGACCTTTATGTCGGCGTGGTTGTCGACGTCGCCGTTGAGCACGGCCACGGTGTACGGCACATGACTGGGGCCGGTCTGCTCGGCGCCGCTGAGCTCGGCCTGCTCACCGTTCACCGGGTGGCAGTTGGGCTCGCTGATGATGCCCACGCTCGCCCAGCGGGTGTGGCCGAGCACCGACACGCGGGCCCCGGGCTGGGCGAGGGCCAGCCGCAGCAGCCCGTCCGCCTGCACGGCAGCGCGCAGCGCCTTCACGTTGTCGCCCAGCTCCCCGATCTCGGCGGCGGCCTTGTAGACGAAGCCGAGCCGGCCGCCTGCCACGCGCACCGAGCCGTTGCGGAACAGCGGGTCGAGCCCGCGCTGGGTGACGACCGAGGCCAGCGGCGCATCGGTGAGGTCGAGACCGTGGTTCCACACCAGCACATGGATGCCGGCGCTGTCGCGGCCGCGCACCTCCATCCGGTCGATCGCACTGAGCGCCTGCTGGATGGCGAGGTAGCCGGCGACGGCGGTGGGGCTGGGATCGCGACCCGTGAAGTCGGCGACGGCGTTGGCCGTGCGCAGACGGTCCTTGCGGATCGACCACACGGCGTCGCGGGCCGCGAGCAACTCGGCGTTGACCGCCTCGATCTCGTCGACGGTGAGCCGGTCGCCGCCCTCCGCCGCGCGCTCGCGTTCGGCGATGCGCCCGTCGAGCTGGTCGAGCCGGGCCGTGATACCGGCGATCAGTTCGGTGCGGCCGGCGAGTGCCAGCATGCCGGGCACGCCGTGCAGGTCGCGGTCGAGCGCGGCGACGAGCGCGGTGGCCTCGGTGAGCGAGGGTGCCGCAACTGCCCGGTCGAGCAGTGCGACGACATCGGTCGCGAGCGGGGTGGGCCGGCTGGTCGGCCGGGAGACGATCGCAACGATGCCACACATGACGAACAGGTTACTGAGCCCTCCAGGCGGCTGTCGTTCAGGCGGCTGTCAAGGTTCAGCCAAGTTCGGCGGCCCGCTGTCAAGGTGCCGCCCGCCCGGTGTGCTCAGCCGAAGCGAGCCTGCACGACCGCGACCAGGCCTTCGGCGACCGAGCGGGCGGTCTCCGCGGTGGCGGCCTCCACCATCACACGGATCAGCGGCTCGGTGCCGCTGGCGCGCACGAGGATGCGGCCGTCACCGGCCAGCGATGCCTCCGCGGCGGCGATCTCTGCCGCCAGCTCGTCGGCCACCCGTGGATGGCGCTCACGCACACGCACGTTCAGCAGCACCTGCGGGTAGCTGGCCATCACCTCACCGGCGATCGTGGACAGCTCGTGCTCGTGCTCGTGGACGAACTCCGCCAGCCGCATGCCCGCGAGCAGCCCATCGCCGGTGGTGGCGACGTCGCGGTAGATGATGTGGCCGCTCTGCTCGCCACCGACGCTGTGCCCGTGCGCATCGAGCGCCTCCAGCACGTACCGGTCGCCCACCGCCGTCGTCAGCACCTCGATGCCGGCGGCGGCCATCGCCTTGTGGAAGCCGAGGTTGCTCATCACGGTGACCACCACCGTGTCCGCGTGCAGCGCCCCCTCCTCGCGCAACTGCAGCGCCGCCAGCGCGATCAGGCGGTCGCCGTCGACATGGTTGCCCAGCTCGTCGACGGCGATCACCCGGTCGCCGTCGCCGTCGAAGGCGAGGCCGAGGTGGGCGCCATGGGCGACGACCGCCGCGGACAGCGACTCCGTGTGGGTGGCGCCGCAGCGGTCGTTGATGTTGCGGCCGTCGGGCGCGTCGTGGATGACGATCGTGTCGGCGCCGAGGGCTCGGAAGACCGCCGGTGCCGCCTCGCTCATCGCCCCGTTGGCGCAGTCGAGGACGACGCGCAGCCCCACCAGCGAGCGGCCGAGGCCGACGAGGTGCTGCACGTACTCGTCGAGCAGGGGCCCGTGCGCGGCGACCGCGCCGGCCGGGGCCGCCCCGTCGGGGTCGAGCACGGCCTCGATGGCGCGCTCGACATCGTCGGGCAGCTTCAGCCCGCCCGGCGCGAAGAACTTCACCCCGTTGTCCTGCCACGGGTTGTGCGAGGCGGTGATCATCGCCGCCGGGATCCCACGCTGCGACGAGGCCCAGGCCAGCGCCGGGGTGGGCACGACGCCGGCCGACACGGGCTGCGCGCCGGCCGAGGCGAGACCGGCAACCACCGCCGCCTCCAGCGCCGGGCCGGACTCGCGCGTGTCGCGCCCGATCAGCCACTGCCCACCGCCGAGCACCTGCGCGGCCGCATTGGACAGTGCCGAGACATAGCCGGTGGTGAGCACGGTGAGCGCCTCGGCGCGCACCCCGTCGGTGCCGAACTTCAGGCTCACCGCCCACCCCCACCGGTTTGCGTCAAAACCCCCGGCTCACAGCCCCAGCTCAGCCGCCGACAGCCTTTACGTAAAGCGGTGGGGGGCGTGGGGCGGGGGGAAACGGCGACAGCGCCCGCAGCCGGGTCCGCGAGGGGACGGCTGGGGCGCTGTGGCACGAGACGCAGCTGACGGATCAGCGCTTGGTGTACTGCTTGGCCTTGCGGGCCTTGACGAGACCGTACTTCTTGCTCTCCTTGCGACGCGGGTCGCG
>CAYZFZ010000428.1:0-2578 GCA_964477795.1 uncultured Bifidobacterium sp.
GCCACCGGGTGCTCGACGGGCAGATGACGCGTGGCGAGATGCTGGAGTTCATGCAGTACATCGGGCTGCTGATCTTCCCGCTGCGCAACCTGGGCATGACTGTCGCGTTCGGCCAGCGCGCGGCCGCCGCGCTGCTGCGGGTGAACGAGGTGCTGTCGACGGTGCCGCTCGTGCGCGACGCCGACCCAGCCACCTCGCTGCCCGCGGGCGACCGCGTGGGCGAGGTGAGCTTCCGCCACGTCGGCTTCGGCTACGACCCGGCGAACCCGGTGCTGCGCGACTTCGACCTGTGCATCCCCGCGGGTTCGTCGGTCGCCGTCGTCGGCGCCACCGGCGGCGGCAAGTCCACCGTCGCCCGGCTGCTCGTGCGCTTCTACGACGTCGACCAGGGCTCGATCGAGATCGACGGCGTGGACGTGCGCAACCTCACGCTCGCCGAGCTGCGCCAGTCGGTGGCCATCGTCTTCGAGGACACGTTCCTGTTCCACGACAGCGTGGCCGCGAACATCGCCTTCGCCCGCCCGGACGCCGCCCACGCGGACATCGAGGCGGCCGCGCGGCTGGCCGGTGCGCACGACTTCATCCTGCGCATGCCCGAGGGGTACGACACGCTGCTCGGCGAGCGCGGCTTCTCGCTCAGCGGTGGCCAGCGTCAGCGTGTCGCGCTGGCCCGCGCGATCCTCGCCGACCCGCGCGTGCTGGTGCTCGACGACGCCACCAGCGCGGTCGACCCGTCCAAGGAGCACGAGATCCGCGAAGCGATGGCCACCGTGATGGAGGGGCGCACGACGATCGTCATCGCCCACCGGCCGGGCACGATCGCGCTGGCGGACACGGTGGTGCTGCTCGACGAGGGTCATGTGGTGGCGACGGGCACGCACGACGAGCTGCTCGCGACCAGCCCGCGCTACCGCGCCGTGCTGGCTGCACTGGCCGAGCTGGACGAGACCGGCGAGCTGGACGGCGCCGGCGAGACGGCGGGGGTGAGCTGAGCCATGTGGGGCGGGGGTGCCGTCAGCGACGAGGACAGGCTGGATCGTGCCGAGACCGGGCGCGTGCTGCGCCGCTCGCTGCAGTTCGCGCAGCCGTACCGGCGCACCATCTGGTGGGCCGTCGGCCTCGTGTCGGTGTCCGCGCTGTGCACCGTCGCCGGCCCGGTGTTCGTGAAGACCGGCCTCGACCACGGCATCAAGAACGGCGATGGTGCCGCGCTCAACTGGTCCGTGGCCGGGTTCGTCGTCACCGTCGTCGTCGGCTACTTCGTCGCCCGCGCCCAGCAGCTGGCCGTCAACCGGGCCGGCGAGGGCTTCCTGCGCGACCTGCGCCTCGCCGTCTTCGACCGGCTGCAGGCGCAGTCGATGGCGTTCTTCGACCGCAACAAGGCGGGTGTGCTCGTGGCCCGCATGACCGCCGACATCGAGAGCATGGGCGAGCTGATCCAGTGGGGCCTGCTGCAGTTCGTCGGCGCCGCCCTGCTGCTCGTGATGACGCTGATCCTGATGACAGCGCTGAGCTGGCAGCTGACGCTCATCGTGGTGCTGTTCGTCGCCCCCGTGCTCGGGCTCGCATCCGTGCGCTTCCAGCGCCTGTCGAACGTGGCCTACCTCGACGTGCGCGAGCGGGTCGGCAGCAACCTGTCGAACCTGCAGGAGGGCATCACGGGTGTGCGCGTGATCCAGGCGTACGGGCGTGAGGCGGAGACGCACCGCCGCTTCGTGGAGTCGAACCGGTCGCTCTACGGCAGCCACCTGCACAGCGTGAAGATCAGCACCTGGTACTTCGGGCTGGTCGAGTGGTCGGGCATCGTGTCCATCGCGCTCGTCGTCGGCATCGGCGGGATGCTCGTGCACCGCGGGTCCGTCGGCTTCGGCACCGTCGCCGCCTTCGTGCTGCTGCTCGCCAACCTGTTCGACCCCGTGCAGCAGCTCTCGCAGCTGTACAACACGGTGCAGAGCGCTGCCGCGTCGCTGCACAAGCTGTACACGCTGATGGACACCGTGCCCGACGTGGCCGAGCACCCGAAGCCCGTGGAGCTGCCCGCCAGCGGGGTGCTGGAGGCGCACCACATCACCTTCACCTACGACGGCGCCGAGCGCTCCGCGCTCACCGACGTCAGCCTCGCCGTCGCGCCGGGCGAGCGGCTGGCGCTGGTGGGCCCCACCGGCGCCGGCAAGAGCACGCTCGCCAAGCTGCTCAGCCGCCTCTACGACCCGACGAAGGGCTACGTCACCTTCGGTGAGGTCGACCTGCGCGTGGCGTCGCTGCAGTCGCTGCGCGAGCGGGTGGTGGTGGTGCCGCAGGAAGGCTTCCTGTTCGGCGGCACCATCCGCGAGAACATCCGCATCGCCCGATCCACGGCGACCGATGCCGACGTCGAGGCTGCCGTCGACGCCATCGGAGCGACCGAGCGGTTCGCCCAATTCGCCGACGGGCTCGACACGGAGGTGCGGGAGCGGGGGAGTCGACTCTCGGCAGGGGAGCGCCAGCTGGTGTCGCTCGCCCGGGCGGCGTTGGTGGATCCCGCCGTGCTCGTGCTCGACGAGGCCACGTCGAACCTCGACCTCAGGTCGGAGACCGC
>CAYZFZ010000429.1:0-2549 GCA_964477795.1 uncultured Bifidobacterium sp.
GCAGTTCGGGTCGGCCAGCATCCTGCCCATCTCGTGGGTCTACGTCGCGCTGATGGGCGCCGACGGTCTGTACGCGGCGACGGCCGCGGCGATCCTCGGCGCCAACTACCTCGCCGCCCGCCTCGACCATGCGTTCCCGGTGCTCTACACCGGCGCCAACGGCCGGGTCGGCCACGAGTGCATCCTCGACCTGCGGCCGATCACGAAGGCCACCGGGGTGACCGTCGACGACGTCGCCAAGCGGCTGATGGACTTCGGCTTCCACGCCCCGACGATGAGCTTCCCGGTCGCGGGCACGCTGATGATCGAGCCGACGGAGAGCGAGAGCCTGCACGAGCTCGATCGCTTCTGTGATGCGATGCTCGCCATCCACGCGGAGATCGACCAGGTCGCCTCCGGCGAGTGGCCGCTGGAGGCCAGCCCGCTGCGGATGGCGCCGCACACCGCGGAAGATCTGCTCGGCGCGTGGACGCGCCCGTACGAGCGCGAGCTCGGAGCGTTCCCGTTGCACGTCACTCGCCAGTCGAAGTACTTCCCGCCCGTGTCGCGCATCGACGCCGCCTACGGTGATCGTCACCTCGTGTGCACGTGCGAGCCGCTCGAGGCCTACGCCGGGGACTGACCTCGCCGGGTTGCGCGCAGTGCCTGCGCTACGGTCCTGTGCATGGCAGACAGCTCCACATCCGGCTTGGGCGACTTCATGGGGCTGCTCGGCCCGAACAACCCGCTCAGCTCCATCAGCAAGTCGATCGCCCAGTTCCAGCGCGGCGTGAACCAGTTCCTCGACAGCGTCGAGAAGTTCAACGACACGATGGATCAGCTGAACCAGGTCGCCAAGCGGATCAACGGCCTGCTCGACACCGTGGAAGAGCCGGTGATGGCGTTCGTGCCGCAGATCACGCGCACGATCAGGACTGCCGACACGCTCGTCGAGCAGCTCAGCGGGCCGGTGGAGAAGGTGGCGCCCAGCCTCAGCCGCCTGGCCGACACCCTGTCCAGCCCCACCCTGCTCGCCCTGCCCACCGACCTGGGCAACTTCATGCAGACGCTCGGCGATCTCGCCCAGCGGCTGCAGCCACTCGGTCAGCTCGCCGAGTCCGCCGGCGGCTGGTTCGGTTTGCGCCCGCTGGCTGCGCTGCGCTCGAGCGGTACCGCGTCGCGGCCGGCGTCACCCGCTCCCCCGCCCTCCGCTCCCGCAACGCAGGCGCCGGTGGCGAAGAAGGCCGTCGCCAAGAAGGCCGTCGCCAAGAAGGCCGTCGCCAAGAAGGCTCCTGCGAAGAAGGCTCCTGCGAAGAAGGCCGTCGCCAAGAAGGCACCGGCGAGGAAGTCGCCCGCGAAGAAGTCACCCGCCAGGTAGTCCAAGCCTCCCGTGGCAATCGAGTGAGCACTCACATCCCGGGGTGTGAGTGGACACTCGGAGCGCGCCGTGGACTCGCACCGGCGGCGTGGCACTCGCACCGGCGGTGTGGCACTCGGAGTGGGTGGGGTCAGTGCTTGGCGACGAAGGGCAGGGGGACGATGCGGCCGGGCAGCAACGTGCCGCGCACGTCGACCGTTACGGCGCTGCCGTCGGACAGATCGTTCGGCAGGAAGGCCATCGCGATGCAGCGCTCGAGCACGGGCGAGAAGTTGCCGCTACTGACGGTGCCGACGGCGACACCGTCGTGCAGCACGGTGCAGTCCGCTCGCGGTGGGCGGCGACCCTCGGTGGCGATGCCGCGCAGCAGGCGCGTGACACCGCGCTCGCGCTCGATCGCCAGCGGCTCGCGGCCGCGGAACTCGTCCTTGCTCCACGCGACCACCCAGCCCAGCCCAGCCTGCAACGACGTGATGCCGGCACCCAGCTCGTGGCCGTGCAGCGGCAGCCCCGCCTCCAGCCGCAACGTGTCGCGGGCGCCGAGCCCGGCGGGCATCACACCGCACGACACGATCGCCGACCACAGGTCGCCGGCCGCCTCGACCGGGACCGCGATCTCCACGCCCGCCTCGCCGGTGTAACCGGTACCGGCAACGACGCAATCTGCACCGTGCCAGTCGAGCTCGCGCACCCGGAAGCGAGGCACCTCGGCGGCTGCGGCGAAGACCGCCGCCAACCGCTCCTTCGCCCGCGGGCCCTGCACGGCGAGCACCGCCCGCTCGCGGGTGGTCTCGATACCGCCGATCGCGGCGCGCACGCGGTCGGTGTTGGAGGCGTTGGGCATCACATCGAACACGTCGTCGCGCACCCACCACACGATGATGTCGTCGAGCACCGACGCGTCGACCTCGTCGAGCAGGTGGGTGTACTGGGCGCGACCCGGCGCGACCTTGGTGAGATCGTTGGTGAAGGCCGCCTGCAGCAACCCGAGCGCATCGGGCCCCTCCACGCGCACCGTGCCGAGGTGCGACACGTCGAACACCACCGCATCACGGCGGCACGCAAGGTGCTCCTCGATCGTGCCCGCGGGATACGCCACTGGCATGTCCCACCCGCCGAAGGGCACCATCTTCGCTCGGAGCGCGCGGTGCTGCGCGTCGAGCGGGCTGAGCCGATTGGCCGACATCAGACG
>CAYZFZ010000430.1:0-2517 GCA_964477795.1 uncultured Bifidobacterium sp.
GCGCGCACCGAACCGAGCAGGGGGTACTTCGACCCCGAGCTCCAGCCGGCGAGCATGATGCCGTAGATGGCGATGCTGCTGAGCGCGAGCAGCAGCAACACCCCGACGGGCGGGTCGGCGAGCTGCAGTTTGGTGGACTTGCCGAGGATCTCCACGGTGCCGTCGCGCCCGCCCGCGAAGTTGCCGCCGAGCGGGATCACACTCCACACCAGGAAGGCGGGAACGAACGCGAGGTAGGGGGCCAGCTTGAACACGAAACGGCTGGACTTCTCGGGGATCAGATCCTCCTTGAAGAACAGCTTGGTGCCGTCGGCGAGCGTCTGCAGCAAGCCCTTGGGGCCGGCCTTGTCCGGGCCGATGCGGTTCTGCATGAACGAGATGACCTTGCGCTCGAACCACACCATCAGCATGGTGCCGACGAGACCGACGACGAAGATGACGACGACCTTGATGAGCACCACGAGGAAGGCGGTGCTGAACAGCGTGATGCCGTCGAGGAGGGAGTCCGACGCGAACATCACAGGTTCTCGATTCGTACGTCGTTGACAGTGGCGAAGCAGTCGATGAGGTCGCCGACGTTCGGGCCCGGGTTGTTGAACGGCACGAAGGCCGTGCCGCGCAGCACCGTGTCGTCGGCCACCGTCGTGAACACCACGGTGGAGCGGCGGCCGATGACCTTGACGTCGGTGCCCTCGGTGGTGCCGACACGCTCGATGTCGAGCGGGTGCAGGTGGACGGCCGAACCGCGCGCCAGGTGGGACAGCGACGGCGACTGCGCCGTGCCCACCGCCTGGTCGTAGAGCGTGCGGCCCACCACGAGCCGGAAGTCGTAGGCGTTGCGCTCGCCGACGGAGATCTCGACGTTGTTCATCGGGTCGATCTCGGAGGGCACGCCGGCGAGGACGCCGTCGCTGTGGGCGGCCAACGCCTCGCAGGTGACGGCGCCGTAGCCGGCCACCTTCGCCGCGATGTCGTCGGTGATCTCGTCGACGTCGCCGTAGCCGAGGTCGCCGCCGAGTTCGAGCGCGAGCTCGGCGGCGATCATCCAGTCGGGGCGGGTGGCACCGGCAGGGGTGACCTGGCGGGCGACCGTGCTGACGCGGCCCTCGATGTTGGTGGTGGTGCCTGCCTTCTCCGCGTAGGCGCTGGCGGCGAGCACCACGTGGGCGAGCGACGACGACTGGGTGAGGAACGTGTCGACGGCGATGATCCGGCGGGCACCGGCCAGTGCCCGGCGGGCGAGGCCGGTGTCGGGGAAGTCGGCGAGCGGGTCGGCACCGACGAGCACGAGGCACTCGATCTTGCCGTCGGCCGCCGCCTGCAGCGCGCCACGCGTGTCGAGGCCACCTGAGGCGGGGCGGAACCCGACCTGCAGCGCGCCCACGACGTTGCCACGGCGGAACGCCGGCAGCACCTTCGCACCGGGCACCGCCGCGAGCAGCGCCCGCAGTGCCGCGACCGTCGCCGCCGACGACTCGGCGAGGTTCGCCCGGCCGGCGACGACGACGACACTGCCACTGGCCAGCTGGGCGGCGACGGCGTCGTCGGTGAGCGCACCCTGCACGGCTGCGACCTGGCTGCCCGGCTCGTAGCCGATGCTGCGCCAGGCGTAGCGCGAGAGGCCGGTCTGCTTCGGCGTGAACTCGAGGATGCGGCTGCGCCTGCCCTCGGCCGCTGCGCGCAGGCGCAGGTACAGCACCGGCAGCTCTTCCTTCAGGTCGGGGCCGAGCAGCACGATCGTGCTCGCGGAGGCGGCCTCGTCGATGGTGGCCCGGTCGAGGCCGAGCAGGCCGACCGGCAGCCCGTCGCCCATCTGGGCGTACACGTTGGGCGTGCCGATGATCTCGTGGCCGAGCCGGGCCCAGGCGAACGCGTCCTCGTTGGTGCCGCGTGCGCCGCCGATGACGGCGATGCTGTTGGGGCCACCGGCCGCAGCGGCGTCCTTCAGCAGCGATGCGGCCTCGGCGAGTGCGGCGTTCCACGACGCCGGCTGCAGGGTGTCGGCGCTGCGCACGAGCGGGCCCAGCACGCGCTCGCCGCTCTTCACGGACTCGAAGTTGAAGCGGCCGCGGTCGCACAGCCAGCCGTGGTTCACCGGGTCGCTGTCCACGCCCACGTAGCGCAGCAGCTCGTCGCGGCTGCTCTGCACGGCGGTGCGGCAGCCCACGGCGCACGTGGTGCACGTGCTCTCCTGCTGGGTGAGATCCCACGGGCGGGCCTTGAAGCGGTACGGCTTCGAGGTGAGCGCGCCGACGGGGCAGATCTGCACCGTGTTGCCGCTGAAGTAGCTGCTGAACGGCTCGTCGGGGTAGGTGGTGATGTAGGTGTTGTTGCCGCGGCCGCTGAAGTGGATCAGCGCGTCGCCGGCCACCTCGTCGGCGAAGCGGGTGCAGCGGTCGCACAGGATGCAGCGCTCGCGGTCGAGCGCCACCGTCTGGGAGATCGGGATCGGCTTGGCGTAGTGCCGCTTCTCCTCGACCCACCGCGACTCACCGGGGCCGTAGGCGACGGTGGTGT
>CAYZFZ010000431.1:0-2506 GCA_964477795.1 uncultured Bifidobacterium sp.
CTTGAACACCTCGGCCTGCACGCCCCACGACACCGTCTCGAGATCGCCGACCGGGATGATGTTGTGGTCGTTGCGGCCGTTGTTGTTGAACACCACTTCCGTGCCGGCGGCGACCGTCAGCGTCTGCGGCAGGAAGTTGTTGTCGAGCGCGACGATCTTCGAGCTCTCGCCGTTCGGTGGGAACGTCTCGACAGTGGCGGTGTCGGCCGTGGGGGGTTCGGTCGGGGCGGCAGCGGTCGTCGACGCCGGTGCCACCGTGGATGCCGCCGCGGCCGCCCGCTGGCTGTCGTCGCGGTCCTCACCGCACGCCGCGAGAGCCAACGCCGCCGCACACGCCACTGCCATCCCCACCGACCTCACGACAGAACGTCGCACGAAACCCTCCCCTTGCTGCGCCCCGGCGGTCGGGGCCGCATAGTGTGCGCGCACGTGACCGACGACGAACGAACCGAGATCCTTCCCGCAGCGCCCCCGCGACTGGCGGTGCTGTGGGTGGTGGCGTTCGTGGCGCTCGTCGTGTGCACCAACCTGGCCGCCGCCTTCTGGGCCTCGCTGCTCGACGACCGGCCGGCGGCGCTGCTCGCGCTGTCCTCACGGAACCGCTACCTCGTCCTCACCGTGCCCAGCGACATCGGGCCCTTCGTCTGGACGCTGATCGCCACCCTGCGCGTCGGCATCGCTGCCGTCGTGTGCCACTTCGTCGGCCGCGCCTACGGCGACCGTGCGCTGCGCTGGTTCTGGCGCTTCCTCGGCATGCCCGAGCAGCAGGTGCGCAAGTTCGAGGAGCAGGTCGCCAAGGCGGAGTGGTTCGTCGTGCCGTTCTTCGTCGGCAGCAACATCGTCTGGGCGCTCACCGGCGCTGCCCGCACCAGCTGGCGGCGGCTGCTGCCGATGTTCGCCGTCGGCATGGGCCTTCGGCTGACGCTGCTGTGGTGGCTGGCCCATCAGTTCGAGCCCGAGGTCAAGTCGGTGATCGACTTCACCAACCGGTATCAGCTGTGGATCATCGGCATCTCGATCGCTCTGGTCGTGCTCGCCAACGTGCGCAACTTTCGCAAGGGAGGCTGACACGTTCCTCTGTGGAGCGTGGTAGAACGCTTCGCATGGCTGAAACTGCACTCGGGGGCAACCCCGTCCACACCGTCGGCGACCTCCCCACCGTCGGCGCCTCGTCCCCCTCGTTCGCGCTCACCAAGGGCGACCTCTCCGAGGTCACCGGTGCCGACTACTCGGGCACACGCGTGATCCTCAACATCTTCCCCAGCGTCGACACGCCCACCTGCGCCACCAGCGTGCGCAAGTTCAACGAGTACGCGGCCGGGCTCGACAACACCGTCGTGCTGTGCGTCTCGGCCGATCTCCCGTTCGCGCAGGGCCGCTTCTGCGGCGCCGAGGGCCTCAGCAACGTCGTCACCGCCAGCACCTTCCGCAGCGACTTCGGCACCGCCTACGGCGTGACGCTGGCCGACGGCAAGCTCGCCGGCCTGCTCGCCCGCGCCGTCGTCGTGCTCGACGAGCAGGGCACGGTGGTGCACAGCCAGCTCGTCCCGGAGATCGCGCAGGAGCCCGACTACGACGCAGCGATCGCCAGCCTCGGCTGACGAGGCCGGCGGCAGGTCACTCGCGCCGGATCAGCGGCGCCAGGTCAGCAGCTCGCCCTGGCCGGCCAGCATCAGGCTGCCCGGCATCACCCGCAGCCGGCGCGGTTGCAGGCGCAGCACACCGAAGCCCGGCGCGTCCGGCGACGTCCACCCCGGGATGATGGCGGGGTCGTAGCCCACCGGCGCGGGCGCGTGCAGGAACCGGTTCCAGCCGTCCGCACGGCCCTCCGGCGTGTCGTCCCACGCGGCGGCGCAGTCGGCGGTGCACGTGTCGTGGTTCGGCGCCCAGTAGGTCAGCGACAGCACCGGGTGGGCGCGCAGGTGCGCCGCCTTGGGCGACTGCGGCGACGTCGCGATCCAACCGGTGAGCTCGCTGCCGTCCCACTCCCACACGGGGTGCAGCACGCGAGTAGCCGGCGCGCCGGACGCGTCGGTAGTGGCGGCGACGCACCAGACGATGCGGTGCGCCATCTCGACGAACGCGGGTGCCGTCGTGGCGAGGTCGGACATGTGCGGTCTCCTCCGTGTTCAGACGCCCAGGAAGCTGTCGAGGCCGACCGTCAGGCCCGGGTAGTCGGCGATGCGCCGGCAGGCGAGCAGCACCCCCGGCATGTAGCTGCTGCGGTCGTAGCTGTCCTGGCGGATCGTGATGGTCTGGCCCAGCGCGCCCAGGATGACCTCCTGGTGGGCGACCATGCCGCGCATGCGCACCGAGTGCACGCGGATGCCGGCCGGCCCGACACCGCCGCGGGCGCCCGGATACACCTCGAGCTGGGTGGGGTCGGCGGCCCACTCGCTGCTCGCCGCTGCCATCCGCTGCGCGGTGGTGACCGCCGTACCCGACGGCGCGTCGAGCTTGCCGTCGTGGTGCAGCTCGATGATCTCGGCGGTGTCGAAGTACGGCG
>CAYZFZ010000432.1:0-2504 GCA_964477795.1 uncultured Bifidobacterium sp.
GAGCACGATGGCCCTGCAGATCCATCACAACCTCGCGAGCCGCGAGCTGTACGGGCTGCTGCTCACCACGCTCGACCGCGAGGGCGCCCAGGTCACCAGCCGTCTCGGCGTCGCCGCCCGCGCCATCGAGGTGGTGCCCGACCTGGACATCTACAAGCTGGCGGTGGACAACTGGCCGATCCACTACCTCGTGTGCGACGAGGCCCAGTTCTACACCACCGAGCAGTGCGACCAGCTCGGCCGCGTCGTCGACGACCTGGGTGTCGACGTCTTCGCGTTCGGGCTGATCACCGACTTCCGCGGCGAGCTGTTCGAGGGCACCAAGCGCCTGCTCGAAACGGCCGACGAACGTGTGGCGATGCAGGTGGAGGCCCGCTGCTGGTGCGGTGCTCGCGCCACCCACAATGCGCGCGTGGTGAACGGGCAGATCGTGCACACCGGTGAGACAGTGGTGGTGGGCGACACCGGCGAGCACCCCGACCAGCCCCTGTTCGGCGATGTGGTGCGCTACGAGTTGCTGTGCCGCGCCCACTACCGGGCCGGCGAGCTGGGCGAGTAGCTACTCGGTCGGCGCGCCGAACAACCCGTGCTCGAAGTCGAGGTACGCCTGGCGCACCTGCGCCTCGGTGTTCATCACGAACGGACCGGAGCGGGCGACGGGCTCGCGCAGCGGGCGGCCGGTGAGCACGATGATCTCGCTGGAGGCGGCAACACCGGTGAGCGTGAGCTGGTGCCCCTCGAGCACCGCCATGATCCCCTCGTCGACCTGCACGCCACCGATCTCGAACGCGCCCGTCATCGGGTAGGCCAACACCACGTGCTCGCGCGGCAGCGGAGTGGCGACCGACGCACCCGCGGCGAGCGTGACGTGCGCGTACGAGATCGGGGTGCGGGTGTGGCCCGGGCCGAGCAGCCCGAACAGCTCGCCGGCGATGACGCGCACGGTCGCCCCATCGCGCTCGTCGCGGGCGTTGTCCTCCGCCCGGATGTCCTGGTACGCGGGCGCCGTCATCTTCTGCGCTGCCGGGAGGTTCACCCACAGTTGCAGACCGTGCGTGCGGCCGCCGTCGCGCTGGGCGTCCTCCGACGGGCCTTCCTTGTGCAGCACGCCGGAGCCGGCTGTCATCCACTGGGTGTCGCCCGCGTGGAGCACGCCGTGGTTGCCCAGCGAGTCGCTGTGCTCGGCCTCACCCTCGAGGAGATACGTCACCGTTTCGAAGCCTCGATGCGGATGCCATGGCGTGCCCACGCCGCGGCCGGGCTCGAAGTCCACCGGCCCCATGTGGTCGAACAGCAGGAACGGGTCGATGTGCGACAGCGACGCGGTGGGGAAGGGGCGGCGGACGAAGAAGCCGTCGCCCTCGACGGTGTGCTGGGCGCGCACGAGGCGCACGACGCGGGCTGGGGTGGCTGTGCTCATCGTGGAGTCGGTCCTTCCTTCACGGGGCCGCCGGTCGAGGCACCGGTCGCGTTGCCGATCGCGTTGCCGGTCGAGTTGCCGCTGCCGACTCGCGCGGCGTGCTGGGTGGCGACCACCAGCTCGGCGGGGGCCATGCGCTCCCACAGCACCGCACCGAGGCAGGCGGTGATGACCCAGAGGGCGGCGATCACCGTGCACCAGGTCATCAGTGCCATCGCCGCGCCGATCGGGCCGAAGCCCTGCCAGCCGCCCAGCAGCATGGGAAGCAGCACCCTCGTCATCACCCTGACGAGGAGGGCATCGAGCACCACGCCGGCCAGGCCGCACCAGGCCAGGTGCCGCCAGCCGTTCGCGCCGTCGCGCACCAGGATCGCCGGCGTGGTGGACCAGAGGACGAACGACGGCGCGAGGGCGAGCACGTTGAACACCATGTGCGGCACGCCGGCGACGTGTGCCGTCCCGATCGCGATGGTGGCCACCTGCGCGGCGAGGAACAGGAAGAACCAGACCGCGCCGCGCCAGACCTCCTGCGTGAACGGGAAGCGGTCGCGGCGCCAGGCGCGGGCGAAGGTCTTGGCCACCTGCGACGACATCGGGATGCCCCAGAACAGGAAGCTGGCGAGGCCGACGACTGTCCAGGTGCTCTTCAGGCTGGCGCCGGTGCCGAACAGCCCGCGCATCTGGCCCGCACCCTCGCCGTGCAGCTCGAGCTGGCGGATGAGCAGATCGCCGAAGCTGAGCGAGCTGCTGAAGTGGCTGAACCAGCCGAAGCCGATGAGGATCAGCGGGATGACGGTGGTGAACAGCTCCAGCGCGAGCAGGCCGCCGAGATCCAGGCCCTCGATCTCGAAGAAGCGGCGAGTTGTGGCCACCGGCAGGCCCAGCCGGCGCGACGCCTCCAGCTGCTCGATGCGCTCGCTGACCGTGCCCTTCAGCGCCTCCAGCGGGTTCTCTTCCACGTCAGTGGGCAGTGCGAGCTGCGCGGGAGGGGGCGGCGGCAGCACACGTCATCCCGGCAGTGTAAGCAACCGCCCCAGGGACCGGCGCCCAATGGTCTGGCGCGAGCAGCGCGCGACCCCGTAGC
>CAYZFZ010000433.1:0-2492 GCA_964477795.1 uncultured Bifidobacterium sp.
TGTCGACGTCGCGGATGTGCTCGAACACGAGGCAGGCCACGACCCTGTCGAACGTGCCGTCGGCGAAGGGCAGCTGGGCTGCGCCGGCGCGGGCGAACACGCCACCACCGCGCTGGTTGGCGACGCTGACGCAGTTCCACGTGGGGTCGATGCCGACCACCTCCGCACCGAGCCGGGCTGCCAGCCGGCTGACCTGGCCGTCACCGCAGCCGACGTCGAGCACACGCTGCGCGCCCGCGAGCTCGCGGGCAGCGAGCGGGAGGATCTGCTCCTCGTACTCCGGGTCGGCGCCGTCGGTGAACCCGTCGATCCACCACTCCGCGTGCGTCTCCCACAGGTCGTTGCTCACGCCGCAATGGTACGGGGGGCGTCGTAGAGTGCGGCGCATGCAGTTCTCTGTGTGGCCCTCGTACGACCGAAGCTGGAGCGAGACGGTGTCGCTCGCGCACTGGGCGAACGAGCACGACTTCCTGTCGTTCTGGTACGCCGACCATCTGCTGTCCAGCGTGGACGACGGCGAGTCCGGCGACGCGCTCGAGTGCTGGACGGTGCTTGCCGGCATCGGCGCACTCGTGCCGCGCGTGCGGCTGGTCTCGATGGTCTCCCCCGTCACGATCCACCACCCGGTGGTGCTGGCCAAACGGGCGACGACCACCGACCACATCTCTGGCGGCCGGGCGGTGCTGGGGCTCGGCGCCGGCTGGATGGTCGAGGAGCACTCGGCGTACGGGTTCGAGCTGCCGGAGCCTGGCGAGCGGGTCAGCAGGTTCGCGGAGGCACTCGAGATCGTGCACCGCCTGTTCCGCGAGGAGCGCGTGGACTACCACGGCTCCACCTACCGGCTGACCGACGCACCGTTCGCGCCCAAGCCGGTCAACGGCACGCTGCCCATCGTGGTAGGCACCGGCAGCCCGCGCATGATGCGGCTCACCGCCCGCTGGGCCGACGAGTGGAACACATGGGGCGACCCCGACGAGGTGGCTCGGCGCACTGAGCGCTTCGTGGCCGCGTGCGATGCGGTCGGGCGCGACCCGGGCAGCCTGCACCGCTCCTCGCAGGCGATGGTGTTCTACACACCCACGCCGGCGGCGCTGGAGGCAGCGCAGCCGCACATCGTCCCCGACCGCTCGCTGGTGGGCGGCGCGCAGCAGCTCGTCGATCAGCTCGGCCGCTATGTGGAGCTCGGGGTCGACGAGTTCGCCATTCCCGACTTCACGCTCGGCGACACCCCTGCGGAGCGGCGCGACACGTATGCCGCGCTGCACGCTGAGGTGTTGAGCGCGTTTCGCTGACGCGACCGCGGACGCGTCAGCGGACGCGCCCCCGTGTGTTCTCCTCCCCCAGGTGTTCTCCCCCCCGGGTTCGAGGCTGCGGTCAGCCGGGGTGCTTTTGCTCTGGAAGGGGGCGGCGGGTCGGGGTTGCGGCCGGGTCCGGCGCATTCGCTCGCCCGGGCGCCCGGAGGTGCCCGGGGACAGGTGTTCTCTTCTCAGAGACGGCAACCCAGCTTGCGGGGGGTGGCAACCTGCGTTGTCGTACTGGCGAGCAGGACAACCCATGCTCTGGAAGGGACGGGGCGCGCTGAGCGCTATGCGGAGTCTGGCGCACTCGCTCGTCCGGGAGGGTCACACCGCATTCGGCCCGACGGCGGTGCCCCACCAACCGTGTCGCACACCGTCACTCCCGGTATGGTCGGCGTGCGGCTTCCCCTCCGTCGAGCGAGTGGGGAGCTGTCATGTCACAGGTGCGCAACGAGTTGATCCGCATGATCGATCGGGCGTTGGGGCCCGACCCGCGGGAGGCGCTGATCGCCGCTCGGGCGTTGCAGGACGAGGTCGAGTGGCTCACACAGAAGGCGGTGGCGCTGGCGCGGGTGAACGGTTGGGGGTGGGGCACCATCGGGCGGCTGCTGCGCATGAGCCGGCAGGGAGCGCGCCAGAGGTTCCCGCTCGCGCCGGCGAAGGCGCCGCCTCACGTGGTGCAGAAGATCCGCGCCGAGGCACCCCACCGCCAGGGCGAGCTGATCCTCGCGCGCTGGCGGAGCGGGCTGCCCGGGCTTCCTCAGGAAGACGACGACCCGGTGTTCTGGTGAGCCGCGTCGCCGGGCGCCGCCTCGGGGTGGAACTTGCCGTGGATCGCGTCGGCGACGGAGTCGGGCAGGAACGACAGCGCCTTCAGCTCCTCCAGCGATGCCTTCTTCACCGCGTTGACGCCGCCCATCACCTGGGTGAGCTTCTTCTTGCGGGCCTCGCCGAGGCCGGGGATGCCGTCGAGCGAGCTGGTGGTCATCCGCTTGCCGCGCAGCTCGCGGTGGAACGTGTTGGCAAAGCGGTGCGCTTCGTCGCGGATGCGTTGCAGCATGAACAGCGCGTCGCTGCCGCGGGGCACTTCCACCGGGTCGCCACGGCCGGGTACGTACACCTCCTCGAAGCGCTTCGCCAGCGAGGCGATCGGGATCTCGTCCTGCAACCCGAGTGAGCGCACCACCCGTTCGG
>CAYZFZ010000434.1:0-2484 GCA_964477795.1 uncultured Bifidobacterium sp.
CCAGCACCATCGACCGCATCGAATGCCTGATGGCGGTGGTCATCTCGGTGATCAGGGAGTTGTGGGCGGCTTCAGCCATTGCCACGTGGAAGTCGGTGTCGAGTTCGTTGAACGCCGCCATGTCGGTGGTCTCGGCGTCCATCGCGTCCAGGAGCTGCGCCATCGCCGTCAGGTCGTCGGCGGACGCCTGCCGAGCCGCCAGTCGGGCGCTCCAGCGCTCCAGCATGATCCGGGTCTCGACGACGTCCTCGATCGGGAAGTTGGCCAGCGCCATGTGCAGCCGGAGGAACTGGGTGAGCGCCTTGCTCGGCATCGAGGTCAGGAAGGTGCCGCTGTCGGGACCCACGCCGACGCCGGATCGCACAACGCCCTGCGCCTCCATCGCGCGCATCGCCTCGCGCACCGCCGCCCGGCTGACACCGAGTTTGGCGGCCAGGTCGCGTTCGGCCGGGAGCTGATCGCCGACGTGCAGCGCGCCGGCCAGGATCTGGTCCTCGATCTGCCGGATCACCAGCTCATAAGCACGCATCCGGGGGATCTGCTGCCACTCGACCCGCGCCGGGTCGTTCCTCGCTGCCACCGCCGCAGTATGTCAGTTTCTCTTGACATCTGACCATCAACCATCTTACGTTTCTATGGTCAGGCCTGTGCAAAGGGAGCGACCATGGTCGACGGCAGCTTTCTGAGGGCCTTGAGGCAGGCGATCGGCGACGAGTTGGTCACCGACCGGGCGATCGATCTCTCTCGATTCGCCCACGACGCCTCGCACTATCTGCTGCGGCCCCAAGCCGTGGTGCTGGCGGCCGGCACCGCCGACGTGGCCCGGGCGATCGCGGTGGCTCGCGAGCACCGGGTGGGTGTCACCTTCCGCTCCGGCGGCACCTCGCTGTCCGGACAGGCGGTCAGCGATGGCATGCTGATCGACACCCGGCGCGGCTTCCGCGACATCGAGGTGCTGGACGGCGGGGCCCGGGTGCGCTGCCAGCCCGGGGCGACGGTGCGGGCGGTGAACGCCCGGCTCGCGCCGTACCGCCGCATCCTCGGGCCGGACCCGGCCAGTGAGATCGCCTGCACCATCGGCGGGGTGGTGGCCGACAACTCCTCGGGGATGGCCTGCGGCACCACCATGAACACCTATCGCACGTTGTCGGCGCTCGAGCTGGTGCTGCTCAGCGGCACGGTGATCGACACCTCGGCGGCCGATGCCGATGCGCACCTGAAGGCGGTCGAACCGGAGTTGTGGACGGGGCTGGCTCGGCTTCGCGACCGCGTCCGGGGCAATCCGGTATCGGTCGAGCGCATCAGGCACCAGTTCTCGATGAAGAACACCATGGGCTACGGGGTCAACGCCTTCCTCGACTTCGACGAGCCGTTGCAGATCCTCGCCCATCTGATGATCGGTTCGGAGGGGACGCTGGGGTTCATCGCTTCGGCAACCTTCGAGACGGTGCCGCTGCTGGCCAAGGCCGCGACCGCGCTGCTGATCTTCGACACCATCGCTCGGGCCACCGAGGCGCTGCCCGGCCTGGTCGGCGCCGGTGCCCGCACCGCCGAACTGATGGACGCCGCGTCGCTCCGGGTGGCGCAGGCGCTGCCCAATCCGCTGGACGTGCTGGCCGGGCTCGACGTCCGGCAACACACCGCGCTGCTCGTGGAGGCTCAGGGCCACGATGGCGACGAGCTGGCTGGCAGGGTCGCCGACTTGAATGCCGTGGTCGCCGGCCTGTCCGGGCTGTCCTCGCTCGGGCCGGCCGCGTTCTCCGCCGACCCGGTCACCCGGGCGCGGGCGTGGCAGGTGCGCAAAGGCCTGTACACGGCGGTCGCCGGCGCTCGGCGTCCTGGTTCGACGGCGCTGCTCGAAGACATCGTGGTGCCGTTGCCGGCGCTGACCGAGACGGTGGGCAGCCTCGCCGAACTCTGCTCCTCGTACGGGTATCGCGATTCGGTGATCTTCGGCCACGCCAAGGACGGTAACCTGCACTTCATGATCGACCCCGATCTGCGCGACCCCAAGCAGGTAGAGGCGCTGGCCGGCTTCACCGACGAGCTGGTGGATCTGGTGCTCGGCGCGGACGGTTCGCTCAAGGCCGAGCACGGCACCGGCCGAGCGATGGCGCCGTTCGTGGAGCGCCAGTACGGGGCCGAGTTGTACGACGTGATGCGCAAACTCAAGCGGCTGCTCGACCCGGACGGTGTGCTGAATCCCGGGGTGATCATTGCGACTTCCGCCGACGCCCATCTGACCGATCTGAAACGGCCCGAGCTGGTCGATCCGCAGGTGGACCGGTGCGTCGAGTGCGGGTACTGCGAGCCCAGCTGCCCGAGCAAGGACGTCACCACCACCCCGCGGCAACGGATCGCGCTGCTGCGCGATGTCGCCGCCGGCGTCCCCGGAATCGAGCCGGACTACTCCTATGCGGCGGTGCAGACCTGCGCCGCCGACTCGCTGTGCGTGCTGGCCTGCCCGGTCAGCATCGACACCGG
>CAYZFZ010000435.1:0-2483 GCA_964477795.1 uncultured Bifidobacterium sp.
CGATCACCTCGCGGTCGCCGACCATCTTGCCGACGTTCTTGATCGCCACGGCCTGCGGGCTGGTGAGCAGGTTGCTGATGACGATGGGCGGGGCCGTGATGCCGCGCGTCTCGGCGATGAAGGGGGAATTCGTCCCTTTGCCGGCGCCGGGGGGGCCCGCTAGGAGCAGGTGGGGGTGGTGGACAGGTTCAAGAACACGGCGCGACCGGCGATGTCCTTGCCGATCGCGACGTCGAGCGGGTGCGTGGCGGTCTTGGCTTCGGACGCGGTCATGATGTCGCCCAGGCTGACCAGCTGGCGAGTGTGATTGGGCACCTCGACACCGATTGCCGACCGCCCGGGGATGGGGGCCAGGATGCGCACGTCGGTGGCGGCCATCGCGTACGCGATGTCGCGGTTGAGGCTGGTGATGCGGGCGACCTTGACACCGGCACCCAACTCGAGCTCGTAACGGGTGACCGTGGGCCCCACCGTCTGGCCGACCAGCTTGGTCTCCACACCGTGCGATGCCAGCGATTCCACCAGGGTGCGGCCGCGCGCCTCCACCTCGGCCTTGTTGACCGTCTGCGTGGTGCTGCGCGGCAGGTAGCTCAGTGGCGGCAGCGTCCACTGCCCGGCCTGGGCGCTCGGCCCGAGATCGAGCACCTCCTGCTCGCCCGGCCCGGCCGGCAGCGCCGGGGTGGCCCGCGGCGCCCGCAGTCGCTTGGGCTTCGACGGCTCGTCGGCCCACTCGGAGTCGGCGGCGAAGTCGTACAGCTGCGGCGGCGGCAGCTCGCCCGTGACGTCGCCCTCACGGTCGCTCTTCAGCGTCGCCATGTCGCCGAACACCTGGCGGGCCTTGCGCCCGACGGGCACTGCGACGGCGCCGACGCCGCGTGCTGTCTGCCCCGCCAAGGTGCGCAGCGATGCGCCGGTGATGAGCAGCACTCCGCCGAGGAAGACTGCGGCGAGGATGACCACGGCACCGCCGGAGGCGGCCAGGCTGCGCAGCGGTGCACCGACGAGCCAGCCCAGCCAGCCACCCGCCTTGCCGAGCGAATCGAGCCCGCCGACACCCTTCTCCGGCGCCTTCACCACGTGCAGCAGGCCGAGCACCGCCAGCGACGTGATGCCCCAGCCGATCGCGAGGCGGAAGCGGTGCCCGCTGCGCCCCTTGCGCACCAGCGCGACACCGATGGCGGTGAGCGCGATCGGCACGATGAACCGCCCGAGGCCGGTGAACCAGCCCACCAGCGTCTCGATGCCACGGCCGAGCGGACCGGCCAGGTTGAAGTAGATGCCCAGCGCCAGCAGCACACCGACGACGATGAAGCCGATGCCGATGAACTCGTCCTCGCGCCCGGCGACCGCTTCACGCATCTCCGCGGACGCCTGATCGCGCCGGCGCATGGGCTGGGTGTCGGCCGGTTGCGATGCGGAGGAGCCCGCGCGGCTGCTGCCGGTGCGCGACGCCGAGCTGCGCGCCGGCACGGCCGACTTCGAGCGCTGGTTCGACGGACCCCACGTAGCCATTGCAGTTACGGTACCAAGGGGGCGCGCGACAGAGCGCGCACACGCCCGCCGTCAGGTGACCGGGTCGACCGACTTCACCGTGCCGTCCGCGCCCAGGACGATGTCGAGTCCCCCGCCCTTGGCCGAGGTGGCGAGCACCCCGTAGAGCACGTTGCCCTGGCCGTCGCCGTGGATGTAGAAGCTCTCGATCGTGATGTCGGGCACGTCGGTGAGCACCTTGGAGAGCACCACCTCGGGATCGAAGTCCGCGTCGGCCGCCTGGAACGTGCCACCGGATGCAGCCTGGCCCTCTTCCGACGTCAGCGTCCCGTCGAGGTACAGCCACGCCTGCGCGACCGTGCCGGCGTTGAGCGCCACGAACAGGTTCACCAGCCGCGCGGTGGCGTTGATCTCGAAGTAGTCCTGGGGGCCGCCCAGCTGCTGCTCGAGCGCCGCGACTGCGACCGGGATCTGGTCGAGGATCGGCAGCTCGTCCGCCCCCGTGTCCGCCGGGTCGGCCGTCTGCGCGGGCACGGTCGACGCCGGCGAGACGGTGGAGTCGGCGGCGGGGCTGGGGTCGTCGCTGCACGCCAGAGGGACGAGCAGGAGCACGGCGAACCCAAGGCGTGCCGTGTGCGTTCGTTGCGCCATCGCGTGCTGCTTCCTCAGGTCTCCATCACCACAGGCACGATCATCGGCCTGCGCTTCGTGCGCTCGTTGACGAACCTGCCCGCGGCCCGGCGCACGTCGCGCTCGAGCGACTCGACGTCGCGCACCCCGTTGGCCAGCGACTGCTCCACCACCGCGGCGACCCGATCGCAGGCCTCGTCGAGCAGATCCTCGGCCTCCGGCGCGTACACCCAGCCGCGGGTGATGATCTCCGGCCCGGTGAGCACCTTGCCGGTCTCGATGTCCACCGTGACGATGACGACGACCACACCCTCCTCGGCGAGCACGCGGCGGTCGCGCAGCACACCCTGGCCGACGTCGCC
>CAYZFZ010000436.1:0-2480 GCA_964477795.1 uncultured Bifidobacterium sp.
ACCTCGAGCGCCTCGGGGCTGTTCTCCGGCTGGGAAACGAACGCCGCCCAGGCCGCGAACTCCGCCGGGTCGCAGCGCTCCTGCACGAAGCGGTGGTCGACGAGGTCGTCGGTGACGATCACGTGTGCGAGCGCGTTGACGACGGCCACGTTGGTGCCCGGCCGCAGCTGCAGGTGGTGGGCGGCACGGATGTGCGGGCTCTGCACGAGGTCGATGCGCCGCGGATCCACGACGACGATCTGGGCACCCTCGCGCAGGCGCCGCTTCAACCGCGAGGCGAACACGGGATGGGCGTCGGTGGGGTTGGCACCGATCAGCAGCACGACGTCGGCGACCTCGACGGACTTGAAGTCCTGGGTGCCCGCCGAGGTGCCGAACGCCTGCGACAGGCCGAAGCCCGTGGGCGAGTGGCACACGCGAGCGCAGGTGTCGACGTTGTTGTTGCCGAACGCGGTGCGCACCATCTTCTGCACCACGAACACTTCCTCGTTGGTGCAGCGCGACGACGTGATGCCGCCGATCGCGCCGACGCCGTGGCGGGCCTGGATGTCGCGCAGCTTGCCGGCGGCGAATGCGATCGCGTCGTCCCACGACACGACCTTCCACTCGTCGGTGATCTGCTCGCGGATCATGGGGTGCAGCTGCCGGTCTGCGTGGCTGGCGTAGCCCCAGGCGAAGCGACCCTTCACGCACGAGTGGCCCTCGTTGGCGCCGCCGTTCTTGTACGGCGTCATGCGCACGACGGTCTCGCCCTGCATCTCCGCCTTGAACGAGCAGCCGACACCGCAGTACGCGCAGGTGGTGAGCACGGTGCGGCGCGGCTGGCCCATCTCGATGACGGAGTTCTCGGTGAGCGTGGCGGTGGGGCACGCCTGCACGCACGCGCCGCACGACACGCACGGGCTGTCGAAGAAGTTGCCGTTGGCGCCCGCCGCGACACGAGAACCGAAACCGCGACCCTCGATGGTGAGCGCGAACGTGCCCTGCACCTCCTCGCAGGCGCGCACGCAGCGCGAGCACACGATGCACTTCGAGGAGTCGAACGTGAAGTACGGGTTGCTGGTGTCGTGCTGCAGGCCCAAGTGGTTGTCGCCGGCGTACCCGTACCGCACGTCGCGCAGGCCCACCGCGCCGGCCATGTCCTGCAGCTCGCAGTCGCCGTTGGCAGCGCAGGTGAGGCAGTCGAGCGGATGGTCGCTGATGTACAGCTCCATCACCCCACGCCGGAGGCGCTCGAGCTTCGGCGACTGAGTGGTGACGGACATTCCGGGTGCCACCGGCGTGGTGCACGAGGCAGGCGTGCCCTTGCGCCCGTCGATCTCGACGAGGCACAGCCGGCACGAGCCGAACGGATCGAGCGAGTCGGTGGCGCACAGCTTGGGGATGTCGACACCGCAGATGGCAGCGGCGCGCATCACCGATGTGCCCGGCTCGACGGTGACGCGCTGACCGTCGATGGTGACGTCGACAGTGTCGGCCGAACCCACACGCGAGCGATCTGCCGGGGGTGTACCCATGTCGCGGTCGTGGAGGCGGTGCTCCTCGAGCACACCGTGCTCGCCGAAGAACGAGAGGCTCAGCGTCATGCGTGTGCTCCGGTCGTGAGGTTGGGGTGCGGGTGATCGTGGAAGTCGGCGGCGAAGTTGGCGATGGCGCTGCGCACCGGCAACGGGGTGAAGCCACCCATCGCACACAGTGAGGCGTCGGCCATCACCTCGCACAGGTCCATCAGGATGGCCATGTGCTCGTCGGTGCGCTCGCCGGCGATGATCTTGTCGATCAGCTCCACACCGCGAGTGCTGCCGATGCGGCACGGCGTGCACTTGCCGCACGATTCGATGGCGCAGAACTCCATCGCGAAGCGAGCCTGACCCAGCATGTCGACCGTGTCGTCGAAGACCACCATGCTGCCGTGGCCCAGCAACGCACCGGCGGCAGCGAAGGCCTCGTAGTCGATGGGCAGGTCGAACTGGTGTGGCGCCAGGTACGCACCCAGCGGGCCGCCCACCTGCACCGCGCGAACCGGGCGACCGCTGGCGGAACCGCCGCCGAACTGCTCGACCAACTCGCGCACGGTGATGCCGAACGCTGCTTCGAAGATGCCGCCACGCGCCACGTTGCCTGCCACCTGCACCACTTGGGTACCGCGGCTGCGGCCGAGGCCGATGGCCGCATAGGCGGCCGACCCGTCGGCCAGGATGGAGGGCAGTGCAGCGAGGCTGAGCACGTTGTTGATGACCGTCGGCTTGCCCCACAGGCCCTCGATGGCAGGCAACGGAGGCTTGGCACGCACGACGCCGCGCTTGCCCTCGATGCTTTCCAGAAGTGCCGTCTCCTCGCCGCAGATGTACGCGCCGGCGCCGACCCGCACGTGCAGCCGGAAGACGAACTCGCTGCCCATCACACCGGCCACCGAGCCAGCCCCGTTGAGCCAGCCGCGCGCTTCGCAGGCGGCGATCGCCACTTGCATGGCCTCGATG
>CAYZFZ010000437.1:0-2427 GCA_964477795.1 uncultured Bifidobacterium sp.
GCTGGTACTCGTCGGTGTAGGGCATCAGTGGTGGGTTGGCGTCGGTCTTGGCCATCTCAGCTCTTCTTCACCAAGGGGCGGCCGAAGGTGCTGGTGGCCAGTTCGGTGCCGGGCTTGCCGTCGCCGCGCTTCTGCCAGACGCCCCACAGGAAGATCAGCAGGCCGAAGTACCACACGTGGATGACGATCACGACGATGTCGCGGACGGCCTCGTACGACATGGTGAAGGGGAAGTTGCCGCCGAGCGCCTTGGGCTTGAAGATGTCGCCGGGGCCGTAGATGATCAGGTTCTTGTTCCAGCCGAGCTCGGCATCCGCGTGGGCGATGAACTTGTCGGGGACGATGCCGAAGGCGACGAACATGAGGCCGAACGCGAACACGGAGGCGAGCATCGCTTCACCCCAGGTGGTGGGGGTGCCCTTCGGGCGGCGCTTGGAGTAGGGGATCACCAACAGCGCGAGCCCAGTGCTGAGCAGGAACGAGAAGAGGAACGCCTCGTTCATCCCGGGCCACTTGAGCGGGTTGGTTTCGAATGCAATCAGCAACTGCGCTGCCCTTCCTCGTGAACTGCTGCACAAACTGTAGCCACCACACCCATGGTCAAGACCAGTTCGCCCGCGAGAACGCGACACGAACCAGACCCGGGAGCCGGTGGCACTGCTTCGGTCTACCACGCGACGTCGGTGCACGCGTCCCCGTTGTGAACTCGTGCACGAGGTCCGCCGGACCGGGGCCGGCGGAACCCCGCACCCGGCGGATTTCCCGATTCCTGCCCCCCGGCGTCTATCGTTCGATCCGTGACAGAGATTCCCGAGCACCTGCTGAAGCGCAGCCAAGCACGCAAGGCCGGCGGCGATGCCGCTGCCGCCGCTGCGCCGTCTGCCACCAGCCCTGCCGTCAGTGCCTCGTCGGCGCCCGCCGTGGCCGCCCCGAAGGCCGAGGTCGTGCCCGCCGGCCCGCCCCCTGCGAAGCCCGACATCCCCGTCGTGGCCGCCTACAAGGCGCGCAAGAAGATCCCCGTGTGGGCGATGGTCACGCTCAGCATCCTTCCCCTGTGGGCGTTCATGTACGTGATCGCGCTGCGCCCCGAGCCGGTGAAGGCCAGCGGCCCCATGGGCACCGGCGCCACGGTGTACGCCAACAACTGCGTGGGCTGCCACCAGGCCGGCGGCGCCGGCGTGGCCGGCGGTGCGTACGCGTTCACCGACGGCTCGGCGATCGCCACCTTCCCGCACATCGAAGATCAGATCCGCTGGGTGTACCTCGGCACGGCCGCCTACACCGCGGCGGGCATCACGATCGCCGGCGACCCGAACCGCGAGGGCGGCGCGCACATCGCCGGCTCCAACGGCCTGATGCCGGCACAGAAGGGCCAGCAGACGGAGGCCGAGATCCTCGGCGCGGTGTGCGACGAGCGCTACGCCCTGGGCGGCGTCGCCGAGGACACCGAGGAGTTCGCGCTCTGGTGTGCCACCGACTCGCCCGTCTACGCCGCGCTCGTCACCGGTGCCGCCAACTTCGACAACCTGCACACGGTGATCGCCGACAAGGGCATCCTCGAGATCGGCAGCGTTCCCAAGGCCGGCACCGCCGCCGACAGC
The DNA here is from genome assembly GCA_964477795.1 of uncultured Bifidobacterium sp. Lineage (GTDB taxonomy): Bacteria > Actinomycetota > Acidimicrobiia > Acidimicrobiales > Ilumatobacteraceae > UBA668. The sequence continues at coordinate 1,602 of CAYZFZ010000437.1, forward strand.
TGATCCAGCTCCGTCACCGGACTCTCCGTCGATGTGGCCGCTTCCGCGAGGAAGCGGCCACACTTGTTCCCCGTGACCGACGACGTGGCAACCTCCGATCCGACGCCTCATCAGGGGACGACCCAGCCGTCGACGAGTCAGCCGTCGACGACCCAGCCGTTGCAGACCCAGCCGTTGACGACAGAGGTGCTGATCATCGGCGGTGGCCCGGCCGGTGCCGCCGCCGGCTACTGGCTGGCGTCGCTGGGCCACGACGTCACCATCGTCGAGCGCAAGACGTTCCCGCGCGAGAAGACCTGCGGCGACGGCCTCACGCCGCGCGCCGTGCACCAGTTGGATCTGATGGGGCTGGCGCAGCCGTTGGAGGCGTACCACCGCTACTCGGGCCTGCGCGCCACCGGCATGGGCCGCGAGCTCGAGCTGCAGTGGCCCAGCCATCCCGTGTACCCGCAGCACGGCTACGTCGTGCGCCGGCGCGACCTCGACCAGCTGGTGGCCGCGAACGCGGAGGCCGCCGGGGCCACGCTGCTGCAGGGGCACGAGGCGTTGCAGCCGATCGTCGACCGCGGCTTCGTCCGCGGCGCGACGGTGGCCACGAAGGGCGGCGGCATCCGCGAGATCCATGCCCGCTACGTGATCGTGGCCGACGGCGCGAACAGCCGCTTCGGCCGCGCGCTGGGCACGTTTCGCACACGCGAGTGGCCCTACGGCACTGCCATCCGCACGTACTGGGAGTCGCCCAAGCACGACGACCCGTGGATCGAGTCCGCGCTCGACGTGAAGGATCGCAACGGCAACCCGATGCCCGGCTACGGCTGGATCTTCC
>CAYZFZ010000438.1:0-2419 GCA_964477795.1 uncultured Bifidobacterium sp.
TGCAGCGGATCGTCACCATCCAGCTCGAGCGGCTGCGCACCCGGATGGCCGAGCGCCGCATCACGCTCACCATCAGCGAGCCTGCGATGAGCTGGCTGGCGCACGAGGGCTACGACCCGTCCTTCGGCGCCCGCCCGCTGAAGCGGGTGATCCAGCGCGAGATCGCCGATCCGGCGGCGCTGCTCATCCTCGGCGGCGGCGTCGGCGAGGGCGGCACGGTGACGGTCGACGTGGTCGACGGCCGGCTCTCGCTCGCCGCGAGCTGACGCCCAGCCTCACTGCCGGCTGACTCCCAGCCTCCACGCGCCGCCGGGGCGTCGCGCGAGCGGCGCCCCGGTGCGTGCACCGTCGGTCAGCTCCTGCTGATCGGCACCTTCGCCGTGGGTGTGGTGATCGGCCGCACCGGCAGGCGCACTTCCAGCACGCCGTCCTTGTATGTGGCCGTCACATCGTCGGCGACCGCTCCCTTGGGCAGCGCCACTGCCCGGTGGAACGCGCCGTAGCTGAACTCGGGAGCGGAAGGTCCCGTCCTTCTCGGTCTTCTCGTCCAGCGTGCGCTCGGCCTTCATGTGCAGCATCCCGTCGGCCACCCACACATCGGCATCCTTCTCCGGATCGATGCCGGGCAGCTCGGCGCGCACCACGTACGTGTCGCCGTCCATCAGCTCCTCCAGCTTCATCGCGTCGAAGCCGCTGAAGAAGGTGGGCAGGCCGTCGAACAGGCGGCGCATCTCGGGGAACTCCGGGAGCCAACGAGTGGCTTCCGGCTTGGTGATCGTTCCGTGCTTCATGACTCCTCCTTTCGTGTGCCCCGTGGGGATGACTTCGTTGTACCGCGCGCGCCCCGACGACGTCAGAGAACGAAGTCCTGCACGGCGAGCGGTGCTGCGCGGCCGGTCAGTGGTCGGCGTCAGTGGTCGGCGTCGAGGTGCACGGCGTGGGCGGTGGAGCCGGGGAAGAACAGCGATTCGTGGCCGTCGTCCCACCGCACGCGGTAGTGCTGCCGGTCGCCCTCGCCGATCACCTCGAGCACCTCGCCCTGGCGGCGGGGATGACCGAGCTCCATGTTGTCGACGACGATCGCGTCGCCGACCTGCGCGCTGATGTTCATGAGGAGACCTCCTCTGGTCGCGGGTGCGCCACGTTCCTTGTCGCGCCGGGCCGGCAGACCTGCCAGGGAAGGAAGACCCTGCCGTCAGTGCAGCCCGTCGACCACGGCCGAGCTGCGCGCCACGCACGCGTCGAGTTGGGTGCGCAGGCCATCCGGCGTCGCCGGGTCGGCGAGCGTGGTGAGGCCGGGGTAGACCACCCGGCTGCCCACCACGTTGCACAGCAGCACCGTCCACGGCTCGGTCTCCCACGAGCCGTCCGCCTGCTCGGTGAAGCGCACGCTGGCCAGCAAGCCGTCGAGGGTGCGCGGGTCGGAGTACTTGCCGCGGTTGGCGACGCCCATGCCGGAGATGAAGTTGCCCAGGCTCCAGAAGACGAGCGTGCCGCCGACGCGCTCGACGGGCTGCACGACGTGGGGGCCGTGGATGATGATCAGGTCGGGGTGGGCCCCGGCGATGATGTCGCGCACGACGGCCCGATCCTCCGTCGTCGGCGCGGTCTGCATCTCGACGTAGACGTGCAGCGACACGATCACCACCTCGGCGCCGGCGGCCCGCAGCGCGGCGACGTCGTCGATCACGTTGCCGGCGGTGACACCCTGGCGCACCCGCCACCACTCGGCCGGGAAGCCCGTGTTGGAGTTGCGGGCGAACGAGACGTGGCCGACGCGGACACCCGCGACGTCGAACACCCGCGGGACCGCCTCCTGCGCGCTGCGGGCCGTGCCGGTGTGGCTCAGCCCGGCGCCGTCCAGCGCCTCCAGCGTGCTGCGCACGCCGTCGGCGCCGAGGTCGTTGGCGTGGTTCGACGCCGTGCTGCATCGGTCGAACCCGACGCGGGCGAGATCACCCGGCAGCTCGGCTGCGGCCGCGATGTTGTTCGTGCCGTAGGCGTTCTTGCCGGCGAAGCCCACCTGCGCACCGGGTGCCCCGATCGGTGTCTCCATGTGGCAGATCGCCAGGTCGGCGCCGGCGATCATCGGCTCCACCGGGCGCAGCAGCGGTTCGTAGTCGAAGCGCACGCCAGCGGGCGCGGCGGCCGCAGCCTGGTTGTTGACCAGGCCTTCGGAGAGGAAGTCGCCCACCGCGGCCACCGTGAACGTGCGGGCCGGTGCGTGCACGCGCACCGCCGGTGCGGTGGCGCTGCCCGCGCCGGCGCCGATGCCCTCATCCTCTGACGCTGCCGCGCCCGGCCCCACCAGCGCCGCCACGACACCGCCCATCACGAGCAATCCTGCGATCCGTGCGCTCCCCCGCATGGACGGCAGCGTAGGGCAGCGCCGCGCCAGGGCGGATCAGCTGTTGCGGAA
>CAYZFZ010000439.1:0-2401 GCA_964477795.1 uncultured Bifidobacterium sp.
GAGCACGTGCCCGGCGGCGGCTGATGCGATGTCCTTCATCAGCACGCTCTCCTTGTAGAGCGCGCCGTCGGGGCAGGTCTCGTTGACGTTGGTGCGGGTGACCCAGTGGCGCCCGTAGGCGGGCACGCCCAGCTGCAGCTTGGAGGCGGGCACGACCGACGAGCTGTAGGCGATGACGTCGCACACCCAGTACATGGGCGAGATCGGGCCCGGCGAGGCGACGTTGTAGTCGTAGACCATCAGCCGCAGCCGGTCGACCGCGTTGGCGATCTCGGCCTGGCCGTACACCCAGTAGCCGGAGTTGCCACCGTTCCACACCGGCGGGACGGTGACGCTGAGCACCTTGCCCTGGGCGTGCAGCGCCGCGCTGAGCTCGTTGACGAACGCCACCCAGTTCGTCTTGATGTCGCCCCATTCGCTGCGCGGGTGGCTGAACGCGAACACCTCGTAGTCGAGGTCGATGCCGTCGTAGCCCTTGGACACCGCGAGGTCGACGAGGCTGTTCACGTGCCCCGTACGACTTGCGGGGTCGGCGAGGATGCCGCTCATCACGCCCGCGCCCGTGCTGTCGAACACCCCCACGATCAGGGGCAGGCCCGCGTTGCGGGTGGCGGTGACGGTGAGGTTGAGCTGGCTCTGCGGCCCCAGCAGGCTCACGGTGCCGTCGTTGTTGGCGCCGTAGAAGAGTGGCGAGACGTCGCCCACGTCGGTGGCGTGCTGCTGGATCGCGGCCCTGCTGGGATCCGTGCCCCAGTAGGGCACCCACCCGCTGACGAAGTGGTCCGGGGCGGTGAGGTTGGTCGGCGAGGGGCAGGCCGCGGCAGCGCTGACGTCGGCAGCCCCGACGGTGGCGGTGACGCTGGTGTCGGCGGGAACCGCAGTGCCGGTGGCCTCGACCGGGACGTCGCCGGGAGGCACGGTGCTGCCGGTCGGGGCCGAAGTCGTCGTCGAGTCGGCGACGCCGGGCTCGGTGGTCGTGGTCGACGTCGCCCCAGTGGTGACCGGTTCGATGGTGTTCGGTTCGGTGGTGCCCGGTTCCGTGGTGTCGGTCGCACCGGCCGGGCGCGCCGCACCCACTGCCGCCCAGCCGCTCGGCGAGCCGGGCGGCTGGCAGGCCGACAGCAGCAGCGCTGCCGTGAGCACGATGACCCTGCGGGTTCGGGGAGCCACGGATTGCAAGGTTAGTGGCGGGTGCCCGCGGAGGTGCCGCGGGCCGAGCCCGGGCCTCGGTAGCGTGCGGCCGTGGCCATCACCGACACCGAGCGCGCTGCCGAGGGCGCACCCAGCACGCGAGGTGCCGGCGTCGTCGCCGTGCTGTCGGCGTCGGTGTTCTGGTCGTTCGGTGGTGTGCTGGGGAAGTCCACCGGCGCATCCGGCGTCGTGTTGTCGTTCTGGCGTCTGTGGATCGCATCGGCGGTGCTGCTCGCCGTCGCCGCGATCATGCGCCGCTGGCCGTCGCTCGCCGACCTGCGCGCCAGCTTCGTCGCCGGCGTCCTGTTCGGGCTCAACCTGTGCGTGTTCTTCATCACGCTGCACTACACCACCATCGCCGTCGCACTGATCATCGGCGCGCTCAGCCCGGTCATCGCGCTCCCCGTCGCCGTGGCGTTCATGGGCGAGCGGTTCACCACCGTGAAGGTGGGGTGCGCGCTCGTCGCCGTCACCGGTGTCGTCGTCGCCGTCGTCACCGCCCCCGCTGCGGGCGACGGCTCCACGACGAAGGCGGTCGGCTACCTCTGGGCGGTCGCCGCGCTGATCGTGTGGGTGCTGTACCTGCTGCAGACCAAGCGGGTGCGCGCCACGGTGGAGACCGTGCGCTACATGACGTCGGTGACGCTGGTCGGCACCCTGACGGTGTCGCTGCTCGCGCTCGTCACCCGCAGCCACCTCGCCCAGATCCACGGCGCCGGCTGGCTCTGGGTCACCCTGCTTGCGATCGGGCCGGGCATCGCCGGCCATGGCCTGGTGGCCTGGGCGCAACCGCGCGTGGACGCGTCGGTGACGTCGGTGCTGATCCAACTCGAACCGGTGGGCGCCTCGATCGCCGCGTGGGTGTTCCTCGACGAGCGGGTGTCACTGCCCCAGGCACTGGCGATGGTGGTGGTCGTCGCTGCCCTCTGCGTGCTGGCCTACAGCGAGTCGCGCGACCGCACCCTCGTCATCGACGAAGCCCTCGGCTGACGTCGGCCGCCCCTTTACGTAAAGGCTGTCGGCCCGCGAGCTGGTGCTGTGAGTCCGGGTGTTTGACGCAAACGCCGTGAGCGCCGTCAGGACTCGGCGATGGTGATCGAGGCGATGTCGATCGGCTGCAGCGGCCCACCGTCCGACGGGTTGGCCACCGCGTCGAGAGCGGCCACCACGTCCATGTCGTCGGGAACCACCTGGCCGAACAGCGAGTACT
>CAYZFZ010000440.1:0-2397 GCA_964477795.1 uncultured Bifidobacterium sp.
GATCGCGACGCCGGTCTTGTTGATCGCGCGGCAGTTGAGGAACACCTCGTCCTGCAGCTGCGGTGACAGGCCCGCCGACGGCTCGTCGAGCAGCAGCAGCTTGGGCTCCAGCATCAGTGCCCGGCTCATCGCCACCATCTGCCGCTCGCCACCGGAGAGCGCACCGGCACGCGAGTGGCGCCGTTCGAGCAGCCGCGGGAACAGTTGGGTGACATAGTCGAAGCGCTCGCGGAACACCTTCGGGCGCAGGTAGCAGCCCATCTCCAGGTTCTCGGTGACGGTGAGGCTCTGGAACACGTTCTTCGTCTGCGGCACATAGCCCACGCCGCGGCTGACCAGCTGGTGTGCCTTGAGCCCGGTGATGTCGTTGCCCTCCAGCGTGACCGTGCCGGAGCGGATGGTGCACTGGCCGAGCACGGCCTTCAGCATGGTGGACTTGCCGGCGCCATTGGGGCCGATGATGCCGATGAACTCACCGGCGTTCACCACCAGGTTGCAGCCGTTGAGGATGTTGACCTCGGGGATGTAGCCGGCCACCAGTTCGGTGGCTTCGAGCACGACGGGAAGCGACGGATCGGTCACAGGTCCTCCAGCAGCGACTTGCCCTGGTGCGACCCCAGGTAGGCGTCGATCACGGCGGGGTTCGACGAGATCTGGTCGGGTGTGCCCTCGGCGATGATGTTGCCCTCGGCCATCACGATCACCCAGTCGGAGATGTCGTGCACCATGTCCATGTCGTGCTCCACGAACAGCACGGTCATCCCCTCGTCGCGCAGACCCTTGATGTGCTGGTTCAGGCTCTGCTTCAGGGCCGGGTTGACGCCGGCCATCGGCTCGTCGAGCATCACCAGCTCGGGCTGGGTCATCAGCGCGCGCGACATCTCCAGCAGCTTGCGCTGGCCGCCGGAGAGGGTGCCGGCGTACTCGTCGCGCATGTGGTCGAGCTTGAACCGGCGCAGCAGGTCGTCGGCGCGGGCCTCAATCGCCTTCTCCTGCGCCTTCCAGCGGAAGGGCAGCAGGCCGTTCCACCACTTCTCGCCGATCTGGCCGGTGGCACCGAGCTTCATGTTCTCGATGACCGACATCTTGGTCAGGCTCTTGGTGAGCTGGAACGTGCGCACCATGCCCATGCCGGCGGTCTTGTGCGCGGCCACCTTGTCCAGCGGCTGGCCGTTGAACGACCACGTGCCGGTGTCGGGGGTGTCGAAGCCGGTCATCAGGTTGAAGAACGTCGTCTTGCCGGCGCCGTTGGGGCCGATCAGGGCGGTGATCGAGCCGCGTTGCACCTCCACCCGGTCGACGTCGACGGCGGTGATGCCACCGAAGGAACGGCGCACGGCGACGGCGGTCATGATCGGGTCGGGCTTGGCGACTCCCGGCTCGGGGGCCACGCCAGCAAGGGCGGCGCGGGCGACCCGCGCCGTCTCGCTGAGCTCGTTGGTGGCGGTGCCGGTGTTGGTGGTGTCATCGTCCATCGAGGGCCATCTCCTTCCGGTTGCCGAACAGGCCCTGCGGTCTGAAGACCATCAAGAGCACGAGCATGAGCCCGATCATGCCCTGCACGATCATGCCCACCTGGCTGGAGTTGCTGACCGCCTTCCAGCCGAAGATGCCGATCTGGTTGCCCCACAGCTTGAACAGCGAGTTGAGGAACACGTCGGCGAAGGACAGGATGCCCCAGAACAGCATCGGCCCGACGATGGACCCGGACACCTTAGCGGCGCCACCGAGCACGAGCGCGGTGAGCACGTAGAACGTGACGTCGCGGCTGTAGTTGTCCGGCTGCACCGAGCCACGGTCGAGCGAGAACATGATGCCCGAGAAGGTGGCGATGACGCCGCCGAGGATGAGCGCCTGCATCTTGTACGAGTACACGCTCTTGCCGAGGCTGCGCACGGCTTCCTCGTCTTCGCGGATGCCCTTGAGCACACGGCCCCATGGGCTGCGCATCAGCATGTACACGAACAGGCCGAGCACGGCGGCGAGGACCCAGCCGACGACGATGGCCTTGAACGAGAGGCCCGCGTACTCCACGTAGGTGGAGATGAACAGCAGCAACCCGAACGTGAGGACAGCGGCGATGGCCCACGCGGTTCGCTTGTTCCAGCCCTCGCGACCAAAGCGGTCGATGATCATCCGGCCGCCGAGCACGCTGAGCAGGCCGAACACCACCAGCAGCAGCACCATCCCGCCGGTGCCGTTGGAGGCGTCGAACGGGTAGAGCTTGTAGCGCTTGGCGTCGTCGAAGGGTGTGACGTTGCGGAACGTCTCGGCGAAGCCGTTGATGCCGTCGCTACCGCCGAACTGCTTCTTGAACGTCACCGAGCGCACCACCAGGCGGATCACCTCTGCGAGTGCGATGGTGACGATCGCCAGGTAGTCGGCGCGCAGGCGCAG
>CAYZFZ010000441.1:0-1067 GCA_964477795.1 uncultured Bifidobacterium sp.
TGGGGGCGGCGATCCTGTCGGGCCTCGCGTGGACGATCGCCACTACGCTCTACACGGCGACGGGTCCGTGACGATGCGGTCGCTTCCGAACACCTTCTCGGGACTCCAGGTCGTCGCGCTGTTGGCCTTCGGGGTGGCGTGCTCCGACCAGAGCAACGCTGCGAGCCCGCCTGCGACGGCCTTTGCCGAGCAGCCGCCTGTGATCGACGAGCTCGAGTCGGCCCGGTCGGTCGCCGTTCGCGCAGTGTCGCTGACCGGACCGGTCGCGGCCGCGGGCTTCACCTCACGGGCCGATCTGATCGCCTCGTTCGCAACTGCCGAGTTCGCACCGGTCTTGCTGGACCGAACCAACGAGCAGATGCGAGAGCTCGCTCGTGAGTTCGTCGGCCAGGGCACGCTGAGCGAGCCGCCGTTCGGGTGCGGCTGCGTGCTCGCCCAACAGCACCACCAACTCCTCGAGAGGCTGCAGTGACAGCATCTTCAGGTAGGTGCCCACCATCTGGTCGTCACACTGCATCCAGAACTGGCGGAACTGATAGGGCGAGGTGCGCTGGGGGTCGAGCCACACCGAGCCGCTGGCGCTCTTGCCGAATTTGCTGCCATCGCTCTTCAGCATCAGCGGGTGGGTGATCGCGAACGCCTGCTTGCCGAGGCGACGACGGATCAGCTCGGTGCCGGCGACGATGTTGCCCCACTGGTCGCTGGCGCCCGCCTGCAGCTCGACACCGTGTGCCTCGTAGAGATGACGGAAGTCGTTGGCCTGCAACAGCATGTAGCTGAACTCGGTGTAGGAGATGCCGTGCTCGCTCTCGATGCGGCTGCGCACCGAATCCTTCGCCGTCATCTGGTTGACGGTGAAGTGCTTGCCGACGTCGCGGAGGAACTCCAGCATCGTGATCGGCGCCGTCCAGTCCGCGTTGTTCACCAGCGTGGCCTGGAACGGGCCGGGCTCGAAGTCGAGCAGCTTGCTCAGCTGCTGCTTGATCCGCTCGACGTTGTGGCGCAGCGTGTCCCCGTCGAGCAGGTTGCGTTCCTCGCTGCGCCCGCCGGGGTCGTAGCCCGGAACG
>CAYZFZ010000441.1:1077-2383 GCA_964477795.1 uncultured Bifidobacterium sp.
GTTTCGATCCGCCGAACATTCTCGGCGATCTCTTCCTTGGTGCGGAGTTGCCGTTCGGCGGATTTGCCCGAGGGGTCGCCGATGAGGCCGGTGCCGCCGCCCATGACAGCGACGGGGGCGTGCCCCGCCATCTGGAAGCGGCGCATGAACAGCTGGCCCACCAGATGGCCGACGTGCAGCGAATCGGCCGTGGGGTCGAAGCCGATGTAGAGCCCGATGGGCCCCTGCGCGAGCCGCGACCGCAGCGCCGCGAGGTCGGTGGTGTCGTGGACGAGGCCACGCGCGTGAAGGTCGTCGAGCAGATCCATGGTGCGCCCATGTTGCCAGCTGGGCACGGCCTTCCCTCGATCGATTCAGCGTGCGACTCCGCGCCACCCAGCGTTGGCTACGGTGCGCCCGGTGGTGGCCATCGACGAGCTCCGGCAACGATTCCGCGACTTCTCCGCGACGACCGCGGCGCGAGCGCCCCTCTACTCACGGCTGTCGGCCGGCATCGCGGAGGACGCCGAGCTCGCCGGGTTGCTGCAGGCGGCACCGCCCGAGCAGCAGATCCCGGTGCTGCTCTTCGCTGCCGTGCACTTCCTGCTGCTCGGTGGCCGCGGGGCAGCGCTCGCCGCCCACTACCCGAACCTGGCCGCCGTACCGCTCGACGACGACCCGATGCCTGCACTGCGCACGTTCGCCCGCGAGCACGGCGACGAGCTGCGCGACCTGATCGCCGCCCGCTCGACGCAGACGAACGAGGTGGGTCGCTGCGCACAGTTCCTGCCGGCGTTCGGAATGCTCACCGAGGAGGTCGGGCCACTCGCCCACCTCGACGTCGGCTGCAGCGCCGGCCTGAACCTGCTGTGGCCCCTTTACGGCTACGAGTACCTCCCCGGCGGCACCGTCGGCGGCCCGTCGCCCGTGCAGCTCTCCTGCGCCACACGCGGGGCGCCACCGGTGCCGCTGGCGATGCCCATCGTGGCGCGCTCGCTGGGCATCGACCTCAAGCCGATCGCGATCGACGACGACGATGCGGTGCGCTGGCTGGAGGCGTGCGTCTGGCCGGACCAGGCCGACCGCTTCCAGCGGCTGGTCGCGGCCGTCGCACTCGGCCGCGAGCACCCGCCAGAGGTGCGCGGCGGCGACGCGATCGCGGATGCCGGCGACGCGGTGCGCGAGCTGTCACACAGTGGTCACCCGGTGATCACCACCAGCTGGGTGCTCAGCTACCTCACGACCGAGCAGCGCGTGGCGTTCGTCGACGCCCTCGACGAGGCGGGACGGTCGTGCGACCTGTCGTGGATCGTCGCCGAGAGCCCGG
>CAYZFZ010000442.1:0-2379 GCA_964477795.1 uncultured Bifidobacterium sp.
ACACGGGCACACTGGGCGTGCGAGCGGGGACGATGAGCACCACCGAGTTCGACGACTTCTACCGCACCCATCGTGCGAGCGCCGTCCGCTGGGCCACCGCGCTCGTCGGCTCGCCGGAGGTCGGTGAGGAGATCGCGCAGGAGGCACTGGCCGCGGTCGGCCACCGGCTGCCGACGCTCACCAACCCTGCCGGCTACCTGCGGCGCACGGTGGTGAACCGGGCCGCCTCGTGGCATCGCTGGCACATCCGCTCGCGACGCCGCGAGGCCCGAGCGGTCGCCGGCAGCCCGCGCTCGTACGCCCAGCCCACCGAGGAGATGCTCGACGCGCTGGCCGTGCTGCCCTACAAGCAACGAGCGGCGGTGACGCTGCGCTACTGGGCCGACTGGACCGACGAGCAGATCGCCGACGCGCTCGGCTGCGCGCCCACGAGCGTGCGCGTGCTGCTGCACCGCGGCCTCGCCGCCCTCAAGAAGGAGATCGCCGAATGAACGAGCTGCTCCACGACGATTCGGCCGACGACGCCGTGATCGCCCGCCTGCGGGCCGCCCTCGACGAAGTGACGGATGGGGTCAGCGAGGGTGCTGTGCCGGCGGCCCATCGCACCGGTCTCAGTGCCGGGCGGTGGTTCGCGATCGCGGCAGCGGCAATCCTGGTTGTCGGCGCGGCAACGGCCGTTGCCGTCAATCGCCGCAACGCACCGGAGACCGCGTCGACACCGACCGACGCGGCCACCACGTTGCCCGCCTCCACGACGACGGCGACCGACCCCACCCCGATCCGCACGGTGACCCCGTGGTACACGCTCGCCAGCCAAGACCTCGTGCCCGGTGAGATCGAGACGCTGCCGAACCAGCTCACGGGCGAGACGAGCTCCGCCTGGGCCCTGGGCGGCGACCCGGCGAGTGGCCTGTTCATGTTGCGCAGCGGCCCCGCGTCGCCCGACATGGCACCCGCCGACACGTCGCTGGCCGACTACCAGATGATCGGCGATCAGGCCGTTGCGGTGTCCTCCTACGGCATCGACGCCCAGCAGCAGGCCGACCTGCTCGCCCAGGTGCAACCCGGGCCCGGGTCGCCGTGGTTGCCGTGGAGGCTGCCGGTGGACGGCTGGGTCCTGCTGGGCATGGGGACCGGCGACGACGACCCGACGCTCGCGCAGGCCTATTCGTCGGACAGCGGCGAGGTCACCATCACCGTCGGCCCGCTGGCCAACCAGTTCCTCACGCTCGCGACCACCGGCGGGATCGAGCCTGTCACCGTCGCCGGCGAGACCGGTTGGAAGGCAACCAACGCGGACGGTGCCTACGTGCTCTGGCCGGCCGGCGACTACATACAGTGGGCGTCGCTCGCCATCCCCGCTGCGTTCGCCGACCGGGTCGATGGCCTCATCGCCGCCGTTGTCGAGGTGGACCCGACGCAACCCACCGTCGAGACCGTGCCCGCACCCGAGACCGTCGGCTCCGGCGTGCAGGACATCGTCTCGATCGGCGGCGTCTCGCTGCCGCTGTACGAGCCCGACGCCGCAGACCCTGCGGTCGGCGCCACGCCACCGACGCTCGATCTCGTGGGCGGCGACGGTCAGCCGTCCTCCCTCCTCGCCGGCGAGACCGGGCCGGCCCTGGTGGTGTTCGTCGCCGAGTGGTGCCCACACTGTGAGTCGGTGGTTCCCCTCTTGCAGAGTGCAATGGCGCACGGCACCATCCCGGGGGACGAAGAAGTGGTCCTCGTCGTCACAGCATCCGAGCGCGACCAAGCGCTCAGCTGGCTGGCCGGGCAGCAGTGGGCGGGCAGAGTGCTCATCGACACCCAGGAGGGCGAACGGGCTGCCGGTCAGGCAGCGAACGCGTTCGGAGCGACCGGGTGGCCGTTCTGGGTGGCGGTCGGTGCCGACGGCACCGTCACGAACCGAGCGGCCGGCACCCTCGACGACACCGCGCTGCAGGCGTTGGTGGCAGCGTCGACGACGCCGACTACCTGACCCCCGCACGCTTCCGGAAGCGTCACGGCACACGGGTGTGCGCTGACGCGTCCGAGAGCCGGCCGGCTGAGTCGAAACTGTCAGCGGCGGAACCAGGTGAGCTGGTCGGCGACCTTGGCGCGCAGGGCTTCGTCGGTGACACCGAGGCCTTCCTCGGGGGCCAGGGCGAGGACGGCGATCTTGCCCTCGTGCTGGTTGTGGTGCACCTGGTAGGCGGCTTCGCCGCTCTGCTCGAGCGGGAACACCTGGCTGAGCACCGGGTGGATCATGCCCTTGCTGATGAGCCGGTTGGCCTCGAACGCCTCCTTGTAGTTGGCGAAGTGGCTGCCGACGAGCCGCTTCAGACGCATCCAGAAGTGGCGGTTGTCGAACTCCATCATGAAGCCGCTGGTGGCCGC
>CAYZFZ010000443.1:0-2377 GCA_964477795.1 uncultured Bifidobacterium sp.
CGGTGGGCAGTACCTCAGCGCGCTCGACGTGATGAGCAACAGCGCCGCGCCGCGAGCGGTCGACCCGGCCCGGCGCGACGGGCCCGGCACGCTCGCCCTCAACCTGTTCCTCGCCGGCTGGCTGCCAGCCGGCGACGTGTGGATCGTGCGCGGCAGCGCCGACGTGGAGCTGTCGCCCTCGATCGGCGACAGCGGCACGCGCCTCGTCGTGCTCGAGCGTCCCGGCGGCTCGATCGTCACGATCGAACTGTTCGCCGACGAGGGCCTCGACGACCACCTGCCGGCCGCCGGTGTGGGCGTGCACGTGATCGAACTGGCGAGCGGTGCGATCACCTCGATCACCCCCGCACTCGGCACCCCGCCGGAGGACTCGCTGCTGCACCCCGGCGAGACCCACTCGTCCCCCGACGGCTGGAGCGTCACCGTCCACGACGGCTGGAAGATCCACATCGTCTTTACGTGAAGGCTGTCGGGCGTGGACATGGTGCTGTGAGTCCGGGATCTTGACGCAAACCCTGCGGGTAGCCTCCGCACCATGACGCCCGCCCAGCAGGAGATGTTCGATGCGGCGCTCGCTGCCCATCGCAACGCCCACGCGCCCTACAGCAACTACCCGGTCGGGGCGGCGGTGCGCGGTGCGAGCGGGCACGTGTACGCCGGCTGCAACGTGGAGAACGCGGCGTACCCGCAGGGTTGGTGCGCAGAAGCGAGCGCGATCGCGGCGATGGTGACGGCGGGCGAGCGGGCGATCGTGGAGGTGCTCACGATCAGCAACGGCGAGCTGATCGGCACCTGTTGCGGCGGCTGCCGGCAGAAGCTTCGCGAGTTCGCCCCGCTGGACACACCGATCTACTCGTGCGGGCCCGAGGGCCTGCGAGCAACATTCACCCTCGGCGAGCTGCTGCCGCACAGCTTCGGACCCGAGAACCTGCTGAGCTGATCCGCCACGCGGCCGCCACCGGCGGCGGCGAAATCCGCGGACATCCAACGACGGGCCGCAGTACGGTCCGGGCCGTGGAGACGATCGTGCGCGTGATGCGGCCCGACGAGTTCGAGGCGATGCGGGAACTGTCGGCGCAGGCGTTCGGCGACGACGATGGGATCCGCGAGTTGCTCGACCTGCTGCACCGCTCGTGGTCGTGGGAGGACGAGCTGTCGTTCGTCGCCGAACGCGACGGTGAGCTCGTCGGCCACGTCCTCTACTCCCACGCGTTCCTCGACACGCCCGCGAAGGTGCTCGACGTGCTGCTGCTCAGCCCCGTCGGCGTGCGCCCCGACCTGCAGCTCACTGGCATCGGCAGCCAGCTGATCCACACCTCGCTGGCCACGCTCGCGCAGGCGCGCCGCGAACCGCTCGTCTTCCTCGAGGGCCACCCCGGCTACTACCCACGCTTCGGGTTCCGCAAGGCCGGTGAGCTCGGCTTCATCGCGCCGTCGGCGCGCATCCCGCCGGCCGCGTTCATGGTCTACCCGCTGCCCGCACACCAGCCGGGCGTGAGCGGCCGGCTCGTCTACCCCGACGCGTTCTGGCGCGCCGGCGCCGTCGGCCTCCCCCCGGACGCAGCAGCCCAGGACGGGTGACCACCCGGCAGGTGCCGTAACCTGGCGCCCGTGCCGTCGCAACGTGAACCGTTCCTCACCGCCAAGCTGCAGGGCTTCGGCACCACGATCTTCGCCGAGATGTCGGCGCTCGCCGTCGCCACCGACAGCATCAACCTGGGCCAGGGCTTCCCCGACACCGACGCACCGCGAGAGGTGCTCGACGCCGCGATCGCGGCCATCAACGGCGGGCTCAACCAATACCCGCCGGGCCCGGGCATGGCGGTGCTGCGGCAGGCGATCGCCGAGCACCAGCAGCGCTTCTACGGGCTGACCTTCGACCCCGACCGCGAGATCCTCGTCACCGCCGGCGCTACCGAAGCGCTTGCCGGGGCGCTCCTCGGCCTGCTCGACACGGGCGACGAGGTCGTGGTCTTCGATCCGATGTTCGACAGCTACGGGCCGTGCATCTCGCTGGCCGGGGCGATCACCCGGCCGGTGCTGCTGCGCCCCCCGAGCTACACGTTCGACCCCGAGCAGCTGCGCGCCGCGGTCACCCCGAAGACGAAGCTGATCCTGCTCAACACGCCGCACAACCCCACCGGTCGGGTGTTCAGCCGCGAGGAGATGCAGTGCATCGCCGACATCGCGATCGAGCGCGACCTGATCGTCGTCACCGACGAGGTGTACGAGCACCTCGTGTTCGACGGCGCGCAGCACATCTCGATGGCGTCGCTCCCCGGCATGCGCGAGCGCACGCTCACCATCTCCAGCGGCGGCAAGACGTTCAGCACCACCGGCTGGAAGATCGGCTGGCTGGCCGGTCCGCCGCCGCTGG
>CAYZFZ010000444.1:0-2367 GCA_964477795.1 uncultured Bifidobacterium sp.
CCTCGATCGCCGCGCAGCACAGCTCGTTGCCCTTGCCGATGGTGAACGTCATCCCATGGCCCTCGTGCGCGCCGTCGGTGTGCAGCACCACATACGCGGCGGAGTAGTCGGGGTCGGGGTGGTTGGCGTCGCTGCCGTGCAGGAACGCCGACGTGCGCGCCCTCAGATCGTGGGTGCTGAGGGAGACGATCGTGGTCATATCGGTGCGACACTACGGGCTCGCCCGGCAGTCACCGGCCGTCGGGCGGTGATCTACCCTCGGCCCGATGAGCAGCACCCAGGACACCCGGCGGGCACGGGTCGTCGTCGTCACCGGCGCGGCCGGCGGCATCGGCGCCGCGATGATGGCCCGCTTCGCCGAGATCGGCGACACACCCGTCGGCCTCGACCTCCACGGCGCACCCGGGGTGATCGGCGGCTTCGACGTCACCGACCCGGCGCAGTGCAGCGCGGTCGCGCAGCGCATCGTCGACGAGCACGGCGCGATCGATGTGCTGTGCAACAACGCCGGCATCAGCGCTGTCGGCGACGTCGTCGACTCCACGCCCGATGACTGGGAGCGCGTGTTCGCCGTCAACGTGTTCGGCGTCGCCAACATGTCGCGGGCGGTGCTACCCCACATGCGCGCCGCCGGTCGTGGCGCCGTCGTCAACACCTGCAGCATCGTCGCCACCGTCGGCCTCGTGCAGCGGGCGGTCTACGGCGCGTCGAAAGGCGCGGTGCAGGCACTCACCAAGGCGATGGCCGCCGACGAGGTGCACCACGGCATCCGCGTCAACTGCGTGTCGCCCGGCACCGTGCAGAGCCCGTGGGTGGAGCGGCTCGTCGCCACCACCGACGACCCGGCCGCCACCTACGAAGCGTTGCGCAAGCGCCAGCCGATGGGGCAACTCGTCAGCTGCGCGGCGGTGGCCGACGCGGTCGCCTACCTCGCCGCCGACACGACGTTCACCACCGGCATCGACCTGCTCGTCGACGGCGGGATCAGCGGCATCCGCATCGTGGACGCGCGATGACGTTCCGCGTCGCCCTCGTCGGTGGGCCGATGTACGACGAGATGTACGCGTCGCTCGGCGTGCTGGACATCGAGATCGCCGTCCATGCCGACCACCCCACCCTCAACCGCCGCGTGGCCGAGATGCTGGCCAATGGTGAGCGGCTCGACCTCATCTCCACCCACTCCAAGTACGCACCGTCGCAGGCGCAGTGGTTGCACCCACTCGACGACCTGATCTCGCTGCCGAACCTCGCGCCGCTCGCGCTCGACCTGTGCCGCTACGAGGGGGCACTGCTGTGCGCGCCCCGCCTCATCGACGTGCGGATCATGTGGTCGACCCGGCCCACCGTGCCAGCCACGTGGGCCGAGCTCGCCGACAGCGACCTCGTGTTCGGCTTCCCCGGCCGCGAGTCGGGCCTGTTCGGCACGTTCTTCGAGCTCGTCGTCGGCGCCGGGGGCCGGCTGTTCACCGACGACGGCCGGCCGTGCATGGAGTCGCCCGAGGCCGTCGCCGCGGTGGAACTGCTCTGCCGCCTCGCCGCCCGGGCCCCTGCAGATCTCCCCGACTGGCACTACGACCAGGTGGACGCGGCGCTGCTGGACGGCCGCATCGAGGCCGCCGGCGTCTGGCCGGGCGGGTGGGGCCCGATCAGTCGCTCGCCACTCGCCGGCCGGCTCACCCCGCACCCCTACCCGGCCGGCAGCAGCCGCTGGGTGAGCTACGCCGGCTGCCACGCGTGGGCCATCCCCACCACCTGCGCCGACGTGCACCAATCGGTCGCGCTCCTGAAGATGGTCACCAGCCCGGCGTTCAACTCCATCGACGCCGACGGCGGCAGCGTGTGCGCCCACACCGAGATCTTCGACGAGGTGGGCGCCACCAGCGACGTCGACTTCGATCGGCTGCGGATCACCGCCCGCACGATCGAAGAGGCGATGATCACCTACCCGCCCCACCCCCGCTTCCCCGAGGTGGAGGACGCCGGCTGGCGCGCGGTCAACGAGGCACTGCGCAGCCTGCGCACGCCCGCCGACGCCGTCGCCGAGATCCAACGTCGCGCCGTCGAGATCCTCGGCTGCTGACGCCGACCCGGGCCGCAGACCTGTGAGCGCGAACCTTCGCCAGGCGATCGCCCGCGACCAAACGCCGACCCGGGCCGCAGACGTTTGAGCGCGAACCTTCGCCAGGCGATCGCCCGCGAACAGACGCCGACCGGGCCGCAGACGTTTGAGCGCGAACCTTCGCCAGGCGATCGCCCGCGAACAAACGCCGACCCGGGCCGCAGACGTGTGAGCGCGAACCTTCGCCAGCCGATGGTGTACTTTCGCGGGACATCCCTGACAGTTGATGTCGCGCGTCATTGCTGACA
>CAYZFZ010000445.1:0-2365 GCA_964477795.1 uncultured Bifidobacterium sp.
CACCAGCACGGCGGCGGCGCCGTCGTTGAGCGGGCAGGCGTTGCCGGCGGTGACGCTGCCGTCGGGACGGAAGACCGGCTTGAGCTGGCTGACCGCCTCGTAGGTGGTGCCCGGGCGGGGGCCGTCGTCCTTGGAGACGACCGTGCCGTCCTCCAGCGTCAGCGGCGTGATCTCCCGCTCGAAGAAGCCGTTGTCCACGTGCTCGCAGGCCAGGTTCTGGCTGCGGACACCGAAGCGATCCATGTCCTCGCGGCTGATGTTCTCGACCTCCACCACGTTCTCGGCGGTCTGGCCCATTGCGATGTACATGTCGGGCAGGCCCTCGGGCGGGGTCCAGGTGCCCTGGCCGCCCTGGGCGCGCAGCTTGGTGCGCTCGCCGGGGCCCTTGAAGATCGGGTTCGGGGCCATGTCGCTGGCGCCGCTGGCGTAGCGGCTGACCGTCTCGACACCGGCAGCGATGAAGCAATCGCCCTCGCCGGCCTTGATCGCGTGGAACGCCATGCGGATGGTCTGCAGGCTGGACGAGCAGTAGCGGTTGACGGTGACACCGGGGACGTCGCCGAGGCCGGCGAGCGAGGCCACGACGCGGCCGATGTTGAAGCCACCCTCGCCGGCGGGCTGGCCGATGCCCATCATCAGGTCCTGCACGTCGGAGCCCTGCACCTGCGGCACCTTGGCCATCAGCGCCTTGACGATCTGGGCCGCCATGTCGTCGGGGCGCAGGCTGACCAGCGACCCCTTGTTGGCGCGGCCGATCGGGCTGCGGGCGGTCGCGACGATCACTGCTTCGGTCATGTGGGGCTCCCCTTGAAGTGGACTGCTGCTGGTTGGATCGCAGCGTAGCTACCGCCCGGTAGCTTCCCGCAACCGGCCCGCTCAGCCCGCCTGCACCACCCGGTAGCCCTCGGCCAGCCGGCCCTCGGCGAACCCCAGGCGCTCGGCGGTAGCACCCATCCACTGGCGCACGCGCACCTCCATCGCCGCCGGGTCGGCCAGCTGAGTGGCATGGCAACGCAGCGCCTCGAACTTGCGATCGGCGTGGTCGGTGACGTCGACACCCTCGTTGAAGGCAGCGTGGCCGGACAGCCAGATCTCGCGCACCTCCCACGGCTCGAGCCCCTCCTCCAGCAGCTCGGGGAACGCGAACGGGTTGCGCGAGTCGGGGTACACGGCGCACATCGCCGCCTCGCCGGCCGCGAGATGATCCGGGTGGCTGGCGAAGATGCGATCGAGGTTGCGCTCCGGCGACTGGCACAGCACGACGGTGGGCCGCACCTGGCGGATCACGCGGCTGATGTCGCGGCGCAGCGCGAGATCGGCGACGACCCGGCCGTCGGGGTGGCCGAGGAACACGAGATCGTGCACCCCCACCACCGCTGCGGCCGCCGTCTGCTCCTTGCGCCGCATCGACGCCATCTCGGTGCGGGTGATCGTGCGGTCGCTGCCGCCGGCGTCGCCGTCGGTGACGAGGCAGTACGTCACGTGCACACCCGCCGCCGTGAGCGTCGCCATCGTGCCCGCCGAGCCGAAGTCGACGTCGTCGGGATGGGCCATCACGACGAGCAGGCGATCGATCTCGGTGGGTTGCAGCATGCAACCACGTTACGCAACCTGGACGGTGGCGTCTCGCCGCACGGTGTCCCAACACGCCCGCGGCAGGATCGCCTCACTATCCTCCGCCCATGACCCCCGATCACGTCACACTGGGCTCGTTCGACCTGTCCGACCCCGAGTTCTGGATCGCCCCGCGCGAGCACCGCGAAGGCGCGTTCCAGACGCTGCGCAACGAGCAGCCGATCAGCTTCTGGGAGGAGTTCGAGTTCCCCGACGGGCAGTTCCCGCGCGGCCCCGGCTACTGGTCGGTGGTGAACCACGACGACGTGTGGCACGTCAGCCGCAACCCGCAGCTGTTCGCCAGCGGCCGCGGCGTGAACATCGGCGACATGCCCATCGAGATCTCCGAGTTCTTCGGCTCGATGATCAGCATGGACGACCCGCGCCACTTCCGGCTGCGCAGCATCGTGTCCAAGGGTTTCACCCCCAAGGAGATCGCGAGGGTCGAGGAGTACGTGAAGGCCAAAGCGGCCGGGGTGGTCGACCGCCTGCTCGCCGAGTTCCCCGACCGCGAGTGCGACTTCGTGCACGAGGTGGCCGCACCGATGCCGCTGCAGATCATCTGCGAGATGATGGGCATCCCGCCGGAGGACGAGGAGCAGGTCTTCCGCTGGACGAACGTCATCCTCGGCGTGGGCGACCCCGAGTTCACCACCGTCTTCGAGGACTTGCTGGCTGCTGGCATGGGCATGTTCCAGTACGCCCAGGCGCTGGGGGAAGATCGCCTGGCCAACCCGCGCGACGACCTGAC
>CAYZFZ010000446.1:0-2363 GCA_964477795.1 uncultured Bifidobacterium sp.
CGAAGATCGCCGTGTGGAGCAACGACCACAACGTGGATCCCGTCGGTGCCTGCGTCGGCGCCCGCGGCGGTCGCGTGCGCATGGTGGTCAACGAGCTGCGCGGCGAGAAGATCGACATCGTGCCCTTCAGCGAGGATCTCGCCGACTTCGTCGCCAAGGCGCTGTCGCCGGCCAAGGTGGTCGCCGTCATCATCAGCGACGACGGCACCCAGGCCGACGTGATCGTGCCCGACAACCAGCTCAGCCTGGCCATCGGCAAGGAGGGCCAGAACGCCCGCCTGGCGGCGCGCCTCACCGGTGTGCGCATCGACATCCGCGGCGAGACCGAGCCCGAGGCCGGCCTCGACGACGACGCCGACTACGAAGAGGGCGAGTGGGTGGCCAACGCCGAGACCGGCGCGATGGAGTGGCACGCGGCCGACGGCACCGTGCTCACCCAGGAGCAGTGGAACGAGCAGGCCGCCGCCGTCCAGGAGACCGACGCCGAGATGGCCGCCGGCGAGGCGAGCGCAGCGAACGACGAACCGGCGGCCGGCGCCGGCGAGACCGAGGAAGCAGGTGGTGACCACGCCTGACTCCCGCGTCGCAGCACCGCTGCGCACCTGCATCGGCTGTCGCCGGCAACTGCCGCAGTCCGATCTGGTGCGATGCGTCGCCGGCCCAGCAGGCCCCATCGTCAGCCGCACCGCGGCCGGCCGTGGTGCCTGGTTGTGCTCGACGACGTGCTTCCACACCGCCGCTCGCCGCAAGGCGTTCGATCGGGCGTGGAAGCGTCAGGTGCAGCCCGATGTCCTGCAAACACTGGCGCAGGCGTTGTGCAACGCGTTCGATGACGTGATCATCAACATGGAAGAATTACCGACCGTCCGAGTTGCGACGGACGAACCGGCAGCGACGAAAGGCTGAAACGGGTTTTGGCTAAGAACTTACGCGTGCACGAGCTCGCCAAGGAGCTCGGAATGACGAATGCGGAGATGATGTCTCTCTGCGATGTGATGGGTGTCGGGGTGAAGAGTCACTCCTCCACGCTCATCGAGGCGCAGGCCGACCGTCTCCGTCGTCGCGCGGAACGCGACGGTCTCACGCGGCCCGAGCAGCCCGAGGAGCCCAAGCCGGCGAAGAAGTCGGCCAAGAAGGCCGCCGCCCCCGCCGCCACCGCCGATGGGGCGGACGGCGCTGCCCCTGCGACCCCGGTGAAGAAGGCCGCCGCCAAGGCGGAGGCCGCACCGAAGGCGGAGGCTCCCAAGGCCGAGGCCGCCGCCAAGGTCGAGGTCGTCGCGGCCGAGCCGGCACCTGTCGCGCCCGTCGCCGAGGCACCGGCAGCACCCGCTCCCGTCGAGGCTCCCGCCCCTGTCGCTGAGGCCCCGGCCGCACCCGCCGCACCCGCGGCACCTGCGCCGGCCCCCTCGCTCGCCGATGCGCCGGCACCGTCCACCCCCGCACCAGCCGCCGAGGCCGTGGCGCCGGTGGAGGGCTCGGCCCGCATCACCAGCAGCCGGCCGTCGCCCGGCGAGCCGCCGCGCCCGGCCAACCGGCCGGCACCGCCGTCGGCACCCGCCACGTCCAGCGCCCCGGCCGCCTCCGCGCCGCGCCCTCCGGCTGCGGCGGCGCCCATCTCGCCCGGCCGCCCCGCGGGCCCGCCTCCCGGTCGCCCGCCCGGCCCGCCGCCGCGCCCCACCTCTGCCTCGGGCAAGCCGATCCCGCCGCCGCCCGGCGGTGGCCGGCCGATGTCCGCATCCGGCAAGCCGATCCCGCCGCCGCCCGGCGGCCTGCGCACCGGCGGTCCCGGTGCCCGTCCGGGTGCTCCCGGCGCGCCGCGCACGGGTGGCTACACCGCTCGTCCCGGTGGCCCTGGTGGGCCCGGCGCACGCCCGGGTGGCCCCGGTGCCCGTCCTGGCTTCGCCCCTCGTCCCGGTGGCCCGGGTGGGCCGCGTCCGGGTGGTGGCTTCGCGCCGCGCCCCGGTGGCCCGGGTGGTGGCCCCGGCGGTCCCGGCGGCCCTGGTGCCCGTCCCGGCGGTGGTGGCGGTCCGCGCCCCAACGGCCAGCGCCGTGCCCCGCGCAAGAAGAGCCGTGCTCGTCGTCGTCGCGACTTCGACGAGATGCAGCCGAACTACAACAGCAGCTACACCGCCACGAACGCGCCCGTGCCCGAGGGCACGATCATCGTCGAGCGCGGCGTGTCGGCGCAGGAGTTCGCTCCCAAGCTGAACCGCACGGCTGCCGACGTCATCCGCTTCCTGCTGCAGAACGGCGAGATGGTCACCGCCACGATGACGCTCACCGACGAGCAGATGGAGCTGTTCGCGCTGGAGGTCGGCGCCGATCTCCTGCTCGTGGAGCCCGGTCAGCAAGAAGAGCTCGAG
>CAYZFZ010000447.1:0-2339 GCA_964477795.1 uncultured Bifidobacterium sp.
AGCTTCGACATGGCGCGGCGGGCGATGGACAACCTGGCGGCAGCGAGCTTCGGTCCGTTCAAGATCAGCGTCGTCGTCACCCGCCAGAACGTGCCCCAGCTCGACCGGTTCAAGGCCCTCGCCGACAGCTACGGCGCCCAGCTGCGCATCACCCGCCTGCGCCCCAGCGGCCGCGGGGTCGACAGCTGGGACCACCTGCACCCCACCAACGCGCAACAGCGCGAGATCTACGACTGGTTGATGGCGCACGGCGAGTCGGTGCTCACCGGCGACTCGTTCTTCCACCTCAACGCGCTGGGCCCGTCGCTGCCCGGCCTCAACATGTGCGGCGCCGGCAGGGTGGTGTGCCTGATCGACCCGATCGGCGACGTGTACGCCTGCCCGTTCGTCATCCACGACGAGTTCCGCGCCGGCAACGTGCGCGACCCCGGCGGCTTCGCCGAGGTGTGGAAGCGCAGCGAGCTGTTCACGTCGCTGCGCGAGCCTCAGTCGGCCGGCGCCTGCGCCAGCTGCGGTGCCTTCGATGCGTGCCAGGGCGGGTGCATGGCCGCCAAGTTCTTCACCGGCCTGCCGCTCGACGGCCCGGATCCGGAGTGCGTGGGCGGCGACGGCGAGGTCGCCCTCGCCGCGCTGGCCGCCACACCCGTGAGCCTGTCGCCCAAGCCGCGCCCGGCGATGGACCACACCAAGCCTGCCCGCACACCTTCCCTCGTCGCGAGCCACTGATCCGCACCGTCCGCCGCGTACAGTGACGACCGCTGTCCGGGCACTGGGAGGAGGGGCGAGCTGATGATCTGGTTGTTGCTCGTCCCGTCGTACTTCCTGGGCACCTTTCCCAGCGCCGTGATGGTTGCCCGCAGCAAGGGCATCGACATCCACCAGGTCGGCTCGGGCAACCCGGGTGCGTCGAACATCGCCCGCACGATGGGCACGAAGTGGGGCGTGTTCGTCTTCTTCCTCGACGGGCTCAAGGGCGCCATCCCCGCCGCGGTCGCGCTGTCGTTCCACGACCGGCCGTCGAAGCTCGCGTACGCGATGGTCGCCGCCGCCGTGCTCGGCCACATGTACCCCGTCACCCGCCGCTTCAAGGGCGGCAAGGGGGTGGCCACGATGGGCGGGGCGACGCTCGTGCTGCAGCCGCTGCTGTTCGCGATCCTCACGGTCGTGTGGGTGGCCGTGCGCAAGCTCACCGGCAAGGCCTCCCTCGCCTCGCTGCTGCTCACGATCGGCTTCCCCTCGGGTGTCGCGCTGCTCGGCGGGCCGGGGTGGGAGGTCGCCACCGCTGCCGCGCTGGGTGCGCTGGTGTTGCTGCGCCACCTCGACAACATCAAGCGGCTGATGGTGGGCAAGGAGCTGTCGGCATCTCCCGGCGAATGAGTGCCGAGTAGCGTCGGCGCTCGATGCAACTACTGCAGCCACTGCCCCTCGGAACCGCCAGCGCCCGCAACCGGCTGATGTTCGGCCCGCACGTCACCAACCTGGCGGACGACCAGCGGCGCTTCACCGCCCGGCACACGGCGTACTACGAGCGGCGGGCCAGGGGCGGGTGCGGCATCGTCGTCGCCGAGGGTGCCAGCGTGCACGCGGTCGACTGGCCCTACGAGCGGGCTCCGCTCGCGGAGCGGTGTGCCGACGGCTGGGCCGCCATCGCTGAGGCCTGCCACGCGCACGGTGCGCTGGTGTTCGCCTCGCTCGACCACGCCGGCGGGCAGGGCAGCAGCGCGTACAGCCAGCGCGAGCTCTGGGCGCCCAGCCGGGTGCCGGAGGTGAACTCGCGCGAGGTGCCCAAGTCGATGGAGGCAGACGACATCGCGGCCGTCGTCGCCGGCTTCGGGGCCGCCGCCAAGCTGGCGCTGGATGCGGGTTGCGACGGGGTGGAGATCAACGCCGGCCAGCACAGCCTGGTGCGCCAGTTCCTCAGCGGCC
Organism: uncultured Bifidobacterium sp.; assembly: GCA_964477795.1. Lineage (GTDB taxonomy): Bacteria > Actinomycetota > Acidimicrobiia > Acidimicrobiales > Ilumatobacteraceae > UBA668. Next base: position 1,927 of record CAYZFZ010000447.1, read on the forward strand.
TCACCAACCAGCGCGACGACGTGTGGGGCCACGACCGCCTGCTGTTCGCCCGCGAGGTCATCGCCGCGGTGCGCGCCGCCGCCGGCACCGCGGTGGTGGGCCTGCGCCTGTCGTGCGACGAGCTCGCGCCGTGGGCGGGCATCACCCCCGATGCCGCCGTCGATCTCGCCCGGGCGCTCAGCTCGGAGGTCGACTACCTCGTCGTCGTGCGCGGCTCCATCTACTCGGCGGAGAAGACCCGCCCCGACTTCCACGAGCCCACCGGCTTCAACATCGGCGTCTGCCGCGACGTACACGCGGCGATCACCTCGACGCCCGTGTTCCTGCAGGGCTCGGTCGTCGAGTGGGGCGAGGCCGAGTTGGCGATCGGCGACGGGGTGTGCGACGGCGTGGAGATGACCCGCGCCCAGATC
>CAYZFZ010000448.1:0-2336 GCA_964477795.1 uncultured Bifidobacterium sp.
GGCCGGACTCGGAGACGAAGAAGTCGATCACGCTGTAGAACTCGAGCCGATCGAGCGCCTCGTGGGTGAAGTTCGAATCCGGTGACGACACGAGCGGGTTGAAACAGATCGACAGCAGCCCCTTGATCTCGCCGGAATGGATCGCTTCGATGATCTCGAGCGCCGGGATGCCCTTGCCGGGGATCTCGTCGACGTCGCATCCCCACACCGACGCCACGTGGGCTCGGTGTTCGGGGTTGGTGATGTCGCGGTTGCCGGGGAGCTGGTCGCACTTGTGGCCGTGCTCGCGGCCGCCCTGGCCGTTGCCCTGCCCGGTGATCGTGGTGACCCCGCACCCGGGTTTGCCGAACTTGCCGGTGGCGAGCCCGAGATTGATCGCTCCCAGCACGTTGTCGACACCCTTGGACTGCTGCTCGATCCCACGGGCGTGCAACAACATCCCGGTCGCTGCGGTGCCCCACCATTCGGCGGCCTGCTCGATCCGAGCCTTGGGAACGCCGGTGATGTCGGCCGCCCACGCCGGAGTCATTTCCGCAACCGCTGCGGCCGCTTGATCGAAGTCGTTGGTGTGCGCGTCGATGAAGTCGTGGTCGAGCCAGTCGTGGCGGATCAGTTCGTGCAGCACCGCGCCGAACAACGCCGAATCAGTCCCTGGGCGCACCGGCAGGAACAGATCCGCGGTGCGGGCGTGCGGCACGACGCGCGGGTCCTGCACGATCAGTCGGGCACCGCGGTCGCGGGCTTTCCAGATGTAGCTGGTGGTGATCGGGAAGGTTTCGGCGATGTTGGTGCCTGCGGTCCACACCACGTCGGCGAGCGGGATGTCGCTCCACGGGTTCGATGCCCGGTCGATGCCGAGCGCCTTCTTGTTGCCGGCACCGGCCGACACCATGCAGTAGCGGCCGTTGTAGTCGAGGTTCGCCGTGTGCAACGCGAGGCGGGCGAACTTGCCGATCAGGTAGCTCTTCTCGTTCGTCAACGACACACCCGACAACATCGCGAACGAGTCCGGACCGTACGCGGCCTGGATGCGGCGGATCTCCGACACCACGCGGTCAAGCGCATGATCCCACGACACGCGCCGGAACCCGCCCGGGGCGGTCTCGTCGCGCTCCATCGGGTACATCACCCGATCCGGGTGGCTGCCCTGCAAGTAGCGCTTGACGCCCTTCGGGCAGAGCTTGCCCTCGTTGAACGGGAAGTCGTACCAGGGTTCGAAGCCGACCACTTCGTTGTCGTGGACCTTCAACTTGATGCCGCACTGCTGACCGCAGAAGCAACAGTGTGTGTCGACGACGCGATCGACCTCGATCCCCGCGTTCCACCCACCGGGTGGCGCCTGGTTGAGATGCGGGCCGTAGCGTTCGATCAGCTCGGCATCGGTGAGCGGCGGACGTGCCATCAGCCGAACCCTCCCACACGCGCCGACTGTGCCAACGCCAATTGTGCGCGGCGGCACTTCGGGCACGTGTCCTGGTAGCTCCCGGCGCCGTCGGCGGCGTCGTAGTCGAAACCGAGCTGCGGCAGGATCGCCTGCAGATCGGCGATCTGCTGCGCGCTCGCGAACCCGTCGCCGCACCGACGGCAGACCGCAGCCGGGCCTTCGGCGTTCGCCCGCTTGTAGTAGGCCACCCCGAGGTTGCCGGGCCGTTGGAAGATGTGGAACAGCTTCCCGAACGGGATGTACATCAACCCGAGGATCACCGTCAGCGCATGCAGCGTGTTCAGCGCCGCATAGAACCGGCCCTCGAGCCAGATGCTCGACACGGTCAGGAACAGTCCCGTGACCGACACGGCGAACAGACCTGCCAACGCCAGGAAGTCGCCGCTGCGTTCGACGGCCAACGCTCCCGGGTCGCGCAGTCGGCGGCGAAGGAAGATGAACACGCCGGCGAGCACGAGCACCGCAGCGATGTCGAGACCGTGATAGATGGTCCAGCCGAGCACGCTGTCGGCGTCGAACGACATCGTTCCGACCCTCGACACGAACACCTGGTAGCGGTCGCCCTGCTGGCCGACGCTCTCGAAGTGCAACAGTCCCATCGTGAGCGGGAACGTGATCAACCCCGCGAGGATGCACCCCCAGAACACCAACTGGTGTGCCAGCCAGCGCGCCCGCGACCTGCGCCGGATGAAGCCCTGCGCCAACAGTTGCGTGGCGACCAACGACGGGAGCGCCGCAGCGTTGCGGGCCTTGCGCTGACGGAACGCGTCCCAGCCGCGCCGGTTCAACATCGCGGTCGAGGGGCGTCGCACCCACACGCTGTAGCGGTAGATCACCCCGAACACCATGAAGATGATCCCGAACAGGTAGCCGATCAACGCTGCGTCGAACC
>CAYZFZ010000449.1:0-2332 GCA_964477795.1 uncultured Bifidobacterium sp.
CCGCGCACGCGCAGGACGACGTATCCATCCAGGTCAACGTGAAGGACCAGCAACGGACCGCGACCGGGAAGACCGACAACCAGCCGGTCGCCGGTGTCACGGTCACCGTGCTCGATGCCGCCGGGAACGAGGTGGGCACCGCGGTCACCGACGACAAGGGCGTCGCCGTGATCCCCGTGCCCGGTCGCGCCGACTACACGGTCAAGATCGACGAGGGCACGCTGCCCGACGGCAAGGAGCTGTCCGACAAGACGCCGGCGGAGCAGCAGGTCAAGGGCGATGCCTTCGTGACCACCAAGAAGGTCGTCAACTACTTCACCGGCGCGAGCCAGCGTGTCGAGCAGTCGCAGGTCGAGCGCATCTCGCAGCGCTTCGCCGACGGCATCCGCCTCGGTCTCATCATCGCGATGTGCTCGGTCGGCCTGTCGTTGATCTTCGGCACCACCGGCCTCACCAACTTCGCCCACGGCGAGATGGTCACGTTCGGCGCCATGATCGCCTACATCCTCAACATCGAGATCGGGATGAACCTGCTGCTGGCGGCGCCGATCGCGATCATCGCGGGCGGGGTGTTCGGCATCGCCTTCGACGGGGTCGTGTTCGGGCCGCTGCGCCGGCGCAAGATCGGCCTCGTTTCGCAGATGGTGGTCAGCGTCGGCCTGGCGATCATCCTCAAGAACGCCTTCCTGTGGAAGCTGGGCGGCCGCGTCAAGCAGTACGGCGACTTCAACAACCAGACGTGCAGCAAGATCGGTCCGGTGTGCATCACCCCGCGCGACCTCACCACCTCGGCCATCTCACTGGTGCTGCTGGTCGGCGTGGCGTTCGCACTGCAGAAGACGAGGTTGGGCAAGGCCACTCGCGCAGTCAGCGACAACCCCGATCTCGCCTCCTCCACGGGTATCGACTCGCAGAAGATCATCCGCATCGTGTGGATCCTCGGCGGCATGCTCGCCGCCACCGGTGGCATCTTCCGCGGGCTCGACGAGGGCGTGTCGCCCACCATGGGTGCCGACCTGCTGTTCTTGATGTTCGCCGGCATCACCCTCGGCGGCCTCGGCTCCGCGTTCGGTGCCCTCGTCGGCGGGTTCGTGATCGGCCTCTTCGTGGAGGTCACCACGCTGGGCATCCCGATCTTCCCGGGGAAGGACTGGCCCGACCCGCTCAACTGGATCCACAACGGCGTGCCGACAGAGCTGAAGAACGTGCCGGCGTACCTGATCATGATCGTGGTGCTGCTCGTGAGACCCCAGGGCATCCTGGGCCGCCGTGAGCGCGTGGGCTGAGAGGACGACCACCATGTTCGCAAGCATCCTCGACCTTCCCTTCAACGACATCATGAAGGCAACGCTCAGCGCGTTCTTCGGTGTCAACGCGATGTACTTCGCCATCGCGGCCATCGGGCTCAACGTGCAGTTCGGCTATGCCGGCCTGCTCAACTTCGGCCAGGCCGGGTTCATGGCGTGCGGCGCCTACGCCGTGGGCATGACGACGCACTACTACCACATCAGCTTCTGGTGGGGCATCCCGATCGCGATCGCCTACGCGGTGGGGTTCGGCCTCATCATGGGCATCCCCACCCTGCGCTTGCGGGCCGACTACCTGGCCATCGTCACCATCGCGCTCGCCGAGGTGATCCGCCTGGTGGTGCGCTCGGTGACGTTCAAGAAGAAGTTCGGCGGCAGCGACGGCATCAACGGCTTCGCCGAGACGTTCCGCGACGTCACACCCTTCGACGACGCCAAGCGGTACAAGCTGTACCCCTTCGACGCCTCGAACGGCACCGGTGCCACGGTGCTGCTGCTGGTGGTGTTCGGCTTGCTCAGCATCCTGGCGGGGCGGATGATCGTCGACCGCTTCGCCCGCGAGGGGTGGAACAAGCGCACCGCGTGGCTCGTCGCCTCCATCCTCACGTTCGGGCTGCTGCTGTGGATCTCCACCTACGTGGAGTACGCCGGGCTCTCGTTCAAGGCCATCGTCGTCGGCTGGGTCCTCGCCGCCGTGCTCGGGTTGTTCGTGTACATGCTGATGCGCAGCCCGTGGGGCCGGGTGCTCAAGGGCATCCGTGAGGACGAGGAGGCCGTGCGCAGCCTGGGCAAGAGCGTGTACTCGTACAAGATGCAGGCGCTCATCCTCGGTGGTGTCATCGCCACCTTCTCGGGCATCATGTTCTCGCTCGACCGTGGTTCGGTGCAGCCCGACAACTACAGCCGCGACGTCACGTTCTACGTGCTCACCGCGCTCGTCCTCGGCGGTGCCGCCAAGGTGTCCGGCTCGATCGTCGGGCCGATGCTGTTCTGGGGCATCCTGTCCTTCGCCGACGTGTTCCTCA
>CAYZFZ010000450.1:0-2331 GCA_964477795.1 uncultured Bifidobacterium sp.
TTGGCCAGGTGCCGCGGTCAGCTGTCCAGGTTGGCCATCACGTGCTTGATGCGCGTGTAGTCGTCGAGCGCGTAGGCGGAGAGATCCTTGCCGTAGCCGGACTTCTTGTAGCCACCGTGGGGCATCTCGGCGACCAGCGGGATGTGGGTGTTGATCCACACGCACCCGAAGTCGAGCCGCTTGGCCATGCGCATCGCGCGACCGAAGTCCTTCGTCCACACGCTGCTCGCCAGGCCGTACTCCACGCCGTTCGCCCAGCGGACGGCCTCGTCCTCGTCGCCGAAGCGCTGGACGGTGATGACCGGGCCGAAGATCTCGTTCTGGATCATCTCGTCGGCCTGCTGCAGATCCGCGATGACGGTGGGCTGGAAGAAGTAGCCGTCGCCGCCCACGGCGCTGCCGCCCGCCACCACGTTCGCGTGCGAGGGGGCACGGTTCACCATGCCGCTCACGTGGGCGAGCTGGTTGGGGTTGTTGACCGGGCCGTACAGCACGTCCTCGTCGTCGGGGGCCCCGGTCTTGATGCCCTTCGCCTGCTCGGCGAGGGCGGCGACGAGATCCTGGTACACGCCCGGCGAGGCGATCACGCGGGTGGCGGCGGTGCAGTCCTGGCCGGCGTTGAAGTAGCCGGCGATGGCGATGCCCTCGGCCGCAGCGGCGATGTCGGCATCGTCGAACACGACCACCGGCGCCTTGCCGCCGAGCTCGAGGTGGACACGCTTGAGGCTGTGCGAGGCAGCCTCGGCCACCTGCATGCCGGCGCGCACCGAGCCGGTGATGCTGACCATCGACGGGGTGTCGTGCAGCACCATCTGGCGGCCGGTGTCGCGGTCGCCGCAGATCACGTTGAACACGCCGGCCGGCAGGAACTCGGCGGCGATCTCGGCGAGCAGGCCGGTGGTGGCCGGCGTGGTGTCGCTGGGCTTGAGCACCACGGTGTTGCCCGCGGCGAGCGCCGGCGCGAACTTCCAGACCGCCATCATCATCGGGTAGTTCCACGGCGCGACCTGGGCGCAGACGCCGATCGATTCGCGGCGGATGATGGAGGTCATGTTGCGCATGTACTCGCCGGCGCTCTTGCCCTCGAGGTGGCGGGCGGCGGTGGCGAAGAAGCGGATCTGATCCACCATCGGCGGGATCTCCTCGCTGCGCACCAGGTGGGTGGGCTTGCCGCAGTTCTCCACCTCCAGGGCGATCAGCTCCTCGGCGTGCGCTTCCACGGCGTCGGCGATGCGGAACAGCGCCAGCGACCGCTCGCTGGGGGTGGTGTCGCGCCAGCTCTCGTAGGCGGTGGCGGCGGCCGCCATCGCGGCGTCGACGTCGGCCTCGGCCGACAGCGGTGCGGTGGCGTAGACCTGGCCGGTGACCGGGTTGACGACGTTGGTGGTGCGGCCGTCGGCCGCCTCGACGTGCTGACCGTTGACGAAGTTCTTGAACGCCTTCACGCGTATCGATCCCCTTGTGTGTGAGCGCCCCATTGCGCCCGTGACCCGATGGTAGCCAGTGGCCACCTGGGGGCATGCAGGAGTCAGCCGCTGACGGGGCGGAGCACGAACTTGCTCTCCGTGCGGGCGACCCCGGCCTCGGCCTTCAACCAGCGGATGAACGCATCGAGCCCCTCGGCGCCGGCGCAGTCGACGATGATCGTGTAGTCGGCAGGGCCCGTCACGTACATCGCGAGCGCGACCTCGTCGCGCTGTGCCAGCGTCGCCTCGAACGCCGCAGGATCCGTGCCCGGCGGCAGCGCGACGTCGACGACCGCCCGCACGTCGCGGCCCAGCGCCCGCGAGTCGATGCGCGCCTGGTAGCCCCTGATCACGCCGGTGGTCTCCAGCCGGCGCACCCGATCGGCGACGGAGCTTGGCGCGAGGTGCACGCGGTCGGCGAGATCCTTCCAGCTGACACGGCCCTCTTCCTGGAGGATGGCGATGATTCGTCGGTCGAGACGGTCGAGTACCGATGTTTCCGCGGGCACAGCGCGATGTTGCCAGAGAAAAGCCCGTTGATCAACGGGGGCGGCAAGCAGAGGATGGCGCCATGACCACGACTGCCACGATCCGCACCGTCGGTGTGCCCAAGGAGATCAAGACCCAGGAGTACCGCGTGGCGATGACGCCCGACGGCGTGCGCGAGTTCGAGCGGCGCGGCGTCGACGTGTTCGTCGAGACCGGTGCCGGCGAGGGCGCCAGCTTCCGCGACGACGACTACCGCGCCGCCGGTGCCACCATCGTCCCCACCGCCGCCGACGCGTGGGCCCAGCAGATGGTCGTGAAGGTGAAGGAACCCAAGGCCGAGGAGTTCGGCTTCCTGCGCCGCGACCTCACCCTGTTC
>CAYZFZ010000451.1:0-2330 GCA_964477795.1 uncultured Bifidobacterium sp.
CTCGCCTGAGAAGAACAACCGCCACGACCACTTACACAATCAGGCTGACAGCCCCACCGCGGCGCCCGAGATCGTTGCTCGAGACCATTGAGCCCACCAGCCAGATAGCGGCGGCGCCACACGTAGAACGTCTGACGCGAGATGCCATGCTCGCGACAGAACGCCGCCACGTTCACCCCATCCGACGTCACCGCGATCCGCATCCGAACATCCATCGCAATCACCTCTCTGGCCATACGGCTCACGATGAACCATCGACCCTCAGGTGTCAGCAATGACGCGCGACATCAACTGTCAGGGATGTCCCGCGAAAGTACACCTTCGCCAGGCGATGGCACGCGAACAGACGCGGGTGGGGACGGACCGCCGTTAGGGTCGGCCGGATGGACGTGATGTCGGCCAACGATCGCGAACGCCGCGCCGGGATGGTGCGCATGAAGCGGCTCGCGCTCGGGCTGCTGGTGTTCGTGTCCGCCGTGTTCCTGCTCGCCCGCTGGCAGGAACCGCACCACTCCTGGCTCGGGTACGTGCGCGCGTTCGCCGAGGCGGCGATGATCGGCGCACTCGCAGACTGGTTCGCCGTCACAGCACTCTTCCGCCACCCGCTGGGCATCCCCATCCCGCACACGGCGATCATCCCCCACCGCAAGGACCAGATCGGCGAGTCGCTGGGCGAGTTCGTGCAGGAGAACTTCCTCACCCGCGAGGTGCTCGACGACCGCCTGGCAAACGCCCACGTCGGCCGCCGACTGGGTGTGTGGCTCAGCGATCCGACCAACGCGGCGAAGGCCGGCGAGGGCGTGGCCGACGCGCTGCGCGGCAGCCTGGAGGTGCTCGACGACCGCGACGTCAGCGCTGCGCTGGAGGGGCTGATCGAGCAGAAGGTGCGCACCACACCGGTGGCGCCGCTGATGGGTCGCGCGCTCGACGTCGCCATGGAGGGCGGCCATCACCAGCGCCTGCTCGACGCGGTGCTGCTGGGGCTGGCCAACTTCCTCGACGACAACCGCGCCACGTTCCGGGCGCGGCTGGAGCAGGAGTCGCCGTGGTGGATCCCCGAGCCGATCGACGACAAGATCTTCGACAAGATCTACACCGCGGTGCACCGCTTCCTCGGCGACGTGGGGGCGGACAGCAACCACGAGATGCGCCACGCGATCGACCAGCGCGTGCTGGCGTTCGCCGGCCGCCTGCGCGCCGACGAGAAACTGATGGCGAAGGGCGAGGAGCTGAAGGCGGAGCTGCTCGCCCACCGCGACGTGCGGGCGTGGCTGCAGTCCCTGTGGGGCGAGGTGAAGCGGACGACGCTGATCGCCACCGACGACCCGTCCAGCGAGCTGCGCCGGCGGATCGACCGCTCGCTCACCAAGCTGGGCGAGCGCCTGCGCGACGAACCGGAGCTGCAGCAGAAGGTCGACGCGTGGGTGCAGCGGGCGGCCGGCTACGTCGTCGACCACTACCGCGGCGAGGTCGCCGAGATCATCAGCAGCACCGTCCAGAAGTGGGATGGCAAGGCCACCGCCGAACGCCTGGAGCTGCAGGTAGGCCGCGACCTCCAGTTCATCCGCATCAACGGCACGATCGTGGGCGGCCTGGCCGGCCTGCTGATCTACACCGTCACCCAGCTCGTCCTCTGACGGCGGCACGCAGGCGGTCCGCTGCGTCAGCGGCGAGCAGGTCGACGACCACCGCGACCGGCTTGCGCGGCCCGGTGACGGCTTGCAGCGCGCCACCGCCGGCGGCCGCAGTGGGCAGCCCGGTGGTGAGGATGCCGAAGTGAGCCGACGGGTCGGCCTCGTGCACCACCGCCGCCTTCGCGATCGCCCGCCACAGCAGCTCCACTCGCTGCGCGCCCGGGCGATTGCTCGTGCGCCCGCCGGGCACCTCGAACCACCAGCGCCGCCCCTTCTCGTCGGTGGCGGCGAGCGTGGGCTCGACGCCGGCCATCACCTTGGTCTCGTCGGTGACGTCGCGGAAGCCGGCCTGCACGAGCAGCGCCTCGGCCAGATCCTTCGCCGCCCAACCGCCCGAGAGTGGGTCGGTGACGCGCCCGGCCGTCGCCGCGACATGCACCTGTGGCACCGCGGCCTCGTGCTCGACGCGTGCCGTCGCCGCCGCGGCGTAGCCGGCATCGGTGTCGTAGCCGATGAAGTGGCGGCCGGTGCGCACTGCCGCGACCGCCGTGGTGCCGGAACCCATGAAGGGGTCGAGCACCAGCTCGCCTTCGTAGGTGTTCATGTGGATCAGGCGTTCGGGGAGCGCCACCGGGAACGGCGCCGGATGGCCGACCCGCGCCGCTCGCTCGGGCGGGATCTCCCACACGTCGACGG
>CAYZFZ010000452.1:0-2311 GCA_964477795.1 uncultured Bifidobacterium sp.
TGCCCGACGTGGCCGTGATGGCCGCCGCCGCGGAGCGGGAACTGGCCGCGCGCCGCCAGTAGCCTTGCCCGGATGCTCCGTTACCTCACCGCCGGCGAATCGCACGGGCAAGCGCTCGTCGTCATCATCGAGGGCCTGCCCGCGGGGCTGCAGCTGACGGTCGACGACATCCAGCCCGAGCTCGCCCGGCGCCGTCTCGGCTACGGCAGGGGCCCGCGCCAGCGTTTCGAGCAGGACGAGCTGACGCTGCTCGGCGGTGTCCGCCACGGCCGCACGCTCGGCTCGCCGCTGGCCATCGAGATCAAGAACAGCGAGTGGTTCCGCAGCGACAAGTGGCACGAGGAGATGTCGCCGGCACCGGGCGTCACCAAGGATCCGCTCACGTCGGTGCGCCCCGGGCACGCGGATCTGGTGGGCATGCAGAAGTACGGCTTCACCGACGCCCGCGACGTGCTCGAGCGCGCATCGGCGCGCGAGACGGCGGCTCGTGTCGCCGCCGGTGCCGTCGCCAAGAAGCTGCTCGCCGAGCTGGGCGTGTCGGTCATCTCGCACGTCATCCAAATGGGGGCCGCTCGCGCCAGTGCCGGGCTGCGCCCGCTGCCGTCGGATCTCGACGCGGTCGACGCCGACGAGGTGCGCTGCTTCGACCCGGCGGCATCTGCGGCGATGATCGAGGAGGTGAAGGCGGCCGCGAAGGACGGCGACTCGCTCGGTGGCGTGGTGGAGGTGCTCGGCTACGGCGTGCCCGTCGGCCTGGGCAGCCATGTGCACTGGGATCGCAAGATCGACGCCGCGCTGGCGCAGGCCGTGATGAGCATCCAGGCGGTGAAGGGTGTCGAGATCGGCGACGGGTTCGACGTCGCCGGGCGGCGCGGCAGCGATGCCCACGACGCGATCGTGTGGGACCCAGCGGCCAACGGTGGCACTGGCGACTACCGTCGCCAGTCCAGCCTCGCCGGCGGCACCGAGGGCGGCATCACCACCGGCGAGCTGCTGGTGGTCCGGGCGGCGATGAAGCCGCTGGCCACGCTCAACCGGCCGACGCTGCAGACGGTCGATGTCGTCACCAAGGAGCCCACGGTCAGCTTCAAGGAGCGCACCGACGTCACTGCCGTGCCCGCCTGCGCGGTGGTCGCGGAGACGATGGTGGCGCTGGTGCTGGCCACCGAGGCGGGCCGCAAGTTCGGCGGCGACAGCGTCGGCGAGTTCGTCCGCAACGCGGCGGCCTTCAACGCCACCCTGCCGTGAGGGTGCTGTGATCCGCGCCGACGAGCATCTCGTCTTCGTCGGGATGATGGGTGTCGGCAAGTCGACCGTGGCGCGGGTGGTGGCCGATCGCCTCGACCGCCGCCTCGTCGACAGCGACAGCGTCATCGAGCGGCGGGAGGGCCGCACCGTTCGCGACATCTTCGCCCAGGACGGTGAGGCCGCGTTCCGCGCGCTGGAGACCGAGGTGCTGCTGGAGGCGCTCGCCTCCGCCGAGCCGCTGGTCATCGCTGCCGCAGGGGGAGTGGTGCTCAGCGAGCGCAACCGTGCCGCGCTGAAGGACAGCGGTGCAAAGGTCGTGTGGCTGTGTGCCGACCCGGCCACGCTGGTGGAGCGGGTGCGCGGCGGCGGCCACCGTCCGCTGCTCGACGAGGATCCAGCAGGTACCTTGCAGCGCATGTTCCGCGAGCGCGAAGCCCTCTACCGCGACGTCGCGGACGCGATCGTGCTGGTCGACAACCGGTCGGTCAGCGAAGTGGTGGAGGCGGTGCTGCGATGATCACCGTGCGGGTGCCGCTGGGCGACCGCAGCTACGACGTGCTGGTGGGTCACGGCGCGCGCAGCGAGCTGGCGGCGCTGCTGCCTCGCTCGGCCCGGCGGGCCGCGATCGTCACCCAGGCCGGGATCCCCCTCGCGGTCGATCCGGGGCTGCCCTTCGAGCGCTTCGAGATCGGCGCCGGCGAGGAGCACAAGACGCTCTCCACGGTCGAGCACCTGTGCCGTGGCTTCGCCGCGATGGGGCTCACCCGCAACGACGTGGTGGTCGGCGTCGGCGGTGGCATGGTCACCGATGTCGCCGGCTTCGCCGCCGCGTCGTGGCACCGTGGCATGCCCGTCGTGCACGTCAGCACCACGTTGCTGGGCATGGTCGACGCCGCGATCGGCGGGAAGACCGGCGTCAACCTGCCGGCGGTCGATGGGGTCGGCGGCAAGAACCTGATCGGCGCCTACTGGCAGCCGAGCGGTGTGATCTGCGATCTCGACGCGCTCGCCACGCTGCCGCCGCGCGAGCTGCGCTGCGGGCGCGGCGAGATGGCGAAGTACC
>CAYZFZ010000453.1:0-2310 GCA_964477795.1 uncultured Bifidobacterium sp.
GGTCGAGCAGGGCTACCTGGTGCCGCCGAAGGGGCTCAGCGTCGGCACCCGGTTCTTGCCCTCCGGGATCGCCTACGACGACCTCAGCGAGGCCGAGAAGGACGAGTGGGACGCCCTCGACTGGGGCGAGGACGGCCCGCCGGATGAGGTCGGCGCCGAGGAGCTGAACCGGTTCCTGTTCAATGAGGACACCGTCGAGAAGGTGCTGGCGACCTTGATGATCGAGGGCCGGCGGGTCGCGGGCGGGGATCGGCTGGGGAAGACGATCATCTTCGCCAAGAACCAGCGGCACGCCGAGTTCATCCAGCAGCGGTTCGACCTGGCCTTCCCTGAGTTCGCCGGCGCGTTCGCCCGCGTGATCACCCACGCCAGCCCGTACGCCCAGTCGCTGATCGACGACTTCTCGACCAAGGACAAGGCTCCGCACATCGCGATCAGCGTCGACATGCTCGATACCGGCATCGACGTGCCCGAGGTCGTCAACCTGGTGTTCTTCAAAGCCGTGCGCTCCAAGGCCAAGTTCTGGCAGATGATCGGACGGGGCACCCGGCTCTGCACCGACCTGTACGGCCCCGGCCAGGACAAGACCGACTTCCTGGTCCTCGACTTCTGCGGCAACCTCGAGTACTTCGGTCAGGACCTTCCAGGGGCAGAGACGCAGCTCGCCAAGCCGCTCTCGCAGCGGTTGTTCGAGGCGAGGCTCGGGCTCATCCTTGCCCTCGGCGATGCCGAGCCGGAGCTGCGCCGGGCCACCGTCGCGACGCTTCATGAGGTCGTCAACGGGATGAACCCCGACAACTTCGTCGTACGTCCGCACCGCGCGACCGTGGACCGCTTCCGCATCCCCGAGGCATGGGCGGCACTGTCGCCTTCCGACTCCGAGGCGCTGCTGGGGCTGTCCGCACTCCCGTCGTCCATCCGCGACGACGACGAGGACGCCAAGCGCTTCGACCTGCTCGTCCTGCACCGGCAACTGGCCCAGCTGGACGGCGACGTGCTGCTGGCAGAACGGCTTCGCGAAGCTGTCCAGGGCATCGCCGCCTCCCTGCTCGGACGGACGGCCATCCCGAGCGTCGCAGCTCAGGCGGTGCTGCTGGAGGCCGTGGCCGGCGACGAGTGGTGGGTCGACGTCACCGTCGGCATGCTCGAAGAGGCACGCCGCAAGCTCCGCGGCCTGGTTCGCTTCATCGAGAAGACCCGACGCAACCCGGTCTATACCGATTTCGCCGACACCCTCGGTGACAGCGTCGAGGTCGACCTGCCCGGGGTCACGCCCGGCACCAACTTCGAGCGCTTCCGCGCCAAGGCAGAGGCCTACCTGCACGACCACCTGGACAACCTCGCCCTACAACGGCTACGGCGAAACAAGCAACTCACCCCCGACGACCTCGCCGAACTGGAGGAACTGCTCGTCGCATCCGGGGGTCAGCAGGCCGACCTCGCCTGGGCAGACGCCAGGACCGGCGGGCTCGGCATCTTCGTCCGCGGCATCGTCGGCCTCGACCGGACCGCGGTCACCGAGGCCTTCGAGCGGTACCTCGACGGCACCCGGTTCACCGCCGACCAAATCCGCTTCGTGAACCTCATCGTTGACGAGCTGACCCGCAACGGCGTGATGGAGCCCCAGCGGCTGTTCGAGTCCCCGTACACCGATCACGCGCCAACCGGCCCGGACTACGTATTCCCGGAAGCCGACGTGACGGTGATCGTCGACACTCTGCGCACCATCAGAAAGCACGCCATTCCAGGCGAAGTTGCGTAGCTCCTACCGATTTGCACCGGGTGTATGGGTTGGTGACATTGAGGTGTCGAGGCTGTCAGGGTCATGGCTGGGACTGCCGGTGGTAGTGGTGTTGGCCGCCGCGGTCGGGGCGGTCGTGTCGGCTGGTTGACGAAGAGGACGGGTTGGTCTCGCCGTCGGGTGGTTGGGCCGGCCGGATATGACTCGGACGCGAGTTGGTCGGCATCGAGCGCTCCTATCGTCGCCAGGTCGTCCAGTGCGGCAATGGCGGCTTTCGGCTTCAACGTGCCGGTGGTGCGCGTGGCGATGAAGAAGCCCACGGTCAGCGCCGTGCCTGCTGACCAGGACCGGCTCGTCTGAGTCGACGCGGTCCGAGAGGGCTGCCGAGCCCACCGCCTCAACTCTTGGCGCCTCAGCCAGGATCTGGACGAAGGCGTGTCGGTGCCGAAGGGGGTGCGCGAGGAGCTGCGGTCCGGTCTGGCGCGGGAGTGGTTCACCGCACGGTACGGCCGGCCACCGGAAGGACCGCGGGAGTTGCACGGCTTCATCGCCAAGAACACGCGCAAGCC
>CAYZFZ010000454.1:0-2300 GCA_964477795.1 uncultured Bifidobacterium sp.
TTGGGCCGAGGAGGCGAGGCACGATGGGACGACGAGGCTTCGGAATGGTCCGCCGACTGCCGTCAAAGCGCTACCAGGCGAGCTACGCCGGCCCTGACCTCGGTCGACGCACGGCCCCCAACACCTTCACCACCAAGGGCGACGCCGAAGCCTGGCTGGCCGAGGAACGCAAGCAGGTCGAGTCCGGCAAGCGGCGTCCGCCCGCCGTCCGTAAGGCGGACGCGGCCCGCGCCGCCCAGAGCGAAACCCTCGCCGAGTACGCCGCCCGCTGGCTCACCCAGCGCCGGGTGAAGGGCGAACCCCTACGTGCGAACACCGTGATCGACTACGAACGGGCGCTGCGGCTCTACATCACACCGCACCTCGGGGAGCGAATCCCGTCAGAGATCACCCGCACCGACATCCGCGACTGGCACAACAACCTGCTGCGCAGCGTGAGCGATCGACCGAAGGCGAAGGCCTACGCCGTGCTGCGAACGATCATGAACTCAGCCGTCGAGGAGGAACTGATCGACGTGAACCCGGTGAGCATCCGGGGTGCCGGCGTCGCCCGCAGGAAGCACGGCATCGAGCCCGCCTCGCTCGACGAGTTGGCGATCATCGTCGAGGCCATGCCGGAGCGGTTCGGGCTCATGGTGCAGCTGGCCACGTGGTGCGCCCTGCGGTACGGCGAGCTGGCCGAACTGCGCCGCAAGGACGTCGACCTCACCCGCGACGTCATCAAGATCCGCCGGGCCGTGACCTTCACCCCGATGACGACCACCGTCGGGCCGCCCAAGACCGACGCCGGCATCCGGGACGTGGCCGTGCCCCCGCACCTCAGCAAGGCGATTCGTGCACACCTCAAGGGCCACACCCAGCCAGGGCCGGAAGCGCTGCTGTTCCCGGCGGACTCCGGTGGACACCTCCACGAGTCGGTGCTGTACCGCCACTGGAACCGCGCCCGGATCACTGCTGGCCGGCCCGATCTGCGCTTCCACGACCTCCGACACACCGGCGCCACACTTGCCGCCCAGGCGGGAGCGACAACCGCCGAGCTTCAGGCCCGACTCGGCCACACGACCGCCGACGCCGCGATGATCTACCAGCACGCCGCCAGAGGCCGCGACGCACAGCTCGCCAAGCAGCTCTCCAGACTCGCCGGCTGGTAGGTGCCGACTCTCACGCTCCTATGCCGAATGCAGGACGTTTGCCGTCGCCAACAACGTTTGGAGAGCTCGCTTATCCCTCGCGGGTTGCTGACTGCGCGCTTCACGGATCCGTCTCCTCCTAGGGAGCCCGGTCCAGCCGCAAAGACGAGTTGGGACTGTCGCAGGAACGGCAAATGGCTCTACCGCCCAGTTGGGCAGGAAGGGTCGTGATGACCGACACACTGGTTGCTATGGAGCCATCGAAGGATGAGGCGCCTGAAGGTGCACCGTTCGGGGTGCCGGCTGATGCAGGTTTGAGCCCTGAGGAACTGGCCGCGATTGCCGGCCTGGTTCGTAAGGCCCGCGAGCAGGGGGTCGCGGTGACCGGCCCCGGCGGGTTGTTGAAAGCCCTGACCAAGACGGTCATCGAGACCGCCCTGGAAGAGGAGACGGTCGACCATCTCGGCTACGACAAGCACGATTCGGCGGGCCGGAACCGGGCAAATAGCCGCAACGGCCGCCGCCCCAAGCGGTGGTCACCGACAACTGCGGCGAGGTCGAGATCGAGGTCCCCCGGGATCGGCAGGGCAGCTCGAACCGCAGCTGATGGCCCAGCGGCAACGGCGGTTGTCCGACTTGGACCAGCTGGTGATCAGCCTGTTCGCGAAAGGGCTGCCGACCGGGGAGATCTCCGCCCACCTGCCCGAGGTGTACGGAGCCTCGGTGTCGAAGGACACGATCTCGAGGATCACCGACAAGATCGTCGAGGAGATGATCTCGTGGTGGGCGTGGCCACTGGACCAGGGGCTGTTTCTACCGGTCGTCGTGCGACGGCTCGGCACCGACTACATCGACCCGAACCAGACCCACTACTGGGATGCCGCCACCATCGCTGGAAGAGACCCTCGAAAGCGCTCGACGCCGTCGTCCAGGCCGGCAAGGTCCGCTACCTGGGCGCGTCGTCGCTGTGGAAGACCTTGGTCGCGATCACCAGCGCCTCGCCGCCCCGACACTCCCGGCGAAGCTCATCGCGATCGTGCCAGCCGGCCTGTGGCTTGGCCGCTGATCCAGCGGCTCGCGGCACGATCGCGTCCCAGGCAACACCCGCGGCCACCCCGTGGTGCCTCATGTCAATATGCCCGCGAACGGTTTCGGTGCCTCATGTAAGGA
>CAYZFZ010000455.1:0-2299 GCA_964477795.1 uncultured Bifidobacterium sp.
ATCCATCAGATCCGCAAGATCCTGAGCGAGCACCCGGGCGATTCGCCCGTCTACCTGCACATCGGGCAGGGCAAGGTGCTGCGCCTCGCGGACGACTTCTGCGTCGATCTCGACCGCGTGGTCGGCGAACTGCGCATGGCGCTCGGCCACGACGCCGTCGTCCTGTGAGAGCGTTGATCGCGTGGCGAATAGGGTCGATCGGCAGGAATCCGGTGGAGTTGCTGGCAGAATAGAGGACTCAGGTCACACCTCGGTTCAGGGGTACGAGTTCGACAGGAGCTTCCGGGCAATGCCAATTCAGGTAGAAACCAGGGATGCTGCCGCGCTGGACGACGCTGATCTCGACGAGATGGCGTCCATGGGCGGTGCGTTCGACATCGGCGTCCTGTCGAAGGCGAAGGAAGACTGGGTGCTCAGCACCGTCGCCCGTGTGGACGGCAAGCTGCACGGCTACGCGTTCGCCACACTCGAGCGCATCGGCGGCACGCCCTGCGTGCTGGTCGGCCTGCTCAGCGTGAAGCGCACGTCGCGGCGCGACCAGGTGCTCAAGGGCGTCATGGCCGAGGCGTTCCACCGCGCCCTGATGGCCTTCCCCGACGAGGATGTCGTCGTCGGTTCACGCTTCGCCCTGCCCGACGGGCTGGAGGCGTTCAAGCAGGTCGACGAACTGATCCCGCGTCCCAGCCACCGCGCGGTGGGCGAGGAGCGGGCGTGGGGCCGCCGGCTGGCCAAGCGCTTCGGCGTCGACGGCCAGTACGACGAGCAGACCTTCGTGGTCAAGGCCAATGGCCAGGGCTTCCTCGACCACGAGTCGCTGAAGCCGGAGAAGATCTCACCCGATCTGGCCGCGCTGTTCGCCAAGGTGTCGCCGAAGGCGGGCGGCTCGCTCGTCGTGCACGGCTGGGTGATGGCCGAAGACCTCGTCAAGCTCGGCGCCCGTTGAGCACCGACGGGTTCAGCCCGCTGGAAGCCGTCATCCGCCGGCGGCGGATGACCCGCACGTTCGACACCACCCCGCTGCCGGAGGCGATGGTCGCCGATTTGCTCGACCTGGCTCGCCGGGCCCCGTCTGCTGGGTACAGCCAGGGCGTGCACTTCCTGGCGCTCTCCGGCGAGGCCGTGCCCCGTTTCTGGCACATCACCGGCGGTGAGGACTGGTTCGACGACGGAGTCACCGCCGCGCCGGTGCTCGTGCTGCCCCTGGCCGACCCCGATGCCTACACGTCGCGTTACTCGGAAGGCGACAAGGCCGGCCACGGCTTGGAGATCGCGGCCAACTGGGAGGTGCCGTTCTGGCTCACGGATGCGGCGATGGCCGCCCAGAACCTGCTGCTGCTCGCCGAGGAGCGCGGCCTGGGAGCGCTGTACTTCGGCATCTTCCGCAACGCCCATCTGGCGCTCGCCGAGTTCGGCGTGCCGCCACACGTGTTGCAGGTGGGCGCGGTCGCGCTCGGCTACCGCGCGGCCACTGACGCGCCCTCCGGCTCGTCGGTCACCCGGCCCCGCCGGCCGCGCATCGACGTCGTCCACCACCAGCACTGGTGAGTCAGGCACGCTGGTGATCGGGCAACACCGGTAACGCCGTCGTCGGGTCGTCCGGCTCGGTGCGGTGGTGTCGCGGCTGGCTAGCGTTCCGGGTCATGGCCAACCAGATCCCCCTCGTCGACTACCTCGTCATCGGCGACGCCGCGCACCTCACCGCGCACGAGTGCACGGGCTGCGGCGCCCGCTTCTTCGATCGTCGCAACGCGTGCGCCGGCTGCAGCGGCACCGACTTCCGCTCGGTCGCCATCGACACCAGCGGTGATGTCAAGTCGTTCACCCTCGTCCCCTTCGCCGCCCCGGGCGTGCCGGTGCCGTTCGTGTCGGCGATCGTCGACTGCGGGGGCACCAGCGTGCGCGCCAACCTGATCAATGTCGAGCCCAGCCCGGAGCACGTGTCGCTGGGCATGAAGGTGCGTCTCGCGACGTACTCGCTCGGCACCGACGACAACGGCACCGAGGCCATCGGCTTCGGCTTCGAGCCCCTCTCCTGAACCGAAAGGCTGCACCATGAGCAACGATGTCTGGATCCTCGGCATTCACATGACCAAGTTCGGGAAGTACCCGGACAAGGACACCGTCGACCTCGCCTCGCAGGCCGCGCTCGCCGCGCTCGCCGACGGTGGGGTCACCATGAAGGACATCGGTGTGCTCGCCGCCGGCTGCCTGATGGCCAGCAACGCCGGCATCGGCCAGCAGCTGCAGAAGCAGATCGGCCAGACCGGCATCCCCGTCTACAACGTGGCCAACGCCTGCG
>CAYZFZ010000456.1:0-327 GCA_964477795.1 uncultured Bifidobacterium sp.
TTCAGCGTCGAGTATCCGGTGTGGGGCGACCCCACCGGGCTGCTGCTGGCGAGTGGCGGGCTCACCACCGGCCATGCGGACTTCATGAACGGCTGGGATCAGGCGAAGCTGGCCAGCGAGGTGGAGCTGTGCCTGCACCGCGAGGTGGTCTGCGGCGTGGCCAGCGGGCGCAAGTCCGGCTGAGCAACCGGGCCGGGGCCGCTACAGCCGGCCGCTGGCGATGACCCGCTGCAGGAACTCGGCGGTCTCCTGGCGTTCCGGTGCGGTGAACAGCATGGCCGGCGGCGCCGCCTCGAGGATGACGCCGTCCTTGAGGAAGCACACCAG
>CAYZFZ010000456.1:337-2296 GCA_964477795.1 uncultured Bifidobacterium sp.
TCTCGTGGGTGGCCAGGATCATCGTCATGCCCTGCGTGCGCATGTCGCGGATGACGTTGAGCACCTCGCCGACGAGCACCGGGTCGAGCGCCGCCGTCACCTCGTCGAGCAGCATCAGCTCCGGCTGCATCGCCAGCGCGCGCGCGATCGCCACCCGCTGCTGCTGGCCGCCGGAGAGCTGGTCGGGGTATGCGCCGGCCTTGTCGGCGAGTCCGAAGCGGCCGAGCAGTTCGAGCGCCTCCGCCTCCGCCGCAGCCTTGCCCTCGCGACGGACCTTCGTCGGCCCGAGCGTGATGTTGCGCAGGACGCTCATGTGCGGGAACAGGTTGTAGCTCTGGAACACCATGCCGATGCGCCGGCGGACGGGATCGGGGTCGAGGCCCGGTTCGCTGATGTCCACCATGGTGCCGTCGGCAGCGGCGAGCAGGATCTCGCCCTCGTCGATCGGCTCGAGCAGGTTGATGCAGCGCAGCAGGGTGCTCTTGCCCGAGCCGGACGCGCCGATCAGGCACACCACCTCGTGCTCGCCCACCTGCACCGACACGTCGTCGAGCACCACCTTCGGGCCGGCCTTGTCGGGGAAGGACTTGCGCACGTTGCGGATGTCGACCTTCAGCGGACGGGGCGTGCTCACACGATCACCGACCCGCCGGTGCGCCGCCGGTTGCGGCTGGAGTACCAGTCGACGAGGCGGGTCTCCGGGATGGTGAGTGCGAGGAAGATCACGGCGGCCGCGACGAGCGGCGTGAAGTTGCCGGTGATGTCCTTGATCGATGTCGCCCGGCGGAACACCTCGATGATGCCCAGGACGCTGAGCAGCGCGACGTCCTTCTGCAGCGACAGGAAGTCGTTCATCAGCGGCGGCACGACCCGGCGCGCGGCCTGCGGGATGACGACGTAGCGCATCGTCTGCCCGTGCGACAGGCCCAGCGAGCGGGCGCCGGCGCGCTGGCTCTCGTGCACGCCCTCGATGCCCGAGCGGAACACCTCGGCCACGTACGCCGAGTAGGCGAGCACCAGCGCGATCGGCCCCCACAGGTAGGGCGAGTTCCAGCTGCCGCCGAACCACAGGAAGTGGAAGTCGCCGTGCAGCAGACCGAGCTTGGGGATGCCGAAGCCGACGAGGTAGATGGTGAGGATGATCGGCACGCCGCGGAAGAAGTCGGTGTAGACCGCGGCGAACGCGCGCAGGGGGAACAGCACGGGGTTGCGCGTGTTGCGGCACAGCGCGATCACCAGGCCCCACGCCAGGATGAACGGCGCGCACTGCAGGAACAGCTTCACGTCCACCCACAGGTAGCCGAGGATCTCCGGGAAGTCCTCCTTGAACCGCTCGCCGTTGAAGAAGATCTGCTTCACCTTCGGCCACCCGCTGGAGGACGTGATCAGCACGGTGAGCAGCGTGACGGAGACCGCAGTGGACCCCACGGCGATGAGCGCGGCCTTGCGCCGCCGCCGTCGCAACCACAGCTGCCGCTTGGTGGGGCCGAGTGCCGGCTGGACGCGAAGGGGCGCCGACTCGTGGCCGGCGCCCCTGTCGTCCTGCGTCATGTTCGTTGACTCTAGGTCGTGGGTCAGTCCTCGCCGAGGGTGGGGGCTTCCGTCCACTGGCCCATCCACTCGTCGGTGATGGTGGCCAGCTCGCCCGATGCGGTCAGGTTGGCGAGCGCGATGTCGGCGCACTCGACGAGCGGGTTGTCCTTCACGAACAGCAGGCCCCACTGGTCGCCGGCGCCGCCGGCCTCGATCGGGAACTGGCCGAACACCTTGGTGCCCTCGATCTCCACGGCGGAGATGTACAGGCCGGTGGGGAGGTCGGTGATGATGGCGTCGATCTGGTCGTTGTCGAGCGCGGTCTTCGCATCCGCGTTGCTGTTGAACGCGTAGGGCTCGGCGTCGGGCTTGATGACGTCGAGGATGAACTGCAGGCTGGTGGTGCCGGCGGCGGCGCCGAGGCGC
>CAYZFZ010000457.1:0-259 GCA_964477795.1 uncultured Bifidobacterium sp.
GTCGGGATCGCGATGATCGCCGTCGTGATCATCATCGGGATGCGGATCCAGTCCGCCATGCCCGAGACGAACATGTGGTGGGCCCAGACGGTGAAGCCGAGCACGACGATCGCCAGCAGCGAGAAGGCCATCATCCGGTAGCCGAACACGGGCTTTCGCGATTTCACCGCGAGGACCTCGCTGATGATGCCGAAGCCGGGCAGCATCATGATGTAGACGGCGGGGTGCGAGTAGAACCAGAAGACGTGCTGGTACATGA
>CAYZFZ010000457.1:269-2295 GCA_964477795.1 uncultured Bifidobacterium sp.
GAATCCGAGGGCGCGGTCGAGCAGCACCATGATCTGCGAGGCCGCGACGAACGGGGTCGCGATCACGACGAGGATCGAGGTCGTGAAGTTCGCCCACACGAGCAGCGGCATCCGGAAGAACGTCATCCCCGGGGCGCGCATCGTGATGATCGTGACCAGGAAATTCAGCGCCGTCGCGATGGACGAGGCCCCGGCGAACTGCACGCCGATCGTGAAGAACGTCTGGCCGATCGGGGCGGTCGTCGACAGTGGGGCGTAGGCGGTCCAGCCGGAGGCGAAGGTCCCGCCCGGTGCCAGGAAACCGAGCATGAGCATCACGCCGGCCGCGGGGAGCATCCAGAACGAGAGCGCGTTCAGACGCGGGAACGCCATGTCGGGCGCGCCGATCATCAGCGGCAGCACGTAGTTCGCCATGCCCGCGAAGACGGGGATGATGAACAGGAAGATCAGGATGGACGCGTGCGCCGAGAACAGCCCGTTGTAGGTGTTGGCGTCGACGAACTGGCGCCCCGGCGCGGCGAGCTCCGCGCGCACGAGCATGGCGAGCAGGCCGCCGATGAACATGAAGAAGAACGACAGGCAGACGTACTGGACACCGATGACCTTGTGATCGGTGTTGACCTTGAAGTAGTCCTTCCAGGAGTGCGCGCCGTGATCCTTGTGGTCGTCGACGACGTGCTTGCCGCGCGCCCAGCGCGCCCAGTAGTCGAAGCACCCCATGCCGGCCAGGAACCAGAGCGGGACGGTCAGGAGCGCGACCTGGAGGATGCCCTCGCCGTCGTACACCGGGGTCGCGTCGAACGCCCACCGCAGGCTGCACAGCAGCGCGAAGGAGAACCCGATGCCGAGCGCGATGAACAGGATCGCCCGGTACCAGCCCGGGGCACGAAGCTTCGCTGCCATTCCTAGGTCCCTCCGTGCACGCTCTTGTCGATGTACGTCACGAGCGCGTCGAGTTCCGCCGGCGTGAGCGTCTGCCCGTAGTTCGGGGGCATGATGTTCGCGCCGTAGCCCTTCGTGACCTGTTTGCCGGGCTCGACGATCGAGGCCTTGATCCGGGCCGCATCCTGGGCCTTCAGCACCTCGTCGAGGTTCGGCCCGGTCTGGCCGTTGGTGCCTGCGGCCTTGAGCACGTGGCAGCTGCCGCACGACACGGCACCGGTCTGCGGGTTGCCGGCGACGAAGAGCTGCTTGCCGTCGGCCGTGGCGCCGCCGGCCTTCGCGCCCGAGGTCGCTCCGCCACCGCCGCCGCTCGCGAGCGCCGCCCGGGCGGACTGCGCACGCACCCAGGCCGTGTAGGCCGCCGGCTCGACGACGCGCACGTACTGGCGCATGAAGGCGTGACCCAGCCCGCAGAGCTCGGCGCAGACGACCTGGAAGCGGCCCGTCTTCGACGGCGTCACCGCGTAGCCGGAGGTGATGCCCGGGACGGCGTCCACCTTCAGGCGCCACTCGGGCACCCAGAAGTCGTGGATGACGTCCTTGGAGGTGACCTTGAACTGCACGGCCTCGCCGACGGGGAGCACGAGGCGGTCGCTGACGATCTTGCGGTTGCCCTCACGCGTCTCGAACGACCAGGCGAACTGCTGGCCCGTCACGTTGACCACGCGCGTCCCGCGGGCGGGGGACTCCTGGATGTCGAGCAGCAGGACCGTCGCGTAGGCGCACAGTGCGGCGATGATGATCGTCGGGATCGCGGTCCAGATGACCTCCAGACGCGTGCTGCCGTGGGTCGGCGGGCCGTCGAGGTCCTCCTCACCCGGCTGCATGTGCCAGCGCCAGATGCTGAACAGCACGACCGTCGTGACGATCACGAAGACCGGAACGGAGACGATCAGCAGCACGTCCCAGAACGTGTCGATGTCGCCGGCGATCGTCGATGCCTGTGCGGGGAACCAGTCGATCGCCAGCCCGAGCGCGATGCCGACTGCGCTGGCGACGAGCACCACCACAGCGAGCATCACCCACGTGCGGCCCGTGACGGGTCCTCGCCGTGTCTCCTCACCCATTGCCCGGCAACTTATCG
>CAYZFZ010000458.1:0-2287 GCA_964477795.1 uncultured Bifidobacterium sp.
CGTCAACTTCGACGAGATGCTCGAGATGGCCGGTGCGGGCAGCAAGGTGCTCGCCCTGCGCAGCGTCGAGTTCGCTCGCAACCACAACGTCCCCATCCACGTCCGCTCCGCCTTCACCTGGGAGCACGGCACGTGGGTCACCTCCCAGGAGCCCACCATGGAAGACCCCATCATCTCCGGTGTCGTCACCGACATGAGCGACTCGAAGGTGACGGTGATCGCCGTCCCCGACCGGCCGGGCATCTCGGCCTCGCTGTTCGAGCCGCTGGCGGCAGCGAACGTGAACGTCGACATGATCGTCCAGAACACCAGCCACGACGGCACGACGGACATCAGCTTCACGCTGCCCAAGGCCGATCGTGGCACCGCCGAAACCATCGTCGCCCGCGTCGCGGCCGAGATCGGCGCGGCGGGCGTCGAGCACGACGCCGACATCGCCAAGATCAGCCTCGTCGGCGCCGGCATGAAGACCAGCCCGGGCATCGCCGCCCGCATGTTCCGCACGCTCGCCGACGAAGGCGTGAACATCCAGATGATCAGCACGAGCACCATTCGCATCAGCGTGGTCACGTCGGCTGCCGACTTGGAGCGTGCGGCTCGAGCGCTGCACACCGCCTTCGGCCTGGATTCCGGCCAGGCGTACTCGGCGCCGCTGCCCGAGCGCCGGTGACCCCATGCGCGGCCTGGCACACTGGATGACGTCATGACGCGCCGCAGACAACACGTCCCCTGGAAGGCCGCCGGCACCGCCTCGGAGGCCGAGCACTCGGCCGACGATGTCGTGCGCGAGACCGGCTGGGTGTTCAACAACAAGACCGGCAACCACCTCAGCCTGGCCGAGTTCGTGGAGACCGGCGACAACGAGACGGTCGCGTACCTGGAGGCGTTCGGGCTGACGGCGAGCGACACGGCGACGCAGACGATCGTCGAGATCGGCAGCGGCATCGGCCGCATGACGGCCAGCTTCTCGCGGCTGTTCGCGAAGGTCGTCGCCTGCGACCTCGATGCTGCATTCCTCGAGCGCTGCCGCGAGACCGTCGCCCAGTTCGGCAAGCCCGAGCGGCTGCAGACCAGCCATGTCGTCGACGGTCGCACGCTCGACCTGCCCGACGACTCGGCCGACCTCGTGTTCAGCTACATCACGCTGCAGCACTGCCACCACGACGACGGGATCGCGCTTGCCAGTGAGGCCGTGCGGGTCACCAGGCCGGGCGGCCACATCGCACTCAACTTCCGCACCTGGGTCGCGCAGGACATCGTGCTGTGGCCCGCCGGCAAGATGGTGCGCGCCTCGTGGCGCCTGCCGCGTGTGGGCCCGATGATCGCGCAGCGCCGGTTGCCGGCGCGGCTGGGCTGGCAGGCCAACCGTCTCACCCCGCGAGACGTGCTGGCGGCGATTGGCCCGCACGTCTCCGACGTGCACATCTTCCGGGGTCCCAAGCGCCGCGGCTTCGGCCTGCCCAACACCACCGACGCGACGTTCGACGGTGTCCATCGCAGCCACTGGTGGATCGTCGCGACCGCCACCTGACGGCCCGCGGAGCGTTATTTCCGGTCGGGGCTCCCGGCACCCCAGTTAGCCTTGCCGGCATGAGAATTGGTGTCGTCGGCGCAACCGGCCAGGTGGGTGCTGCGATGCGCTCCATCCTCGCGGAGCGCAATTTCCCCGTGTCCGAGATCCGCTACTTCGCGTCCGCCCGCAGCGCCGGCACCACCCTGCCGTGGCTGGGCACCGACATCACCGTCGAAGACGCCGCGCTCGCCGATCCCACCGGGCTCGACGTCGCGCTGTTCTCCGCCGGCGCCACCGGCTCGCGCGAGCTGGCCCCGAAGTTCGCGGCCGCCGGCGTCACCGTCATCGACAACTCGTCCGCCTGGCGGATGGATCCGGATGTCCCGCTCGTGGTCAGCGAGGTGAACCCGCAGGAGGTGCGCAATGCGCGCAAGGGCATCATCGCCAACCCGAACTGCACCACCATGGCGGCCATGCCCGTGCTGAAGCCGCTGCACGACGCGGCCGGCCTCGTGCGCATGATCGCCGCCACCTACCAGGCCGTCAGCGGTGGTGGCCTGGCCGGGGTCGACGAGCTGGACAAGCAGGCCCGCGAG
The DNA here is from genome assembly GCA_964477795.1 of uncultured Bifidobacterium sp. GTDB lineage: Bacteria > Actinomycetota > Acidimicrobiia > Acidimicrobiales > Ilumatobacteraceae > UBA668. The sequence goes on from CAYZFZ010000458.1 coordinate 2,110, forward strand.
GTGGTCGACCACGCTCGCGAGCTGGCCTACGACGGCGAGGCCGTCGTCTACCCGGCGCCGACGAAGTTCGCCAAGCCGATCGCGTTCAACGTGCTGCCGTACGCCGGCAAGTACGTCGACGACGGCTCGCTGGAGACCGACGAGGAGCAGAAGCTGCGCAACGAGTCGCGCAAGATCC
>CAYZFZ010000459.1:0-2277 GCA_964477795.1 uncultured Bifidobacterium sp.
CACCGCCGCGCTGCTCGCCTGGAACGGCGCCAACGGGGGCATGGCCGGGGGCCTCTTCACCCACGCGGGGCAGGCCGACAAGTTCTGGGGGCTGATCCTCCCCCACGGCATGCTCGAACTGTCGGCGGTGATCGTCGCCGGTGCCGCAGGGCTGCGCATCGGGTGGGCGATCATCGATCCCGGTGATCGCCCACGGCGCAACGCGCTCACGGACGAGGCGCGCCGATCGGGCAGTGTGCTCGTCGGGCTGGTGGTCGCCTTCCTGCTGGCGGCCACAGTGGAGGGCTTCGTCACGGGCAAGCCGTGGCCCACCCCCGTGCGGGTGGGCATCGGCATCTTCGTGTTCGTGCTGTTCTGGGGCTGGACGATCCTGTACGCGGTGCGCCTGCGCCGCACCGGCGGCGAGCAGTACACGCCCGACGCGCCGCTGTGAGCCACCGCGCCCTCAGAGGCGGCCGCTGGCCTTGATCTCCAGGTAGGTGTCGACGAGCGCGGTGGCCAGCCGGCCCGGCGCGGCGTCGACGACGATCGCGCCGGCGGCCCGCAACCGGGCCGTCGCCCGCGCCCGCTGGTGCAGCGCGTTGACGGCCGCCGCCTCACGGAACGCCTCGCTCGCCCACTGGTGCGCGGCGCCCGCCGCCCACTGCTGCACGGCGGGGTCCTGCACCGCCGCCACGACCACCAGGTGGCGACGAGTGATGATCGGTAGCGCCGGCAGCAGCGCCTGTTCGACGGCCGCCTCGACGAGGTCGGTGAGCACGATGAACAGCGAGCGCCGGCGGAAGCGGGCGGTCGCGTAGGTGAACGCCACCTGGTAGGCGCTCTCGCTGTAGTCCGGTTCCAGCATGTACATCGCCTCGGCCGCCCGGCCCAGCTGGCTCTTGCCGTTCGTCGGCACCAGGATGCTGCGCACCTGCCGGTCGAAGGCCAGCATCCCCACGCGATCGCCCACCTTCGTCGCCGTCTGCACCACACCGAGCACGGCGTCCATCGCGTGCTCCACTCGGGGTACGCCGCCCACGGTGCCGGCCATCACGCGGCCGTTGTCCAGCAGCAGCACGACGTTCTGGTTGCGCTCGGCCCGGTACTGCTTGACGATCGGGCGCTGCAGGCGCACCGTCGCCGGCCAGTCGATGCGGCGGAACTCGTCGTCGGGCCGGTAGTCGCGCAGCTGGTCGAACTCGGTGCCGCCGCCGCTCGTGCGGATGCTGCGCAGCCCCACCTCCAGCACGCGTGGTACGCGCATGCGCCGCTGCACCTCCTCGCGACTCGGGTACGCGGGCATCACCCGGATGCCGCCCTCGACGGCACGGGTGGCCTGGCGACTGGCCAGCCGCATTGGGCCCTCCACGCGCACCGTCACGTCGGAGAGGGGGAACCGGCCGCGGCGGCTGGGGTGCAGCGTCGTGCGCGCCCGCAGGCGGGCACCGGGCCGCAGTGTGGCGCCGACGCGCCGGCGCTCGGCCTGGAGGCTGGGCCAGAGCGCATCCGTGACGATCACCTTCGCCCGCCGCGGCGCCCGGTTGTCGATCGTCCAGGTGAGCTCGACCCTCTCCCCCATCGTGACGGACTCATCCACCTCGCGGTGCACGTCGATGCGGTGCGGTGCGACCCCGGCGGCCGCGTCGGCGAGGAACAGCACCAGCAGCAGCGCCTCCACCGCCCACAGCGCCGTCCAGCTGCGTCCCGGCCAGGCGAACAGCAGCAGGCCCGACACGGCCACGAGCGCGGCGAACCACACCGTGGGCACGGGGTAGGCCGGCCGGCGTCGCGTCATGTGCTCAGCGGGGGGTGGGGACGGTGGCGAGGATGCCGTCGAGCACGGCATCGGCGGAGGTGCCTTCGAGCTCGAGCTCGGGCCGCACCATGATGCGATGGCGCAGGCACGGCTTGGCGACTGCCTTCACCTCGTCGGGTGTGACGAACTGGCGACCGCTCAACCAGGCCCATGCCTTGGCCGCGTGCAGCAGCCAGGTGATGCCGCGCGGCGACACGCCGAGCTGCAGCGACGGCGACTCGCGGGTGGCGCGGCACAGGCTGACGATGTACTGCCGGACTGCCGGGTCGACGCGGATGGCCTGGATCGCAGCCCTGCCGGCGGCGAGGTCGGCGGCGTTCGCCACCGGGCGGACACCAGCGCCACGCACGTCGTGCGGGTTCATGCCGGCGTCGTGGCGGGCCACCATCTCCAGCTCCTGCTCCAGCGTCGGGTACTGCACGTGCAGCTTGAACAGGAACCGGTCGAGCTGCGCCTCCGGCAGCGGGTAGGTGCCCTCG
>CAYZFZ010000460.1:0-2260 GCA_964477795.1 uncultured Bifidobacterium sp.
TCGTGCAGCACGACGCGGATGGTGCCCACCGGGCAGTACCAGTAGTCGGCCTGGTGCAGGTGGTAGTGCAGGCCCACCACCGCACCCTGCTGCTTGTTGGAGCGGTTGCCCTGGATCATCTCGCGACCGTTGGGGAACCACTCGCGGCGGTAGGTCTCGATGAACAACCCGCGCTGGTCGCCATGGATGCTGGGCTCCACGACGTACACGCCCGCGATCGTCTCGCTCCCTCGTACGTTCGGCACCCGCCCAGTATGGCGGACGCGTTCAGCCAGCCGGCGCCGGGGCAGGACCTTCTCCACGGAAGTAGGCGAGCACCGCGTCGGCACCGTCACCCAGGCGCAGCACCGCGTTGCCGTCGATCGTCTCGCCCACCACGGGCAGCGCGTAGGTCGCCAACCCGTCACCCACCGCGGTGCGCAACGAGGCCGCGGCGGCGATGGGATCGAGCGAGTCGTCGATGCGGATCGCCGAGCCCATCGCCGACACCAGCTCGCCGGTGTGGAACGGGTTCGCCTTCACCTGCGCGAGCGCCGTCTGCAGGCTTGCGTTCACGAACGCCCGCTGGCGCGTGGACCGGCCGAGATCGGAGGTCGGGTCCTCGCGCCACTCGCCGTCGCGCAGCTCCTCGAAGTGGCGGCTGCGGGCGTAGGCGAGCCCCTGCGTGCCGTCGAGCACGTAGCAACCGCCCACCGGGATGTCGAGGCCCGTGTTCAGGTCGCGCGTCGGGTACCAGAAGCACACCTGCACGCCGCCCAGCGCGTCGACCAGTGCCTTGAACCCGGAGAAGTCGATCTCCACGTAGTGGTGGATGGGCAGCGACAGCGCCTGCTGCACCGCCGTCACCAGTGCGGCCGGCCCGTCGTTGTAGGCACCGTTGATGCGGCCCATGTGGTTCGGTGTCTCGACGTACAGGTCGCGCGGGATCGACAGCAGGCTGGCGCTGTCGTCGTGCGTGTCGATCCGCAGCACCATGATCGTGTCGCTGCGGTTGCCCGTCACGTCGCCGGTCTGGCCCGTGTTGGGGTCGCCCTGGGCGCGGCTGTCGCTGCCGACCAGGAGGTAGTTCTCGACATTGTCGCTGGGGCCGCTGAGCACGTCGGCGACACCGGGAACACGCGGCACCGCGTCCACCACCCGCCGGGTGGCGATCAGCATGCCCGCCGCGCACACCACCATGGTGAGCAAGGCCAGCAGCAGGAAGGCCGGCAACCGTCGCGTGCGCGGCAACGGCGTGGTGTCGAGGGCAAGCACGGGCGACCAGGGTACTCCCCGCCATTCGCCGGGCCCCGGCACCTCACCGCGCCTCGGTCAGCGGAGGTGGACGATGTCGCCGACGGCGAGGCGGTGGGTGATGGCGCACTCGTCGACCACCACCAGGCGACCGTCCGCCTCGACGTCGACGGCCCGGCCCTCGAGCACACCGCCGGGCAGCTCCACCCGCACGGAGCGGCCGATCGTGGCGAGGTGCTCGCGGTACAGCGGGCCGATGTCGGCCGGCACCTCGTCGTAGGCGCGCAGCATCGCTGCCAGCACGTGGAGCGGGTCGACCCCGTCGCCGAGGCGGGCGGCCCCCTCCGGCGCCCAGCCGACGTTGAGCCCGATGCCCACCACCACGGCCGGCGGCGAGCCGAGGTCGGCCTGGGCAAGGATGCCCGCCAGCTTCGCGTCGCCGACGAGCAGATCGTTGGGCCACTTCAGCTGCGGGCGCACCCCCGCGACCCGCTCGCACGCCACGATCGCCGCCAGGCCGACACGCTGGGTGAGCACGTGCGGCGCCTCTGGCACCTCACGCAGCAGCAGCGACACGAGCAGGTTGGCACCGGCCGGCGCGTCCCACCGGCGGTCGAGCCGGCCGCGCCCCGCGGTCTGGTGGCGCGCCGCCAGCACGGTGCGATCCGGGGCCCCTGCCGCGGCGGCGCGCAAGAGGTCGGCGTTGGTGCTCCCGGTCTCCGCGACCACCTCCACATGCCAACCGGAGGGCCATTCAGGGCCCGAAGAATCGAGCGGGGTGGCACCAGGGGTGTTCATTCCGCAAGTATTGCCGTCTGTGCTGAAAAAGATCCTGATCGCCAACCGTGGAGAAATCGCCGTTCGAGTCATCCGGGCCGCCCGTGAGCTCGGCATCAAGACCGTCGCGGTCTACAGCGAGCTCGATCGCCACGCCCTCCACGTCCGACTCGCCGACGAGGCCTACGCGCTCGGCGGGCAGACCGCCGCCGAGAGCTACCTCAACACCGAGGCCATCCTCCACGCCATC
>CAYZFZ010000461.1:0-2257 GCA_964477795.1 uncultured Bifidobacterium sp.
GCCTGACGGCGCGTCGACCTTCATGTCGTGGTGCAACTCGATGATCTCGGCGGTGTCGAAGTACGGCGCAGCCAGCTCGGCGAAGCGCATCATCAGCACGGCGCTGATGGTGAAGTTGGCAGCGATGAGGCAGTGGCTGCCGGTGAACTCGCTACGGAACGTAGCGATGTCGTCGTCGCTGAGGCCGGTGGTGCCGACGATCGCGTGGATGCCGTGCAACGCCAGCCACGGCAGGGTGGTGCGCGAGGCCTCGGCGACCGTGAAGTCCACCACGACCTCGGCGCCGGCATCGGCAAAGGCGCGCAGCTCACCGGCGATCTCGACGCCGGCGCGCACCTCACCGACCGCGTGCGGGTCGACCGCGGCGACGAGCGCGAGCTGCGGGTCGGCGGCGACCGCCTCGCACACCGTCGTGCCCATGCGCCCGCCGGCCCCGACCACACCTACACGAATCTGTGTCATGCGACGAACGTAGCCCGCGTCGCCGAGAGGCAGCGCACCACATCCTGCGGACCGGGGATCGCGACCCTTGGGTGTCAGGCTGTGGGGCCGACGGTGACGACGATCGGGTCGGCGGCCAGCACCTCGTCGATGACCTCACGCACGGCTGCCTGGTCGACGGCGGCCCAGCGAGCGACCTGCTCGTCGATCGGGCGTACCTCGCCCGTGGTGAGCAGCAAGCCCCCGGTTCGCGACATGCGGGCACCGGTGTCTTCCAGGCCCAGCTCGAAGGCGCCGGTGAGGTAGCCGACGGCCACCTCCAGCTCCTCGTCGGTGATGCCGCCGGCGACCACCTTCTGCAGCTCGCCGAGCATCAGGCCCTGCACCTCGTCGGCATGCTCGGGCTGGGTGCCCGCGTACATCTGGAACACGCCGGCGTCGCTGTAGCTGGAGACGCCGGAGTACACGGCGTAGGCCAGGCCGCGCGTCTCACGGATCTCCTCGAACAGGCGGCTGGAGAGGCCACCACCGAACGCGTGGTTGACCACGTCGAGCGCCTCCCGGCGCGGATCGTTGCGGGCCAGCGAGCGGCCACCCATCACGATGTGCACCTGCTCGCTGTCGTCGGCGATCGCCGCGCCGACGCCCGGGGCCTCGGGCGCCACACGCACCGGGCGCTCGCCACCGGTGCGCACGCCGGCGAAGCTGCGCTCGATCGCGGCCAGCATCTCGTCGTGCCCCAGCGGGCCGGCGGCGGCCACCACCATCGCGCCGGCGCGGTAGTGGCGCTCGAAGAAGTCGCGCACGTCGTCCGGGGTGATCGCCTGCACGTGCTCGCGATCACCGGCCGGGTCGCGCCCCAGCGAGTGGCCCTCGAACACGGAGGCGGCGAAGCGGCGGTGGGCCACGTCGTCCGGAGAGTCATCGTCCATCGCCAGCTCTTCCAGAATGACCTGCCGCTCGCCGTGCACGTCGTCGTCGCGCAGCGCCGGGCGGATCAGCACGTCGCCGAGCAGCTCGATGCAGAACTCCGCGTGCCGCGCCGGCAGCCGGCAGTAGTAGGCCGTGTACTCCTTGGCGGTGAACGCGTTGAAGTCGCCACCTCGACGATCCACGTCGCGGGCGAGCTGCTGTGCCGAGCGCGTGTCGGTGCCCTTGAACAGCAGGTGCTCGAGGAAGTGGCTGACGCCGCTGAGGTGGTCGGGCTCGTCGCGCGAGCCCACCCCGACCCAGACCCCGGTGGCCACCGACAGCGCGCCAGGCACGCGTTCGGTGGCCACCACGAGGCCGGAATCGAGTTGTGAGATCCGCAGATCAGTCAACGGCTGAACGGTCGCGTGACGGCTCAGCGATGACGGCGGCGACCACGGTCGCCACGGTCGCCGCGATCTCCACGGTCGCTGCCGGCGTTGCCGCCTGCTTCGCCACCGGGGCCGAGGTCGCCCAGCTCGGTTGCCAGCTCGGCGTCGAACGCATCGTCGAAGGAGACGGCCACGCCGTCGGCCACGGCCACGGGGGCCGCCGACGACGAGCGGTCCGAACGTTCCGAGCGCTCGCCACGATCGCGGCGCGGGCCACGATCGCGGTCGCCACGGTCCGAACGCTCGCCACGGTCGCGGTCGCCGCCACCGGAGGACGCTGCGCCCTCGGGGATCACGGGATCCCACGACTCACCGGGGGTGAGGCTGACCTTGCCCTTCTCGTCGACGTCTTCCACGATGACCTCGATCTCCTGACCGAGCGTGAGCACGTCTTCCACGTTGTTGATCCGCTTGCCCTTGCCGAGCTTGCTGATGTGCACCAGGCCGTCGCGGCC
>CAYZFZ010000462.1:0-2231 GCA_964477795.1 uncultured Bifidobacterium sp.
CTGCACGCCCCAGGTGCACGGTGCTGCCCTGGACACGATGGCCCACGCCCGCACGATCGCGGAGCGCGAGCTGGCCTCCGCCATCGACAACCCGATGATCCTGCCCGACGGCCGGGTGGAGAGCTGCGGCAACTTCCACGGCGCCCCGGTCGGCTTCGTGTGCGACTTCCTCGCCATCGCCGCCGCAGAGGTGTCGGCCATCGCCGAGCGGCGCACCGACCGCATGCTCGACGTCGCCCGCTCGCACGGGCTGCCGCCGTTCCTCTCACCCGACGCCGGCGTGAACAGCGGCATGATGATCGCGCACTACACCCAGGTGTCGATGGCGCTGGAGAACCAGCGGCTGGCGGTACCGGCCAGCACCCAGAGCATGCCCACCAGCGCAATGCAGGAGGACCATGTCTCCAACGGCTGGTCGGCGGCACGCAAGCTGCGCCGCAGCGTCGCCAACCTGCGCCGCGTGCTCGCCGTCGAGTTGGTGTGCGCGGCCGCCGCCGTCGACCTGCGCGGCCCGCTGCAGCCTGCCGCCGGCACCGGCGCCGCCGTGCGCGTGCTGCGCGAGCGCGTGGGTGGCCCCGGCCCCGACCGCTGGCTCTCACCCGATCTCCGTACCGCCGAACAGTTGCTCGCCGATGGCACTGTCCTCCACGCGGTGGAAACCGCCATCGGCCCGTTGGAGGTTCTCTGATGTCCGGTCCCCGCCCCGTCCGTGCCGATCGCGGCACCGATCTCACCTGCCTCGGCTGGCCGCAGGAGGCCGCCTACCGCATGCTGCTCAACAACCTCGATCCCGAGGTGGCCGAGCGCCCCGACGATCTCGTCGTCTACGGTGGCACCGGCCGGGCGGCGCGCAGCTGGGACGCGTTCGACGCGATGGCGCGCACGCTCACCACGCTGAAGGCCGACGAGACGATGCTGGTGCAGTCGGGCAAGCCCGTCGGCGTGTTCCGCACCCACGAGTGGGCGCCGCGCGTGCTGCTGGCGAACAGCAACCTGGTGCCCGAGTGGGGCAACTGGGACGAGTTCCGCCGCCTGGAGGACATGGGGCTCACCATGTACGGGCAGATGACGGCCGGTTCGTGGATCTACATCGGCACCCAGGGCATCCTGCAGGGCACCTACGAGTGCTTCGCCGAGATCGGCCGGCGCAAGTTCGGCGGCACGCTGGCCGGCACCATCACGCTCACCGCCGGCCTCGGCGGGATGGGCGGCGCGCAGCCGCTCGCCGTCACCATGAACGACGGTGTCGCGCTGTGCATCGACGTGGATCCGTGGCGCGTGGAGCGGCGCCACGAGCACCGCTACCTCGACGAGATCGCGGACTCGCTGGAGGACGCGGTGGCCCGCTGCACGAAGGCCCGCGACGAGCGCCGGCCGCTGTCGGTCGGTGTCGTCGGCAACGCGGCCACGATGGTGCAGCAGCTGCTCGACATGGACTTCCCCGCCGACATCGTCACCGACCAGACCAGTGCCCACGACCCGCTCAGCTATGTGCCGGTGGACCTGACGGTGGAGGCCACGGCGGAGATGGCACGCACCGACCCCAAGACGCTGATCCGACGCAGCCGGGAGAGCATGGCGATGCACTGCCGGGCGATGGTGGGCTTCCTCGACAAGGGCAGCGAGGTGTTCGACTACGGCAACAGCCTGCGCACCGAGGCCAAGCTCGGCGGCTTCGAGCGGGCCTTCGACTACCCCGGCTTCCTGCCCGCGTACATCCGCCCCCTGTTCTGCGAGGGCAAGGGCCCGTTCCGCTGGGTGGCACTCAGCGGCGACCCCGCGGACATCGCGGCCACCGACCGGGCCGTGCTGGAGGAGTTCCCCGACGACGACGGGTTGCGCCGCTGGATCACGATGGCCGGCGAGCGCGTCGCCTACCAGGGCCTGCCCGCCCGCATCTGCTGGCTGGGCTACGGCGAACGCCATCGCCTCGGCCTGCGCTTCAACGAGATGGTGCGCAGCGGCGAGCTGAAGGCGCCGATCGTGATCGGCCGCGACCACCTCGATTCCGGCTCCGTCGCCTCGCCGTACCGCGAGACCGAATCGATGCTCGACGGCAGCGACGCGATCGCCGACTGGCCGCTGCTCAACGCGATGGTCAACACGTCCAGCGGCGCCACCTGGGTGAGCATCCACCACGGCGGCGGTGTCGGCATCGGCCGCAGCATCCACGCCGGGATGGTCGCGCTCGCCGACGGCACCGCGCTGGCGGCCGAGAAGCTGTCGCGCGT
>CAYZFZ010000463.1:0-2230 GCA_964477795.1 uncultured Bifidobacterium sp.
GGCCGCAGCCGCGGCGCGCAGGGTGGCTTCGCCGGCGGTGCCGAACGCGCCGGGCATCGCCCCCGTGTCGCGCAGCAGGCGGGTGAGGCGGCGGGTGTCGATGCCGGCGATGCCGCTGACACCGAAGCGGCGCAGCATCGCGTCGAGCGAATCCTCCGCACGGTGGTTGCTGTGCCGGCGGGCCATCTCGCGCACGATCACGCCGCGGCAGAACGGACGGATCGACTCGAAGTCGTGGTCGTTGACGCCGTAGTTGCCGATGTGCGGGTACGTGAAGGTGATGATCTGGCCGGCGTAGCTGGGGTCGGTGATGACCTCCTGGTAGCCGGTGAGCACCGTGTTGAACACGACCTCGCCGCCGGCCACCCCACCAGCCGGCTCGGCGCCGATCAGCTCGCCCTCGAACAGGCTGCCGTCGGCCATGACGAGCGCCGCCTCACGCATGACGGGCCCCTTCCACCAGTGACTGCATACTCATGCAGCCTAGTGCAAGTACATGCAGAACAGTGTCGCGCATCGCGGTGTCTCCTCCCGTACGAGCCTCACGGGACTCGTTTCACGGTCGGGAGAGCAGGCTAGCCGACGAGGGCGCCACGGCGCGAGTCCCGGCGGCCGGGTAGCTTCGCAGGGTGCGCGTCGTCGTCCTGCTCGCCTCCCAGCACCAGTTCGTGGCCGCCGAGGCGGTGTTGGCCGAGCTCGACGAGGCGCGCCGCACGCTGCAGCCGAGCGGGATCCAGCTCAGCGCCCTGCTCGTCGGCGAGCCGGCCGCCGCACACCGGGTCGCGCTGCTCGAGTTCGCCGACCGCCTGGGGCTGCCCACCCGCACCCTCACGCTCGACGGTGCCGAGTTCGCGCCAGCGCTCCTGCGCGGGTTCCGCGCCGCGCTGGCCGACGGTGCCGAGCTGGTGGTGTCCCTCGATGCCGACGGCCAGCACGACCCGCGCCAGATCCCCACGCTGGTGCGCAGCCACCTCGCCCAACGCAGCGGGTTGACGATCGGTTCGCGCTGGACGCGCGGTGGCGCCTCCCCCGGTACCGGCGCCGTCCGCAGCGCGCTCAGCCGCCTCGGCAATGCATCCGTGAAGGCCATCACCGGCGCCCGCGGCGTCAGCGACTCCACCACCTCGTTTCGCGTGTACGACCCCGACGTCGTGCGCCTGCTGCTCGACGAGGGGTTGCCCACCGAGACGTACGGGTTCTTCAGCGCGATGGTGGCCGTGGTGCAGGCTCACGGGTTCGCGGTCGACGAGGTGCCGATCACGTTCCGGCCCAGGTACTCGGGCGCCGGCGACGTCGATCGCGGCGACATGAAGGAGTTCGCCGGCAACCTGCTGCCCGTGCACCGGCGGGTACGCGAGATCCGGCGCGAGATGCGCTCGAACCAGGCGCTGTGGGCGCAGCGCAACCCGCGGCTGCGGGCGCAGGCTGCCACAGGCGAATCGCTCTTCGGGGCGATGGACGAGCTCTCCAACCTGGCGGATGCGGATCACTTCCTCAGCTGGATCGGCGAGGAGGTCGCGCCTCACCTCGGCGAGCGTGTGCTCGAGGTCGGCGCCGGGGTGGGTGCCATCGCCGACAAGCTGGCCACCGGCGGCCGCACCGTCGTGGCCATCGAGCCGGCCGGCAACGTGTTCCCCGAGCTGGCGAAGCGGACGACGCAGAACCCGGCGATCGAAGCCAGGCAGATCACGTCGCAGGCGCTACTCGCGGAGGACGGCGGCGAGCAGTTCGATTCGGTCGTGTACGTCAGCGTGCTCGAGCACATCCGTGACGACACCGACGAGCTGCGCACCGCGCTGCAGCTGCTGCGGCCAGGCGGCAGCCTGGTGCTGTTCGTGCCCGCGATGCCGTCGCTCTACGGCAGCCTCGACTTCAAGTCCGGGCACTTCCGCCGCTACGACCGGGCGCTGCTCACCTCGGTCGTCACCGGCGCCGGCTTCGAGCTCGTCGACCTGCACTACATGGACGTGGCCGGCGTCGTGCCCTACTTCCTGATGTACCGCCTGCTCGACGTGCCCACGCTGGACAGCGGCTCGTCGCGCATCTACGACTCGCTGATCGTGCCCTGCAGCAGGTTCATCCAGAACCGTGTCGGGCCGCCAGCAGTTGGCAAGAATCTGCTTGCGGTTGCACGTCGACCTCCGGCGTAGTGCCCACCCGCTTCAGCACCACCACGTTGTCGTCCTCGAACACGATGTCGAACGGCCCGTCGGGGGCGATCATCGCGTCG
>CAYZFZ010000464.1:0-2209 GCA_964477795.1 uncultured Bifidobacterium sp.
GAGTGGTGAGCACGCACGCCAGTAGGTCGGTGGCCACCACGACCACGGCGCCCCCTGCCTGGGCGGCGGCGATCGTCGCCCGCCAGTCCGGCAGCGCACCGGTGGAGGTGGGCAGGCTCAGCAGGGCCCCGAAGCAGCCCGCGATGGCGTCCACCTCGCCGATCACGAGCTCGACACCGATCGGCTCGGCACGTGTCTGCAGCACGGCGATCGTCTGCGGGTGGGTGTCGTGGTGGACGAAGAAGCGATCGCCGGCGACCTTCGAGGTGCGGCGCGCCATCGTCATCGCCTCGGCGGCGGCGGTGGCCTCGTCGAGCAGCGACGCGTTGGCCAAGGGGAAGCCGGTGAGCTCACCGATCATCGTCTGGAAGTTGAGCAGCGTCTCCAGCCGGCCTTGGCTGATCTCCGGCTGGTACGGCGTGTAGGCCGTGTACCAGGCCGGGTTCTCCAGCACGTTGCGCTGGATCACCGGTGGTGTGATCGTGCCGTAGTAGCCCTGGCCGATGAGGCTGGTGCGGGGGCGGTTCTTGCCCGCCAGCGTGCGCAACTCGGCCAGTACGTCTTCGACGGTGCGGCCCGCGGGCAATGGCAACGAGCCGTCCATGCGGATGCTGGCCGGCACCGTCTGCCGCAGGAGTTCGGCGACCGACTCGACGCCCAGCACCTCCAGCATCTGCGCCTGCTCATCTCGGGTGTGCCCGATGTGGCGGGTGGCGAAGTCGTCGGTGCCGAACAGCTGGGCGAGGCTCGGGCGGGAAAGGGAGTGTGGTGCGTTCATCGGGGCCTCCATGGCGATCGGGGCGCGGACGGATCCGCTTCCCCCGCTGTCATGGATGCCTGAGAGCTTCTCCGCTGCCGCGGTGGCGAGCGGATTTCCCCGTCGGCGAGCCGGTCGAGCCGACTGCTTTCCAGCGTTGCCCCACCCGGACGGTCCGTTTGCCTGAGAGATTCCGGGGAGGTTGCTCCTTCGGCGCCCCGCCGCTGGCTGCGTCGGAGGCTCTCCCGGCCAGGTGTACTTGGCACCCATGACGCTACAGCGTCGAGCGTCCGGCAGGAGCGATCCGGGTGGCGCCAGGTACGTTCGCCCCATGACGACACTGATGGACAGCGTGCGCTCGCTCACGGAGCCAGTCGGCGAGATCGGCGGCATGTGGCTCCTGGATCGCGGCGTGCTCGACGCCGGCCGCGCTGCCGGCTACCCCAATGGCTACGCGTACTACATCACCGGCCGCGGTGGGGTGCTCGGCGACGTCGACGCAGACGTGGTCACGTCGGCGTTCGCATTCTTCGATCCGGGGCTCGTGCGCACGATGTGGGACAAGGGCGCCGCGGTGGAGGGGCCGAGGGCAGCTGGTCGTCGCTACGGGGCAGCATGCGCCGAGTTCGGGCGCACACTGGTCGCTGGCTTCGCCGGCGCAGCACGGATGGCCGAGCTTGCCGGCAGGGTGGCCGACGGTGTCGACGCCGCCGGCCTCGCCCTCTTCGCCGGCTGGCGTGCCGAGCCGCGCCCCGACGATGCCGACGGGCGTGCGTTCTTCCCGCTGCACGTGCTGCGCGAGTTGCGCGGCAGCGTCCACATCGTCGCCGTGGTGGCCAGCGGCCTGGCACCGCGCGATGCCGTGCTGGCGCACGGCGGAGAGAAGGAGGCGAAGCTCTTCGGCTGGCCAGAGCCGTACCCGCCGGTCGAGCCCGGCGCCCGGGCTGCGGCGGAGGCGCTCACCGACACGCTCCTCGCCGCGCACTACGCAGCGTCACTGTCCGCGGAGGAAGTGGCCGAGCTCGCGCGCCTGGTCAACGACCTGCACGGCCACATCGAGAATGGGCAGCGCGACGCTGCGCAGTGAGTAGACCGTTACTCATGACAGTTCCGTGACGGGTGGCGCACGATGGGCGGCAGCGACTCACAGGAGGAACGGCACATGGGATTCTTCAAGCAGGGCAAGGACCCGAAGGGTGCGGATGCGGTGTCCGGCCTGGTCGAGCAGAGCCAGCAGCTGGCCGCTGCCTACCAGCAGGCCGCGTTGCACCAGCAGGCGGCGTCCGGCCAGCTGCAGCCCCAGCCGGGTGGGCTCGACCCCATCGCAGGCGTCAGCCTGCAGCAGTACGCGATCATCGTGAAGGCGATCGCACCCCTGAACTACGACCAGTCGGCGCTGCCCGGCATCGCCGCGTCGCACGGAATCGACGGCGCATCCTGGCAGGCCGCGCA
>CAYZFZ010000465.1:0-2209 GCA_964477795.1 uncultured Bifidobacterium sp.
CGTTCTCTCGCGCCAGCAGGCGGGCGTTGCCGATCGCCAGGCGACGGCCGTCGACGGTCGCGATCGCCCCGTGGCCGGGGATCGCCTCGAACGCCGAGGCGTTGGGCGTGTCCAGCCGGCGCTCGCGGGCGGCGACGACGATCGCCTCCGCGAGCGGATGCTCGCTTTCGCGTTCGGCGCCGGCGACCAGGCGCAGCACCTGGTCCTCATCGACGCCATCAGCTGTGGCGACGGCGACAACCTCAGGCTCGCCACGCGTGAGGGTGCCGGTCTTGTCCAGGATCGCGGTGTCGAGCGAGGCCGCTTGCTCCAGCGCCATCGCGTTCTTGAAGAGCACGCCACGGCCGGCGCCGAGCCCGGTCCCGACCATGACAGCCGTCGGCGTCGCGAGACCGAGCGCGTCGGGGCAGGTGATGACGACGACCGTGATCGCGAAGAGGAGCGCTTCCTGGACGTCCTCGCCGACGATGAAGTACCAGATGCTGAACGTCAGCAGGCCGCCGATGAGCGCGACGAGCACGAGCCAGAAGGCGGCACGGTCAGCGAGCCGCTGCCCGGGCGCCTTGGAGTTCTGCGCTTCCTGGACGAGCTTGACGATCTGGGCGAGCGCGGTGTCGGCGCCGACTGCGCTGGCACGGGCGCGCAGCGTGCCGTTCTTGTTGATCGTTGCGCCGATCAGCTGGTCGCCGGGCTCCTTGTGAACCGGAAGGCTCTCCCCCGTGACCGTGGATTCATCAACCTCACTCTCGCCGTCCTCGATGAGCGCGTCGACCGGGACCTTCGAGCCGGGACGAACGAGCAGCAGGTCACCGACAGCTACCTCTGCGGTCGACACCTCGACCGGCTCGCCGTCGCGGATCACGAGGGCCTTCGGCGGGGCCAGGTCCAAGAGCGCCCTGATCGCGTCGTTGGCGCCGCCGCGTGCCCGCATCTCGAACCAGTGCCCGAGCAGAACGAAGCTCGCAAGCATCGCCGCCGCCTCGTAGAACACCTCCCCCTCGACGAAGAACGTGGCCGCGACCGAGTAGATCCAGCCGACGCCGATCGCGACGGCAACGAGGACCATCATGTCGAGCGTTCTGGCACGCAGCGCCGCGAGCGCTCCGGTGAAGAACAGCGACGAGGCCCAGAACACGATCGGCAGGCTCAACAGCAGCTGCCAGACCTCACGGTCGATCCCGAATGGCGTCGCGAGCTCCGTGCCGAGCAGCTCGGTGCCGACCATCGACCAGGCGACAATCGGGATCGTGAACGCGACCGCCACCAGGAAGCGATTGCGCATGTCGCGCACCATGTCCTCCATGGACATGCCGTCGTGCCCGTGACCGCCATGACCGGCCATGTCGTCCGCAGCCGCGGCATCGTGCGCATGTCCGCCGTCCTCGCGTGAAGCGAGCCGCGCGTCCATCGCCAGCGGATCGCAGGTGTGTTCTGGCACCGACTCGCCGGCGCAGTGGTATCCGCACTCGATCACCCAGTCGCGGAGCTCGACCACGGAGGTCCTCCGCGGATCGAATGTGACCGTTGCCGTCTGCGAGACCGCATTCGCGTCGACGTCGAGAACACCCGGACGCGCCCTGAGCACCCGATCGACGACGGCGGTCTCGGTGGCGTACTGAAGGCCGGCCACCTGAAGGACGACCGTTTCGGCTTGGGGTGTGGCGGTGGTAGTCATGGTCACGAACACTATACCCCCCATGGGTATTTTCCACCGAGGTGGCCATCACGTGGCTCGCGGCGCGGGCCAGGAGTACGGTCAACGGCAAACCCGTACTACAACACGTAGGAACCACGGCGTCCAATCTTACCCCCTAGGGGTATCTTGGTCTCAGGTTCAAGCGAAAGGAGCAGACGATGCGCGGACATGGAGCCCATATGTGGATGTGCGCCGGGATGATTGTCGTCGCAGTCGGACTCGTGCTCATCACGGGGAACCCGCTCGCGTTCATCCCCGTTGTCGGTTGCGTGCTGATGATGGTCGTGATGATGAGCATGATGGGCGGGATGGGCGGGCCTGATGACCGCTCCTGATGTGCTCGCCGAGTCATCGGCGCCGGTCGCGACGGCGCAGGGACCCACCGTCCTTGACCGCGGTCGCGCGGCGCTCGCCGCGACGGGCGCGGCGATCCTAGGCGCGGCCCCCCACGTCCTTCACCACGCGGGGCCACTCGCCGGCGCCGCGCTGCTGGCAGGCGTCACCGGCAAGCTG
>CAYZFZ010000466.1:0-2205 GCA_964477795.1 uncultured Bifidobacterium sp.
TAGCGCAGGTGCGGCTCGACGCCGGCGAGCAGCACCATGTCGTGGGCGCCGCCGGGGAAGCGGGCGATGCGGAACTCGTTCTCCGGCCACAGGATCATCCGCCGCTCGTCGTCGTCGAACTCGACCAGCGGCCGCTCCTGCGTGAAGTCGAAGAACGGATCCGGGTCGATCGTGGCGACGATCGGCGCGACACGATCGACGGTGAGCGCGTCGACCGCGTCGGTGGCCACCTCGGCGATGTCGAACAGCCCGCGCAGGGCGAGCACCATGATGGGGCGGTGCAGCGGCGTCAGCATCTCGAACGCCGTGGTGAGCACCTGTTCGCTCAAGCGCCGGCCCCGAGCGCCTGCACGACATGGTCGACGCAGGCCGTGAGGCGGGCGACGTCGTCGGGTTCCACGGCAGGGAACATACCGACTCGCAGCTGGTTGCGGCCGAGCTTGCGGTAGCTGTCGGTGTCGACGATGTGGTTCGCGCGCAGGGCGGCGTTGACGTCGTGGGCGGGCACCGAGCCGGCGAGGTCGATCGTGCCGACCACCGTCGAGCGCTGCATCTCGTCGGCGACGAACGGGCTCGCGTACGACGACGCCTCCGCCCACGAGTACAGGTGCGCGGCCGACTTGCGGGTGCGGCCGATGCACCAGTCGAGACCACCGTTGGCGAGCATCCACTTGATCTGCTCGTCGAGCAGGATCAGCGTGCCCAGCGCGGGCGTGTTGTAGGTCTGGTTGGCCACCGAGTTGTCGAGCGCGATGTTGAGATCCAGCGAGGCCGGGCGCCAGCGGTTGCTGTGGCCGATCTCGCGGATGCGCTCCACCGCGGCGGGCGAGCAGGCCGCGAGCCACAGGCCACCGTCGCCGGCGAAGCACTTCTGCGGCGAGAAGTAGTACACGTCGACCTCGTCGGTGATCCACGGCAGGCCACCCGCGGCGGAGGTGGCGTCGACCACGACGAGCGCGTCGCCCTCCGGCCGGCGCAGGTGCATGGACACACCCGTGGACGTCTCGTTGTGGGTGAGCGCCACGACGTCGACCCCATCCTCGGTGGCCTCGATCAGCGGGTGCGTACCCGGTTCGCTGCTCACGATCACCGGCTCGCCGATGTGGGGCGCGCTCGCCGCTGCATCGGCGAACTTGGAGGAGAATTCGCCGAACACCGCGTGCTGGCTGCGCTCGCGGATCAGGCCGAACGTGGCGGCATCCCAGAAGGTGGTTGCCCCGCCGTTGCCGAGCATGATCTCCCAGCCCTTGCGCAGCCCGAACAGCTCGTGCAGGCCCTCACGCACCGACGCGACCAAGTGCTTCACCGGCGGCTGACGGTGCGAGGTGCCGAGCAGGTTGCTGTTCGCCTTGGCGAGTGCGAGAACCTGTTCCGCGCGCACCTTCGAAGGGCCACACCCGAAGCGCCCGTCGGACGGCAGTAGGTCGTGCGGGATGATGATGGAGCTCGGATCGACGGTCACCTCCACAGTCTCGTCACCGCGAGGTGCTCCGGCCAAGGTGTCGGGCGAAAAGCTCGTTCCCGGGTGCGCCGGACTGGTGCGTCAATTCCAGCGAGGCGGCGCCCGGCCGCCCGTACACTCAGCGGCGCAAAGTGCTCCGAAAGGCCGTCCCGTGAACTCCCCCGTCGCCAGAACGTCAGCCCGCCTCGCCGCCATCGCCGAATCCGCCACCCTCGCGGTCGATGCCAAGGCCAAGGCCCTGCAGGCCCAGGCCGTGAAAGACGGCACCCAGCACGTCATCGGCTTCGGCGCCGGCGAGCCCGACTTCCCCACCCCGGAGAACATCGTCGAGGCCGCCGTGCGCGCCTGCCGCGATCCGAGGCACCACAAGTACTCGCCGGCGGCCGGTCTGCCCGAGCTGCGCGAGGCGATCGCGGTGAAGACCAAGCGCGACAGCGGCTTCGAGTGCCAGGCGAGCCAGGTGCTCGTCACCAACGGCGGCAAGCACGCCGTGTTCACCGCCTTCGCCGCGCTGTGCGACCCGGGCGACGAGGTGATCTGTCCGGCCCCGTACTGGACCACCTATCCCGAGGCGATCACCCTCGCCGGCGGCGTGCCGGTCGTGGTGATGACCGACGAGACCACGGGCTTCAAGGTCACGATCGAGCAGCTCGACGCTGCGCTCACGCCGCGCACCAAGGTGCTGCTGTTCGTCAGCCCCGACAACCCGAGCGGCGCGATCTACTCGCCCGACGAGGTCGAGG
>CAYZFZ010000467.1:0-2194 GCA_964477795.1 uncultured Bifidobacterium sp.
GAGCACGTGCCCGGCGGCGGCTGATGCGATGTCCTTCATCAGCACGCTCTCCTTGGTGATCACGCCGTCGGGGCAGGTCTCGTTGATGTTGGTGCGGGTGACCCAGTGGCGCCCGTACGCGGGCACGCCCAGCTGCAGCTTGCCGGCCGGCACCACCGACGAGCTGTAGGCGATGACGTCGCACACCCAGTACATCGGCGAGATCGGGCCCGGCGAGCTGACGTTGTAGTCGTAGACCATCAGCCGCAGCCGGTCGACCGCATTGGCGATCTCGGCCTGCCCGTACACCCAGTAGCCCGAGTTGCCGCCGTTCCACACCGGCGGCACGGTGACGCTGAGCAGCTTGCCTTGGGCGTGCAGCGCGGCGCTGAGCTGGTTGACGAACGCCACCCAGTTCGCCTTGATGCCGTCCCATTCGCTGCGCGGGTGGCTGAACGCGAAGACCTCGTAGTCGAGGTCGATGCCGTCGTAGCCGTTGGAGACGGCGAGGTCGACGAGGTTGTTCACGTGTGCCGTCCGGCTGGCCGGGTCGGCGAGGATGCCGCTCATCACGTACGCACCCGTGCTGTCGAACACGCCCACGATCAGCGGCAGGCCGGCGTTTCGGGTTGCCGCGACGGTCTTGTTGAGCTCGCTCTGCGGCCCCAGCAGGCGAACGGTGCCGTCGTTGTTGCTGCCGTAGAACAGCGGCGACACGTCGCCCACGTCGGCGGAGTGCTGCTGGATCGCGGCCCTGCTGGCATCTTTGCCCCAGTAGGGCACCCACCCGCTGACGAAGTGGTCCGGGGCGGTGAGGTTCACCGGCGAGGGGCAGGCCGCGGCGGCCGCGACCTCGGTTGCACCGACGTCGCTGGCGGTGGCGGTGGCGGTCGCCTCGGCGGGCGCGGCGCCGGGAAGCGACGTGGGGCCGGCGATCGCGGTGGTCGTCGTTGGCTCGGTGGTCGTCGGCTCGGTGGTCGTCGTGGGGTCGGCCACGGGCGTGTCGGTGGTGGCAGCGCCGGTGGTGGTGCCCGGCTCGGTGGTGTCGGTCGCGCCCGCAGGGCGCGCCGCACCAACCGCCGCCCAGCCGCTGGGCGAGCGGGCCGGCTGGCAGGCCGACAGCAGCAGCGCTGCCGCGAGCACGATGACCCTGTGGGTTCGGGGAGCCACGGATGGCAAGGCTAGTAGCGGGTGCCCGCGGAGGTGCCGCGGGCCGGGCGCGTGCATCGGTAGCGTGCGGCCATGGCCATCACCGAGACCGAGCGCGCCAGCGAGGGTGCACCCAGCACGCGCGGTGCCGGCGTGGTGGCCGTCCTGTCGGCGTCGGTCTTCTGGTCGTTCGGCGGCGTGCTGGGCAAGTCCACCGGCGCGTCCGGCATCGTGCTGTCCTTCTGGCGGTTGTGGATCGCCTCGGCGGTGCTGCTCGCGGTCGCCGCGATCATGCGCCGCTGGCCGTCGCGCGCCGACCTGCGTGCCAGCTTCGTCGCCGGCGTCCTGTTCGGGCTCAACCTGTGCGTGTTCTTCATCACGCTGCACCACACCACCATCGCCGTCGCGCTCATCATCGGTGCGCTCAGCCCGGTGATCGCGCTCCCGGTCGCGGTGGCGTTCATGGGCGAGCGGTTCTCCACGGTGAAGGTGGGATGCGCGCTCGTCGCCGTCTCCGGCGTCGTCGTGGCCGTGGTCACCGCGCCCGCGGCCGGCGACGGCTCGACGACGAGAGCGGTCGGCTACCTGTGGGCTGTGGCCGCGCTCGTCGTGTGGGTGCTCTACCTGCTGCAGACCAAGCGGGTGCGGGCCACCGTCGAGACGGTGCGCTACATGACGTCGGTCACGCTCGTCGGCACGCTGACGGTGTCGCTGCTGGCGCTCGTCACCCGCAGCCATCTCGCCCAGATCCACGGTGCCGGCTGGCTGTGGGTCACCCTGCTGGCCATCGGTCCCGGCATCGCCGGCCACGGTCTGGTGGCGTGGGCGCAACCGCGTGTCGACGCGTCGGTCACGTCGGTGCTCATCCAGCTCGAGCCGGTCGGAGCCTCCATCGCTGCCTGGGTCTTCCTCGACGAGCGGGTCTCGCTGCCCCAGGCGCTGGCGATGCTGGTGGTGGTCGCAGCGTTGAGCGTGCTCGCCTACAGCGAGTCACGCACCCGCACCCTCGTCATCGACGAAGCCGTCGGCTGATCCGCGAGAGGTGGGTCAGGACTCCGTGATGGTG
>CAYZFZ010000468.1:0-2189 GCA_964477795.1 uncultured Bifidobacterium sp.
GGCCCAGGTGCCGGTGGGCACGGGCAGCTGGGACCGCGAGGGCCGCCCCAGCTACGCGAAGGTGGAGCGCCTGCTGGAGGTCGACCCCGAGCAGGTGCGTCGCGAGGGCGCCGTCATCTCCCGCAAGCACTTCGACGCCGTCGTCGCCGGCGTCGTGGAGCAGCAGCGATCCCGCTGAGGTCACGTGACGCGTCCGCTTCCGTTACGGCCTGACGTCCCGCCGGACGACATCACGATCGTGCTGCGCGCGGGTGTAATGGAAGCCGCCAATGTCGTGCGTGCCGCCGAGCGCACGTTCGCCCTGTACGCGCTCTACGGGATCTCGGTCGAGGGTGTCCTCGGGACGTCGGTCCAGGACGCGTGCAGAGGCGAACGGCTTGCCTCTTATCGCCGGGTCCGGCTGTCGACGTTCGGTCGCATTCGCGAGGCGGGGTTCGCACTGCTGGCCACCTTCGATCGTCCGCACTTCACCCTCGTGCTCGCTGATCTCAGCGAGGTGACCCTTGCTCGTCTTGATCGTTGCTTCGACGACCCGATCCCGAATCCCGGCCGGCGAGCCGAGCAGTAGCCTGAAGCGAACCGAGAGGAGGCACACAATGAGAGATCAGTACGACATTGCCGTCGACTACATGGACATGACGAACGACGGTCGGCTGTGGGTGCGACCCATCGACGTCCGCGCCGGGGCCTCGATCGCGGTTGGCCGGTATGTGGTAGTCGGCGACGACGACGCAGACCCGAGAGTGGCTCGGATCGTCACTCTCGATGACGACGGCAACGTTGAGCTGCAGGTCCTCGCCGGCAGCGTTGAGTCCCACGCCGAACTGCTGACGCCGGCGTGACCGTGGCGGCGGGCGGGTTGCTGCTGGCTTCGATCGTCCGGATCGGGCAGTCGGAGGGTAGGCAATTCGGCTCATTTGGCCGATCATCCCTGTACGTGGCGGTTCTTGAGGAATACCGTACGAACCGTGAACGGGCGGCAACTCCGGCGGATGGCACTGTATGGCGTGGCCGCGACGGCCCTCGCGGCCGGCTTGGCGTCGCCGGTCGCGCACGCGGACGACACGGCCTATGTGCTCTCCGACGTGCAGTGCGACGCCAACCACAACGGTGTGCTCGACCTCACCCTGGTCAACGAGCGGGCCGCGCAGGAGGCCGTGTTCGTGGTGGCCGAAGCACAGACCGTCGGCCCGGCGTCGGTGGCGGTAGCGGCCGCGTCCGTGTCGGCGCTCACGTTCACCGACCTGCCTGACGGCCCGCTCGTCGTCCCGGTGGCGGTCGACGGGGTCGAGTCGCAGGTCGCGGTGCAGGTGGCCTGTGATGCGCCGGAGGTTGCCGTGATGGCCGCCGCGCCCATCCGCAGCGCCGCCGCCCAAGAACTGCCCTCCACGGGTGCGTCGTCGACGGGCGGGCTCGTCATCGGCAGCGTGCTCGTCGTCGCCGGCATGGCGGCGTCGCTGGTGGCCCGCCGCCGCTGCTCGTAGCACGCCAAACGCGTTGCTGCGGGTCGGCGCCGAACTCGTAGCCTGCACGCCGTGAAGGTGATCAAGATCGGTGTCCTGGGCTGCGGCAACGTCGGCGCCCCCCTCGTCTCGCTCGTCGCGCAGCAGCAGGCGGCCATCGCCGCCCGCACCGGCGTGCAGCTGGAAGTCGTGTCGGTGGCGGTGCGCAACCTCAGCAAGGAGCGCGACGTGACGCTGCCCGAGGGCATGCTCACCCGCGATGCGATGGCGGTGGTCAACGACCCGTCCATCGACCTGATCGTTGAGCTGATCGGTGGCATCGAGCCCGCACGCGAGTTCATCACCACCGCGCTGCGCAACGGCAAGCCCGTCATCACCGGCAACAAGGAGCTGCTGGCCAACGTGGGCACCGAGCTGTTCGGCGTGGCCGACGAGGCCGGCGTCGACCTGCTGTTCGAGGCGGCGGTCGCGGGCGGCATCCCCATCGTGCGCGCCCTGCGCGAGAGCCTGCGCGGCGAGCCGGTCACGCGCGTGATGGGCATCATCAACGGCACCACCAACTTCATCCTCACCAAGATGACCGAGGAAGGCGCCGACTACTCGGTAGCCCTCGCGGAGGCACAGGCGTTGGGGTTCGCCGAGCGCGACCCAACCGCCGACGTGGAGGGTTACGACGCCGGCGCCAAGGCGGCCATCATCGCCATGATCGCGTTCGGCGCTCGGGTG
>CAYZFZ010000469.1:0-2177 GCA_964477795.1 uncultured Bifidobacterium sp.
GGTGTCAGCAATGACGCGCGACATCAACTGTCAGGGATGTCCCGCGAAAGTACACAACCGGATGGCGAACGTTCGCGCACACACGCCGGCGGAGCCGGCGGGAGCGCGTGGGCCTCGGGCCTGCGACGACCGGGCCGCGCGACTGCCGCGAGCCGTCAGCGGTGCAGCGTCGGGTCGGCGACTGCCGCCCGCAGGCGCACCGTGTACACCGAGTCGCCCGACAGCACCCCGCCGCGGCCGAACAGGCGGCCGGCCTGCCAGTTCGACAGGCCCAGCTCGGGCTGCACCAGCGCGAACTGGCCGTCGACCCAGCGGGTGAAGCCGTCGCCGACGAAGGGCGCGTCGACGCTGCGGTAGAACGCCTCGTGCTCGGCCGGATCGGCGGAGATCAGCGAGGCGACGAAATGCGGGCTGAACCGGTTGCACTGCTCCACGGCCTGGGCGACGTCCTCGACCACCAGCACCGCCATCTCCGGCACCGTGTCCCACTCCCACTCCTGGGCCAGGCACGGGTGGCCGGGTGTCAGCTCGTGGATGATCGGCTGCACCCCCCTGCTCGCGGCAGCCTCCGTGGCAGCGGCGCGGAACGCGGGCAGCAGGTCGTGCGCGCGGGAACGCACGATGCAGCAGACGTTGAGCGTGTTGCACACCTTGCGGTCCAACGAGTGGCGCACGGACAGCGCGAAGCGCTCAGTGTCGGCGCTCTCCGCGGCCACCAGCCAGGCACCGCCCGTCCCGTGCAGGCTGACCGGCACACCGTGCTGGCGGGCGACCGCGCCGAGCTGGGCGACCGCGTGGCCGGAGCCGCGGGCGACGGCGAGCGACAGGCGCTGGTCGGCGAACAGCGCCCAGCCGGCGGCGTGAGCGGCACTGTCGACCAGCTGCACCGCACCGGCCGGCAGCCCAGCGGCGGCCAGCGCCGGCTGCACCGCCGCCGACATGATCGCCCGGGCCGTGCCGAGCGCATCGCTGCCGATGCGGAAGACCACCGTGTTGCCGGTGCGCAGCACGCCGGTGGCATCGGCGAACACGTTCGGCCGACCCTCGAACACGAAGCCGACGACACCCAGCGGGTCGCGCCACTGCGTCACCACCCACTGCTCGTGACGCACCTCGCCGATCTGCTGGCGGCGTCGCGTGGCGACGTCGCGCCAGGCGCGCAGCCCGCTGATCATGTCGGCGCGCATGGCAGCGGAGAGCGTGAGCCGGCCCGTCGCCCTGCCGCGCGCGGCCGCCGACTGCACGTCGGCAGCGTTCGCGGCGACGACCGCGGCGAAGGAGTCGTCGGCTTCGAGCAGTGCCGCGAAGCGCTCGTAGAAGTCGCTGATCTGCGCGTCGTCGACGGCTGCGAGCGCGCCGAACGCGTCGGCGGCACTGCCGACCGCAGCCGCCGCGACGGCGTGCTCGGCGGCGGGGATGTGCAGCAGGTCGCCGGTCTCGTGCACCACCACCAGCCGGTCGCCCGCCGTGAACGCGGCGGCCAGCTCGGGTGGCACGGTGGTGACACGATCGCCGCCGAAGACGATCCGCTCGCCGGCGGAGAGTGACTGCAGTTGCTGGCTCATCGGGCGAGCACCTCCTCGATCGTGACCGGCCGCCCTTCGTCGATGGACCGGTGGGCCGCGGCACCGACCGCGACCGACAGCATGCCGTCGTGCAGCGTCACCGCCGCCGAACCGCCGGTGCGGATCGCCTCCGTGAACGCGACGTGCTCCAGGTACGACGCCCCGTGGTGCAGCCCCTCATGGCGCACCGCGTCGTCGTGCACCTGGCGTTCGCTGGTGCGCCCGATGCCGTCCTCGCGCCGGCCGACGCGCACCACTCCCTCGGTGACGAGTGCCTCCACCTTGCCCTCGTCGCCGACGACACTGATCTCCTGCTCGTTTCGGCTCGCCTCGGCGAACATGCACAGGTCGAGCATGGCCCGCACCCCACCCTCGTACTCGACGATCACGTACGCGTTGTCGAGGATGTCGGGCCGCTCACCGTCGTAGCGCTCGTCGAGGTGGTTCACGTCCTGCGCCCCGCTGGCCATCACGCGCACGGGCAGCGTGCCGACGAGCAGGTTCATCAGGTCGAAGAAGTGACAGCACTTCTCCACCAGCGTGCCGCCGGTGTTGCGGCTGAGCCGGTTCCAGTTGCCCACCTTGGGAAGGACCGGGAACCGGTGCTCGCGG
>CAYZFZ010000470.1:0-2175 GCA_964477795.1 uncultured Bifidobacterium sp.
CCGTCGAGGCGACACGATCCCCCGGACCGATTCGCGCAGGTCCTCGGCGCTGATGTGCGGCTCGGTGACTCCGTGGTGCTCAGCCCCGGTCATCGCACAGCCCCGGTCATCGCACGACCTCGGGTTCCGGGTCGGGCTCGGGGCCCGGGTCCCGCTCCGCCGAGGCCGCCGTCACCGTGGCGACGGCCCGCTCCAGCACGGCGTCGTCGGCGGCAGGATCCTGGTGGGTGCGGTCGATGGCCAGGTTGGCGACGCCGTGCCGGCGCGCCGCCCAGGCCAGGAACCGGTCACGGCCCCGGAAGGCGAGCCCGCCGAGCCCGTCGGGCATGGACAGCAGCACCAACAGCACGCCGAGGCCGGTCGCCAGGACCGACCACGGCGCCGGCAGCAGCCACTGCGAGCCCCGTTGGAACACGGCTCCGATCACGGCCCCGGCCAGCGAACCCAGCCCGCCGATCACGGTGGCGACGAACACGTCGACGGACTCCCACGGTCCGTAGGTGACGTCGCGGAAGGCCCCCTGGCTGATGACGAGCACCACACCGGACATCGCGGCGACGCTGCCCGAGATCGCGAACGCCGTCAGCTTCGCCCTGGTCGTCGAGATGCCGTAGGCCGTGGCTCCCGCCTCGTTGTCGCGCAGCGCGACCAGGACCCGGCCGGTGCGGCTGTTGCGGATGCCACGCAGCGCCACCAGCGCGATGACGAGCACCGCGAGGGCGAAGTAGTAGATCCGCAGCGGTGTGTCGAGCTCGATGCGACCGAGAAGGGCGGGACGGGGGAACGATCCCCGGGGGATCCAGTCGGCGATCTTGTTGGAGAAGACCCAGTCCGACGCGGCGAGCGACAGGGCCAGGGTGGTGATGGCCAGGTACATCCCGCGGAGGCGCAGCGCGGGGAGCCCGACGAGCACGGCGACGACCGCACCGACGACCGCGGCGAGAGCCATCGCGGCGAGCGGGTCCCAGCCGTGCTCCACCATGACCCGGGCGCCGACGGCGCCACCGGCACCCACGAAGGCCATCTGGCCGAGCGACACCTGTCCGGCCCATCCGGTGAGCACCACGATCGAGGTTCCGATCGTGGCGAACACCACGACCACGCCGGCCTTGATCTGACCGTTGGTCCCGATGACGAGCGGGAGGCAGACGACGACCGCCGCCAGCAGCGCCGCTCCCCCGATTCGAGCGGCCCGGACCTCCGGGAGGCGCGCCAGGGACCAGGGCGTGGCCCGTACGTCGCCGCTGGTGCGCCACGAAGACGTCTGGTCCTCGGACGCCCGGCTGGTGCCGCGTCGCTCGAGCAGGAGGCTGATCACGATCAGCGCCGCGAGGAACGGCGACACCAACCACGACTCGCCGGTGTTCCAGCGGATCCCCGACTCGAGCACCCCCAACGCCACTGCCGTCGCGGCGATCGCGACCAGGTGCGTCATGCGGCCGACGACGAGCGCGGCCAGCGCCCGCAGCAGGACGGTCAGTCCGAGCCCGAAGCCGAACGGCAGGCTCGCCACCCCGGCGGTCAGCGCGACGGAGCAGAACGAGAGAACCGCGGCGAGGGTCCACACCTGCGCCTCGAGGCGGCGGACCGGGATGCCGAGCCCGGCGGCTCGTTCCGATCGCTCCGCGGCGGCCCTCACCGCCACGCCGGTGTCGGTCAGACGGAGCACGAGTGCCACCGCCACGAGGACGAGCGGTGCGACGACGACCGCGATCAGATCGTTGGCGTCGAAGACGACCCCGCCGATCTCGGCGTTCCACTCGAACGGCGCCGGCAGCGACCTGATCGCCGGTCCCTCGCCCCACAGCTCGGGCAGGTAGAGCGTGCCGAAGGCGAGGATCTGCGAGAGCCCGAGCGTGGCGACGGTCATGATCAGCCGCGGGGCCCGGAAGAAGCGACGGATCACGAGGACATCGGCGAGCAGCCCCACCGCCAGCGCGGCCACCAGGCCGATCGTCATGCCGAGCAGCCACGGGAGCCCGGTGAGGGTGATCAGCAGCACCGCGAGCGTCGCGGGGACGGCGCCGAGGTCGCCCTGCGCGAAGTTCACGACCCGGTTGGCCCGCCAGATCAGCGCCAGGCCCAACGCGGAGAGCGACCCCAACAGGCCCAGGACCACTCCGGACAGGACGCCGCCGGCGGGCATGGGGAACCAGATGAGCTGGATGGCGACGA
>CAYZFZ010000471.1:0-2157 GCA_964477795.1 uncultured Bifidobacterium sp.
CCTTGGTTTTGAACCGGTTGTGATGCCCGCACTCGGGGCCACCATTGTCCACCCTGGTCGGCCCGTCATCCGCATGCGGGACGATGTGATCCGCCTGACAGAACTTGGCTCGGCGATTGTCGCCCGGCCAGGTACACCTGGCCGAGGCGAGCATCACGGCTTCGCGCAGGACCCCGGTGAACAAGCGTTGCCGGCGGCCGATGTCGACGACCACACCCGTGGAATCGACGACCACCCGGCGCACATGCCCCATCGCCGCCGCGATCACCACGTCACGCGGATCCAGCTGGTGCCCGTCAACCGTCTCGCACGGCTGGAACAGATCCAGATGATCGGCCGGTTCGGGGTCACCGCCCAGGGCGCGGGTGAGCTCACGCTGGAACCGGTCGTAGCCCATCACCAAGTTGACCGTCACCCCGGTACCGGTGCTGGCCGACGAAGCGGCGGCGGCCGCGAGGAAGATCGCGTGCAACGCATCCGCCCGGCGTTGGGCGTCGGTACGCGCGAGGCGGGCCGCGCACATCTCGTCGCCGAACTCGACGACACCGGCTTCCCAATCAGCGAGGAACTCCGACTGCACGAACGCATCGAGCACTTCTTGCCACTGCACCCCGACCGTGTTGCCACCATTCGCGGTGAGCTCGAAACCGTGGTCGCCGATGTGCAACCGGGCGTTGCGGTTGCGATGGGCGCGCTCATGCCGGTCACCGGCACCGTCCTCATCAGCGAGTGACTCCCACCGTCTGGCAACGATGAACAGATCATCGAAGTCGAGCGTGCACGCCTGCTCCACGAGCAAGTCGATCGCGTCGTCGAGTTGGGCGACCGTGCGCGGGTTGGCGGCGAGACCGGCGAGCACCCGCAGTTGTGGGATGCCGAGCCTGCCGGCAGCAACCGCGTCCGACACCGCTGGGTAACGGGCCAACAGCCGGCCGAGCCGTTCGATCCGGGCCGCCTCGGCGGTGGACCAGTTGCACGCTGCCCGCCCGTACGCGCGCAGGCTGCGATGCCCATCCACCAGATGATCGCCACGCTCACCCAACCGGTGCACGAACTGCGCCATCCGGGCCTCCAGCTGCGCCCGTTCGCGTTCGAGGGCGCGCAAGCAGGCTTCGCGCTCGGCGGGGCTCATCGCCTCCAGCTGTGCATCATCCGGCTCGACCCACGAACTCATGTTCGCATCATCGCACGAGGGTGTGACAGGGTAAGTGGGCTGCCCTACTCGAACTCGTCCGACGCACGGCCTTCGAGCCGACGGTTGATCACCGCTGCCAGGTACGCAGAGCAGTCGCCGCGAGCGTGGCCCCAGAGAGAGTGTCCAGGCACGTAGACCTCGTCGCCACCGATCAGCTTGAGCTTGAGCGAACCCTCGGAGGCGACTGCCGTTCGTACTTCGGTGAGAGCGACACGTCGAGCCCCGAAGACGCCCGACAGCACCAGCACATCGTCGCCGACGACCAGGTGCGGCCGGAAGAACACCAGACGAGCAATCATCAGCACAAGCGCGACGACGGTGACGAACCCGGCGCCCAACAGCCACTCGCCGTGAGCGACGAAGGTCACCGCGCCCACGAACGCGATGGCGACACCCATGCAATCGACGATGATCTCGAAGACGCCGCAGAACTCAGCGGGTGGCGAGCGCCTGGATCGCACTCACCATGCGTGGCTCGCAGACCCGCATGCGGGCGACCGTCGGGCGCAGCGAGGCCGAGGTCTCGAGCTCGTCGCCGGGCTCGGCGCGCACGTCGAGCGCGGGGAGGATCGTTCCGTAGCCGGCGTCGTCGAGCTCGGCTCGCAGCCGCACGACGGCCGGTGAGTCGCCGTGCGCGGCGAACAACCGCTGCAATGCCGCGTCCGACGCCTGGCACAGCCGGTGCGCCTCGTCGAGGTTCGACCAGAACAGCTCGGGCGCGTCCGCGGCGGCCTTGCGCTTGCGGAACACGAACAGCTTGACGGCCCAGCGGACGTTGGACAGATCCGTCGGCGCGTCGGCGAGCGCGAGATCGGCCGCACGGAGCAGGCCGGCAGCGGCACGCAGATCGGCCAGCGCGCCGACCAGCAACGTCGTTGCTGTCGGGGGCGCGTCAGTCACGGGATCGACCTTCTCCACCGGTGCATCAGCCGTAACCTAGTGCGCGCGGCGGGTGCATTCCC
>CAYZFZ010000472.1:0-2135 GCA_964477795.1 uncultured Bifidobacterium sp.
CTTCGTGTGCACCGTGTCGGTGATGATGCCGGCCTGGCTGCCGGTGAAGCTCTTCGCCTCGATGCCGAGGTCGGCGAGCGCCATGCACAGCAGCGCCATCGAGATGCGCTCGCCGGTGGTGATGAGCATGTCCATCTCGCGGCCGGGCTGGGTGCGCGACACGTCGTTGGCCAGCTTGATCAGGTTGTCGGTGGACTTGCCCATCGCGCTGGGCACGACGATGACGTCGTTGCCGTGCCGCTTGGTGATCGCGATGTTCTCAGCGACGGCGCGCATGCGATCAGGGTCTGCGACGGACGTGCCGCCGTACTTCTGCACAATCAGGGCCACGGTTCGTAGAGGCTAGCGAGCCGTGCTGCGCTCACGGCAGCGAGATCCCGGCACCCGCCGGACGCGCCACCCGTCCCCCACCCGGCGCCACCAGGCCCCCGGGCATCCGAGTGCTCACTCGCACCCCGGGGTGTGAGTGAGCACTCGATTGACACCTGGCACTCGCACCGGGGGCCTGGCACTCGCACCGGGGGCCTGGCACTCGCACTGGCGGGTTGGGACTCGGGCAGTCGGTAGGGTCGCTGCGTGCTGCATCGTGCGCTCGACGAGTCGTTCCCCGCCGACGTGCGGCACCGGGTGACGCTGCTCACGCTCGCCCGCACGATGGCGAACGGGTGCTTCCGGTTCGCGGCGCCGTTCCTCGCCACCATCGCCCGCGGCAACGGCACCACGCTCGCCGGGCTGGGCGTCGCGCTCGCGATCAGCGAGCTGTCCGGCCTGCTCTCGCCACTGAACGGAGAGATCGTCGAGCGGCTCCACCGGCGCACGGCGATGACGCTCGGCCTCACCGGCGTCGCCGCCGGCACCACGCTGGCGGCGAGCAGCGTGCACCCGGCGATGTTCGCGTGCGCGCTCGTGCTGATCGCTCAGAGCAAGGTGATGTTCGACCTCGGGCTCGGCGCGTGGATCTCCGATCGCGTGCCGTACGCCCAGCGCAGCCGCGTGATGGGCCTCACGGAGACCTCGTGGGCATTGGGCCTGCTGCTCGGCGTGACCACGATGGGCCTCGTCACCGCGGCCACGAACTGGCGCATCGGTTACGGGGTCGGCGCCGCCGCGGTGCTCGCGATGGCGGCGCTGATCTCCCGCGGCATCCAGCCCGATGCGGGCGCACACACGAAGGCCCACCGCGCCGCCCGCGCCCCCGTGCAGGTGCGCGACGTGGCGGTGCTGGTGCTCGCCGTGTTCTCGCTGATGGCATCCAGCCAGGCGCTGTTCGTCACGTTCGGTAGCTGGCTCGACGACTCGTTCGACTTCAGCCCGGTGATGCTCAGCGCGGTGGCGTTCGGCCTCGGCTTCGGCGAGTTGTTCGCCTCCGTCCTGTCGTCGCGCCGCACCGACGAGTGGGGCAAGGAGCGCAGCGCAGCCGCCGGTGCGGCGCTGATGGTGCCGGCCGGCATCGGCCTCGCGCTGTGGCACGATCACCTCGCGATCGCGCTGCCGCTGCTGATCGTCGCGATCGGGGCGTTCGAGTTCGGGATCGTCAGTGCCATCCCGCTCGGTACGGCCGTCGTGCCCGGTTCACCCGCACGCGGCATGGCGCTGATGTTCGGCGCCGGCACGTTCGGGCGCGCGCTTGCCAGCGTGCCCGCAACCAGCCTGTACGAGCACCGGGGAATGGCGTGGCCGGCCGCGATGTGCGCCACGTTCGCGATGGTCACCGTCGGCTCGTTCCTGCGCCTCGAACGGCGCCGACGTCAGCCGCGGTAGCCGTTGGTGATCGGCAGCCGGCGATCCTTGCCGAACGCCTTCACGCTGACCCGTACCCCCGGCGGGCACTGGCGGCGCTTGTACTCGTTGAGATCGACCAAACGGGCGATGCGACGCACGATCGCCTCGTCGTGGCCCATCTCGACGATCTCGGCGACGGACCGATCGTCCTCCACGTACAGCTCGAGGATCGGGTCGAGCACGTCGTACGGCGGCAGGCTCTGGTCGTCGCGCTGGTCCGGGCGCAGCTCGGCGGACGGCGGCTTGGTGATCACGTGCTCGTTGATCGTCTCGCGCCCGTCACGCCGGTTCACGTAGCGGCACAGGTCGTACACCCGCGTCTTGAGCACGTCCTTGATGACGCCGTAGCCGCC
>CAYZFZ010000473.1:0-2104 GCA_964477795.1 uncultured Bifidobacterium sp.
GAGGACGAGCTGTTCCGCTTCGCCCGCAGCTTCGAGAGCAGCGACGCCCTGCGCAGCGCGCTCACCGACGAGCAGATCCCGCCGGCCAAGCGCCAGGCCATCATCGAGGATCTCCTCGGCGGCAAGGCCACCGGCACCACCACCCAGCTGATCTCGATGGTCGTCGGGTCCGGTCGCACACGCGACCTGCCTGCCATCGTCGACAGCCTGGTGGCCCGGGCCAGCTCGGCCAAGCACCAGGAAGTCGCCGAGGTGCGCACGGCGGTGCCGCTCACCGCCGACCAGCAGACCCGCCTCGCGGCCGCCCTGGTCAACGCCACCGGCAAGCAGGTGAACCTGAAAGTCGTGGTCGACCCGTCGGTCCTCGGCGGCGTGGTGGCCACCGTGGGCGACACCGTCATCGACGGCAGCGTCCGTACCCGCATCGACCAGCTGAAGTCCCGCCTGTAACAGGGCCGAATCGGAGCAACGAAGAACATGGCTGAACTGACACTGAGCGCCGGCGACATCGCGGCGGCGCTGAAGAAGAACCTCGAAGGTTTCGAGCCCTCGCTCGAGGCCCGCACCGTCGGCCGCGTCACGCAGGTCGGCGACGGCATCGCCCGCATCAGCGGCCTGCCCGACTGCGCCGTCAACGAGCTGCTCGAGTTCGAGGACGGCACCATCGGCCTGGCGCTGAACCTCGACGAAGAGTCCATCGGTGCCGTCGTCCTCGGTGAGGGCTTCGAGATCGAAGAGGGCCAGACGGTGAAGGCCACCGGTCGCATCCTGTCGGTGCCCGTCGGCGACGCCATGCTCGGCCGCGTGGTCAACGCGCTCGGCCAGCCGATCGACGGCAAGGGCGAGATCGTCGGCGGCATCCAGCGCCGCGTCGAGATCCAGGCGCCCGGCATCATGGGCCGCAAGCCCGTGCACGAGCCGCTGCAGACCGGCATCAAGTCGATCGACGCGATGACCCCCATCGGCCGTGGCCAGCGCCAGCTGATCATCGGCGACCGCAAGACCGGCAAGACCACCGTCGCCGTCGACGCCATCATCAACCAGCGCGGCCTGGGTGTGAAGTGCATCTACGTCGCCATCGGCCAGAAGGGCAGCACGGTCGCCCAGACGGTGGAGACCCTGCGCCAGCACGGCGCGCTGGACTACACCGTCATCGTTGCGGCCCCCGCCTCCGATCCGGCGCCGTTCAAGTACCTCGCCCCCTACGCCGGTTGCGCCCTCGGGCAGCACTGGATGGAGAACGGCGAGCACGCGCTCATCGTCTACGACGACCTGTCCAAGCAGGCCGAGGCGTACCGCCAGGTGTCGCTGCTGCTGCGCCGCCCGCCGGGCCGCGAGGCGTACCCCGGCGACGTGTTCTACCTGCACAGCCGCCTGCTCGAGCGTGCCGCCAAGCTCAGCGACGAGCGCGGCGCCGGTTCGCTCACCGCGCTGCCGGTCATCGAGACCAAGGCCGGCGACGTGTCGGCGTACATCCCCACCAACGTGATCTCGATCACCGACGGCCAGGTGTACCTGCAGGACAACCTGTTCAAGTCGGGTGTGCGCCCGGCCGTCGACGTGGGCATCTCGGTGTCCCGCGTGGGTGGCGCCGCGCAGATCAAGGCGATGAAGAGCGTGTCGGGCACCCTGAAGCTCGACCTCGCCCAGTTCCGTGAGCTGGAGGCGTTCGCCACCTTCGGTTCCGAGCTCGACGCCATCTCCAAGGCCCAGCTCGAGCGTGGCTACCGCCTGGTGGAACTGCTGAAGCAGCCGCTCAACAGCCCGATGCCGGTGGAGGAGCAGATCGTGTCGGTGTTCGCCGGCACCAAGGGCTACCTCGACAGCCTGCCCGTCGCCGACGTGCGTCGCTTCGAGGCCGAGCTGCTCGATCACCTGCGTACCTCCCAGGGCGGGCTGCTGGCCGCGATGCGTTCCAACCCCAAGGCCGATGTGCCGGGCGAGCTCGGCGACCTCATCGCCTCGTTCAAGGAGCGCTTCGTCGCCGCCACCGCCGCCGCGGCTGCCGCCGACCCCACGGCCACCAGCGCCGGCGAGCTCGGCGAAGCCCACAGCGACAAGACCCTCGCGACGGAGTAAGACATGGCTGGTGGTCAGGAGAGAA
>CAYZFZ010000474.1:0-2076 GCA_964477795.1 uncultured Bifidobacterium sp.
TCTGGCGGGGTGTGGGTCCACGTCGAACAACGGTCAGGACTCCCTCGACCCGCACGGCTCCGCGGCGAACCAGATCAAGGATCTGTTCCTGCCGATCCTCGGTGTCGCGATCGTGATCGGCGTCTTCGTGCTCGGCGCCACGATCGTCGCAGCGATGCGGTTCCGTCACCGTGAGGGCAAGCCCGACAACCCGAAGCAGACCCACGGCAACACCCCGCTCGAGATCGGCTGGACCATCGTCCCGGCGCTGATCCTCGCGATCGTGGCCATCCCGACCGTGGCCACGATCTGGGACCTCGCCGAGACGCCCAAGGGCGCCGACGTGCTCAAGGTCGACGTCACCGGCAAGCAGTGGTGGTGGCAGTTCGAGCTCCCGAAGCAGCCGATGGTCCCGCAGGCGACCAAGGCGAACACGAAGAAGCCGGGTACCGGTCCGGTCGTGACGAGCACCGAGCTGCACATCCCGGTCGGCACCAAGGTCGACCTGCGGCTCCGCTCGGACAACGTGATCCACTCGTTCTGGGTGCCCGAGCTGAACGGCAAGAAGGACGTCATGCCGGGACGCACGAACCGCACCTGGATCCAGGCGAGTGAGCCCGGCACCTACCTCGCCCAGTGCGCCGAGTACTGCGGCCTCGCCCATGCCGACATGCGGTTCCGGATCATCGCCGAGCCGATGGACAAGTGGAAGACGTGGCTCGCCGACATCAGCGGCCCGCCGGCCCAGGACTACGGCACGGCCGAGAACCCCACCGACGTCTACACGCTCACCTCCAAGACGTACGCCTGCACCAACTGCCACGTGTTCAACGACGCCCACCAGGCGCCGTACGGCCCGAACCTCACGCACCTCGACAGCCGCACCACCTACGCCGGTGGCACGCTGTCGTTGCGGGGTCCGGGCGCCGCGAGCCGGCTGAAGAGCTGGATCATGAACGCGCCGGGTCACGTGCCCATGGAGTCCAAGGACTGCCGCAAGCCGCCGGGGCCGAACGTCATCTGCGTCGGCATGCCGTCGTTCGTGAACAACACGCCGAAGGGCCAGAAGACGATGACGTCAGCGGACGCCGACGTGATCGTCAAGTTCCTGATGGGAGAGAAGTAGTGATCGAGGGAGTCCTCCGATGACCACGGTCCTGCGCGCGCCGGTCGCCGAGCCCCGCGGGCTCCTGCGTCGCCCGAAGTCCGACACCGGGTTCTGGTCGTGGTTCACCACGGTCGACCACAAGAAGATCGGCATCATGTACGGGGCGCTCGGCCTCGTGTTCTTCATCGTGGCCGGCATCGAGGCGCTGCTGATCCGTCTGCAGCTCGCCGGCCCGAACGGCACGGTGCTGACCGCGTCGCAGTACAACACGCTGTTCACGATGCACGGCACCACGATGGTGTTCCTCGTGGGCATGCCGATCGCCACCGCGTTCGGCAACTACCTCATCCCGCTGCAGATCGGCGCCCGTGACGTCGCGTTCCCGCGGCTCAACATGTTCGGGTTCTGGGTCTTCGCCTTCGGCGGCCTGTTCATCTACTCGGGCTTCTTCCTCGGCGGCGCGCCGAACGGTGGCTGGTTCGGCTACACGCCGCTCACCAGCACCCCGATCACCGGTGGTGCGCTCCCGGGCCACGGTCCCGACTTCTGGGCGGTCGGCATCGTCCTGCTCGGCATCGGGTCGGTGACCTCCGCGCTCAACTTCATCGTGACGATCCTCAACATGCGCGCGCCGGGGATGACCCTCATGCGCATGCCGGTGTTCATCTGGATGATGCTGGTCGTCGCGTTCCTCACCGTGTTCGCCATGCCGCCCGTCACGGCCGCGCTGATCATGGTGTTCTTCGACCGCAACTTCTCCACGAACTTCTTCGTGGCGTCGGCCGGCGGTGATCCGCTGCTCTACCAGCATCTGTTCTGGTTGTTCGGCCATCCCGAGGTGTACATCCTCATCCTCCCCGGCATGGGCATCGTCTCGGAGATCCTCCCCGTCTACGCCCGCAAGCCGCTGTTCGGCCGGGCGGTCGTGATCTTCTCCGGCATCGCCATCGGCTTCATGGGCTGGGGCGTGTGGGCGCACCACATGTTCG
>CAYZFZ010000475.1:0-2072 GCA_964477795.1 uncultured Bifidobacterium sp.
AGCCGGCGGGCGGGTGGTGTCGGCGCCCCCGACCGGCGCGGCCGGCCTCGTGCCGGCCGTGCTGCACTACGCCAGCCGCTTCGTCGCCGGCGCCGACGACGACGGGGTGGCGACCTTCCTGCTCACCGCCGGCGCGATCGGCACCCTGTTCAAGATGAACGCGTCGATCTCCGGCGCAGAGGTGGGGTGCCAAGGCGAGGTGGGGTCGGCGTGTGCGATGGCCGCGGCGGGGCTCGCGGAGGTGATGGGCGGCACGCCCGCACAGGTGGAGAACGCCGCCGAGATCGCGCTGGAGCACAACCTCGGGCTCACCTGCGATCCGATCGGCGGGCTCGTGCAGGTGCCGTGCATCGAGCGCAACGCGATGGCCTCGATGAAGGCGATCAACGCCGCCCGGCTCGCGCTGCACGGCGACGGCACCCATCTGGTGTCGCTCGATCAGGCGATCGAGACGATGCGCGAAACGGGCCGCGACATGAACGCGAAGTACAAGGAGACCGCTCGCGGCGGTCTCGCTGTCGCCTTCCTCGGCACCAAGCCGGGTACCCCGGTGGCCGTCAACTTCGTGGAGTGCTGACGGCACGATCGTCGTCCCGGAGCACGTCGCCGTAGGTCGGTTGCCGCTGCCAGATTCGTGTCACCGCACAAACCGACACAACGTTTGTGCGCTCACACAGACTGCCGAGCACGTGGCCGCTGCGGGAGCGCACGCACCGACTCGGGTGTGGGGCGCCGACCGGCACACTCACGGCTTCCGGGCGCGCCAGTGGCCGGCCCCGAGCTCGGCGGTGTCGAGCACCGCCGACAGCGCACGCCAGACCTCCACCTCGTGCTCCAGGAACTCGCTGCCGACTGACGCTTCGAGATCGGCACGCAACGGGCCGTCGAGCTGCGCGAGCTCAGCATGCGTGCGGTCGCGGAGCCAGGGCGTGCGGTCTCGGTACGACACGCGCTCGAAGCCGGCTGCGCGCAGCGCGGCGAAGTAGACGTCGGGCGAGGCGAGGCCGAAGCCCAGGCCCTCCAGCTCCTCGTAGCGGCGTAGCGCCGGCGAGGGCGTGCGGTCGCTGCCGGCCATCCAGTCGCTGCCGGCGAACACCCCGCCCGGCCGCAGCACGCGGTGGATCTCCAGCGCGAGCGCATGCTTGTCGGCGATGTGCACGATCGAGTCCTTGCTGAACACGACGTCGAACGACTCGTCGGGGAATGGCAGCGGCCCCGGCTGGACAGCGACGAACGTGACACGCTCCGCGAGGCCGGCCGCCGCAGCACCCGCCGTCGCCTTCGCCACCACGCCGGGCTCGACGTCGATGCCGACCACCTCGGCCGGCTCGTAGCGCCCGCCGATGAACAGCGAACAGCCGCCCGTACCGCACCCTATGTCGAGGATGCGCGTGCCGACGAGGTCGAGGCCCTCGAGCACCAACGCCGTCTCGTCGTCACCGCCGGGCGACAGGTACCCGTCGCCCCACAGCGCTTCCAGCAGGGTCACCAGTTTGTCGTCGTAGTCCTGCGTCTGGTCCACGACGCGAGTGTGTCAGCTCCCGGCTGCGGGTCGAGTCGGGCGGTCCGGTTCCGAGTCCCAATCGAGTGGGCACTCACACCCCGGGGTGTGAGTGCCCACTCGATTGAAGGCTGGCACCCGCACTGGCGGGCTGGCACTCGGACCGGCGGCGTGGCACCCGGACCGGAGGAGTCGTCAGCCGACGCTGCCTTCCATCTGCAGCTCGATCAGGCGGCTCCACTCGACGGCGTACTCCATCGGCAGGGTGCGGGTGATCGGCTCGATGAAGCCGTTGACCACCATGCCCATCGCCTGCTCCTGGGAGAGGCCGCGCGACATCAGGTAGAAGAGCTGCTCGTCCGCGATCTTGGACACCGTCGCCTCATGGCCGATCTGCGCGTCGCGCTCCCCAACCTCCATGTACGGGAAGGTGCGGCTCTCACTGGTCTCGTCGAGGATCAGCGCGTCGCACTGCACATGGCTCTTGCAGCCGTGGGCGCCCTCGTCGACGCGCACCAGGCCGCGGTAGGTGGTGATGCCGCCGTCCTTGGAGATCGACTTCGACACGATC
>CAYZFZ010000476.1:0-2070 GCA_964477795.1 uncultured Bifidobacterium sp.
AGGCGGCGGCCACCGCGTTGGCCCGCGCTGCCTCCTTTGCGTCGGGGGCGACCGCGTCTTCGAGGTCGAAGATGATCGCGTCGGCCGCGATCGCCTTCGCCTTCTCCAGCGCCCGCTCGTTGGCGGCGGGCATGTACAGCACGGAACGGCGGGGCCGCATGTCGTTCAGCGGGATGTCAGTCATCGAACGCTCCTCAGGAAGTCAGAATCCGTACGACGCGGCGAGCTCGGGGTCGCGGGCAGCCAGCTCGCGAGCCAGTTGCACCACCACCTTGCACTGCTTGACGGAGGCGTCGTCCTCCATCTTGCCGTCGAGCATGATCGCCCCGGTTCCGTCGCCCATCGCCTCGATCACCCGCTGGGCGTGCGCGACGTCGGCCGGATCCGGCGAGAAGACCTTCTTGGCGATGTCGATCTGCACCGGGTGCAACGACCAGGCGCCCACGCAGCCGAGCAGGTAGGCGTTGCGGAACTGGTCCTCGCAGGCGACCGTGTCCTTGATGTCGCCGAAGGGGCCGTAGAACGGCAGCAGCCCGAACGTCGCACACGCGTCCACCATGCGGGCGATCGTGTAGTGCCACAGATCCTGCTGGTAGATGGTGCGCTGCGCGCCGTAGTCCCGGCCGTCGGCGCCGGCCGGCGGGTCGGCGCGCACCAGGTAGTCGGGGTGGCCGCCACCGACGCGGGTGGTCTTCATCCGCCGGTTCGCCGCCAGGTCGGCGGGCCCGAGCGACAGGCCCTGCATGCGCGGCGAGGCGGCGCAGATCTCCTCGATGTTCGCCACGCCGCGAGCCGTCTCCAGGATGGCGTGCACGAGCAACGGCCGCTGCAGGCCGGCGCGGGCTTCCAGCTGGGCGAGCAGGCGATCCACGTAGTGGATGTCCTCCGGGCCCTCCACCTTGGGCACCATGACCACGTCGAGCTTGTCGCCGATCTCGGTGACGAGCGTGGTGAGGTCGTCGAGCGCCCACGGCGAATCGAGGCTGTTGATGCGCGTCCAGAACTGGGTGCTGCCGAAGTCGACCGTCTTGCCCACCTTCACCAGGCCGGCGCGGGCAGCCTCCTTGTCGGCCATCGGGATCGCGTCTTCCAGGTTGCCGAGCAGGATGTCGACGGTGGGCACCAATTCGGGCAGCTTGGCGACCAGCTTGTCGTTCTGCGGGGGGAAGAAGTGGATGACGCGACTGGGGCGGAAAGGGATCTCGCGCACGGGCTCGGGAGCACCGACGGCGAGCGGCTTGAAGAAGTCACGAGAGCTGCGCACGAGTCAAGGTTAGGTTGGGGGCCGTGGCGCTCCCGAATTTCGACGCAATCCTGTTCGACGCGGGCGGGATCTTCCTGCTCCCCGATCCCACGGTGTTGGGCCCCCTGCTCGCCTACCACGGGGGCGACCCCTCCATCGGGGCTCACCGGCGGGCGCACTACGCGGGCATGGCCGCGAAGAGCGCGGCAGGGGCCACCGAGAAGTTCTGGCAGGAGTACAACCTCGCCTACGTGCAGTCGGTGGGGGTGCTCGCCGAAGAGGTGGAGTTTGCCGCGATGGTGCTGGAGCGCACCCGCAACGCGTACACCTGGCGTTGGCCGATCCCGGAGAGCGTGCTCGCGCTGCAGGCACTGCACGCGGCCGGCATGCCCATCGGTGTCGTCAGCAACGCCAGCGGCCAGATCGCGGAGGTACTCGCCCGCAGCGGTGTCTGCCAGGTCGGCGAGGGGCCGCACACCCCGGTGCGGGTGATCATCGACAGCCATGTCGTCGGCGTCGCCAAGCCGGATCCGAAGATCTTCGACTTCGCGCTGGATCACTTCCCGGGCGTCGAGCGCGAACGCATCGCCTACGTGGGCGACTCGGTGACGATGGACGTCGGCGGGGCCAGCGCTGCCGGCCTGCACCCGATCCTGCTCGACCCGCATGACGACCACCCCGACGCCGACTTCCAGCGCATCGGCAGCCTGGGCGAGCTGCTCTGACCCACCTCGGCCGGCGCCGAGCACGAGGTCAGGAGGGAACGGTCTCCACCAGGCGGCGGGCGATCACCTTCAGGCACAGCGTCTCGTCGGCGCCCTCGAAGA
>CAYZFZ010000477.1:0-2070 GCA_964477795.1 uncultured Bifidobacterium sp.
GGTGGCCACGAGACTCCCGACGACCCGCTGGCCCTGATGGAGATGGCCATCGTGCTGGAACGCCGCGCCGAGGCGTTCTTCCACGAGCGTCTGGATGAAGCCGCACCCGCGGCCCGCGCCCTCTACCGCGAGCTGGCCGCCGAGGAAGCCGAGCACGTCGACCTGCTGGTCACCGAGCTGGCCGCGCTGCGCGACAACCGCCGCGGCCTGCTCTGAACCGCTGCCCTGGTCGCCACCCGAACGGGGGCGCACTCAGTCGGCCAGGCGGCGCACCAGGGCGACCAGCTCGTCCACATCGTGGAGCGCGACCATCTCGCCGGTGTCCACCACTTCGGCGTGGCCCACCAGCTCACCCTCCTCGGCTGGCCGGGCCAGCAGGCGCAGCACGAGGGTCACCGTGGAACGGCCGGTGCGTTGGACGAAGTCGGCCACCCGTTCAGGATGCGCCGGCGACGTCCAACGACCGTCCGATCTCGGCCAACTCGTCGCACAACGGCAGCCCAAGCTCGTCGAGCGCCTCCACCGCCCGGCGCACCATCTCTCGTGCCGAGGCCCGGCGACCGTTCGCCAGCAGCGCCCGCGTGGCCATCAGGTAGCGGCGTTCCTCCAGCGGCTCGCGGTCGATGCCCAGGTCGAGCAGCCGCATGCCCTCGTCCACGTCGCCGCGGGCGAAGGAGTCCTCGGC
Organism: uncultured Bifidobacterium sp.; assembly: GCA_964477795.1. GTDB lineage: Bacteria > Actinomycetota > Acidimicrobiia > Acidimicrobiales > Ilumatobacteraceae > UBA668. Next base: position 686 of record CAYZFZ010000477.1, read on the forward strand.
CACGATGTCCACCAGCGACAGGTAGCGCCGGCGCAACCGCTCACGCGGGCCTGCCGCCCAGTCCTCGTAGGCGTCGGTGGGCAGCAGGTCGCCGGCGTAGGCGCCGAGTGCGAGCCGCGCCAGGCCCGCGCGCTCGGCGGGCGGCGCGTCGAACGCGGCACCGACACCAGCTTCGAACTGGGCGACGTCGGTGGTGACACCGGCGGCCAGCTCCAAGGCGTCGGCCGACCGCACGATCAGGTCGCCGGACTGGCTGCGGATGCGGTTGAGCAGGTTGCGCAGGCGCGACCGGCCGGTGGCGACGTCCGCCTCCGGCCACAGGGCGTCGATCGCCTGCTCGCTGGTCAGCGCGCCGCGCAGCGCGAGCAGCTTCACCAGGGTGGCCGGGTTGCCGGGCGCCGGCGTCACCAGCTCGACACCGTGCACGACCGCGAACCCGCCCAGCAGCACCACCCGCCGCTGGCCGCCCGCCGGTTCGGCGGCACCGCCGGGCCACACGTCGGCCAGCATCGCCACCACCAGCGGCTCGTGACGGTGGGGGATGTCGGGGACGCCGATCTGCTCCACCAGCTCGAGCGCGCGCTCGATGAAGCCGGTGGCAGCGCGGCGATCGCCGAGCCGCTTGGCGGCCAGTGCCCGGAAGAGCACCCGGATCCACTTCGCGCGGATGGTCGCGTAGGGCTGCCCGTCGAGCCGGTCGAAGATGTCGATCGCCCGCTGCGGGTCGCCGTACATCGCTTCCAGCCGCCCGTCGAGCACGTCGAGCAGGGCCTGCGTGCCACCGTCGCCCACACGCGCCGCGACTCGGGCGCGGTAGGCGTCGGCCCCCTCGCGATCACCCAGCCCGGCGAGCAGGTCGGCGCCGTAGGCCAGGAACTCCTGGCCGCTCACCTCGGTGAGCCAGTTGCCCGGGTTGCGCTCCACCTCCTGCAACCAGTGCACCGTGCCCGCCAGATCGCCGACGTGGGCGCGGGCGATCGCCAAGCTCCACGCACCGTAGGCGGTGGTGATCGAGTCACCGAGGCGGCGGCCGGTCTCCCACGCCTCACGAGCGGCGGCCTCCGCCTCCACCGAGCGGCCGAGGTGATCGAGGATGTCGGAGTAGTAGGTGAGGCCCATCGCCCAGTCGCGCGAGCCGGCGTGGAGCAACGCGATCGACTGCGCCTGCTGCTCGGCCGCCACCTGCGGGCGGCCACCGTGGTAGTTGACCATGAACGCCACGCGGCTGAGCGCCTCCGCTTCCCACAGCGGCTCGCCGAGCAGGCGGAACAGGCCCGCCGCCTCGGTGAAGCAACGGTCGGCGGCGGCGAGCGCCTCCGGGCTGGAGCGTGTGCCGTGGGCGACGCCGACGGCCAGCAAGGCGCGCCCACGCGCATCGAGCTCGC
>CAYZFZ010000478.1:0-2054 GCA_964477795.1 uncultured Bifidobacterium sp.
GTCGACGTGGTCGGCCATCACGGCCAAGGTCACGGAAGGGTTGGCGGGCATGGCGCCCAGTGTGCCTCGCCAACCGCGCCGCGCCGCACCAATGCATCCTTGGTGCGGCACGTTGCCTGGGTAGCGTGAGCGCGTGACCCGTGTCCCAGTACGTGACGACCTGACCGCCCTCGAGGGTTATCACTCCCCGCAGGTGCACGTCAGCGTGCGGCTGAACACGAACGAGTCGCCCTTTCCTCCGCCCGCCGCGTGGCGTGAGGCGTTCGCCGCCGAGTTGGCGGAGGTCGCGTGGCACCGCTACCCGGACCGTGCTGCAGGCGAACTGCGCGCCGGCATCGCCGCGTTGCACGGGGTGCGCGCGGACCAGGTGTTCGTCGCCAACGGCAGCAACGAGGTGCTCCAGACGCTGCTGCTCACCTTCGCCGGCCCGGGGCGCACCGTGGCCACCTTCGAGCCCACGTACCAGTTGCACGGGCACATCGCACGGCTCACCGGCGCCACCGTCGTCGAGGGCGAGCGGGCCGCGGACTACACGCTCGACCTCGCCGAGGTGCGCCGCGTCCTCGCCGAGGGTGAACCCGTGATCACCTTCCTGTGTTCGCCCAACAACCCCACCGGGTTGGTGGAGCCCGAGTCGAACGTGCGCGAGGTGCTCTCGCTCGCGCCGGGCCTGCTGGTGGTGGACGAGGCGTACGGCCAGTTCGCTCCGTGGTCCGCGATCGGCCTGCTCGACGACGAGACGCCGCTCGTCGTCACCCGCACGTTCTCCAAGACCTGGTCCATGGCCGGCTCCCGGCTCGGCTACCTGCTCGGCCCGGCATGGCTGGTGGCCGAGCTCGACAAGGTGATCCTCCCGTACCACCTCGATGCCGCGAAGCAGATAGCCGGGCGGTTGGCGCTGACGTTCGTCGACGAGATGGAGGCTCGCGTGCAGCTGATCGTCGCCGAGCGCGAGCGGCTGTCCGCCGCCATGCGGGCGATGCCCCTCGACGTGTTCGACAGCGGTGCCAACTTCGTGCTGTTCCGGCCGCACGGCATCGCGGGTCGCGACGTCTGGCAGCGGCTCCTCGACCGCGACGTGCTCATCCGCGATTGCTCCGGCTGGCCGCGGCTGCGCGACTGCCTGCGGGTCACCGTCGGTACGCCGCAGGAGAACGATCTGTTCCTGGCAGCGCTGGCCGCGGCCCTCACGCTGGAGGTCGCCTCGTGACCCGCTCCGCGCAGCGCTCGCGCACGACGAAGGAGACGTCGATCGACCTGTCGATCGAGCTCGACGGCAGCGGCAACGTCGCGGTCAGTACGGGCATCCCGTTCTACGACCACATGCTCGAGCAGCTCGGCAAGCACGGCGGCTTCGACCTGCGCATCCAGGCCACCGGCGACCTGCACATCGACACCCATCACACGGTGGAAGACGTCGGCATCGCGCTGGGGGAGGCCTTCCGCGAGGCGCTCGGCGACAAGGCCGGCGTCCGCCGCTTCGCGAGCGGCCTCTACCCGCTCGACGAGGCGCTCGTCGAGGTCGCGCTCGACCTGTCCGGCCGGCCGTTCGTGGTGTGGGACGTGCCGATGCCCGAGGTGCTCCCGTTGGGCAACCCCGCCTTCGACCCCCAGCTCGCCGAGCACGCGTTCAGCTCGTTCGCCACCGCTGCCGGGATCACACTGCACGTGCGGCTGTGCCACGGCACCAACGTGCACCACATCATCGAAGCCGCCTTCAAGGGGCTGGCGCGCAGCCTGCGCGACGCGGTGCGCGTGGAGGGCTCGTCGGTGCCCAGCACGAAGGGTGTCCTGTGAGCGAATCGAGCGGTCGGCCGTTGGTGGCCGTCCTGGACTACGGCATCGGCAACCTGCGCTCGGCGCAGAAGGCGCTCGAGCACTGCGGGGCGGACGCGCGGCTCACGGCCGACCCCGGCCTCGTCGCGGAGGCGGCCGCCGTCGTGTTGCCCGGTGTCGGAGCCTTCGGTGCGTGCATGCAGGCGCTGCGGGCGGCGAGCCTCGAGCCGGTCGTGCACGACGCCGTCGCGTCCCACCGGCCGTTCCTCGGCATCTGC
>CAYZFZ010000479.1:0-2040 GCA_964477795.1 uncultured Bifidobacterium sp.
GTCGGCGAGCAGCGGGAACCGAAAGCCGTGCTTCTCTGCGAACTTCTCGTGGCTCTCCACGCTCTGCGCCGAGATCGCGACAACCTGGGCGTTGAGCGCCTCGAACTGCGACAGGTCGTCGTTGTAGCTGTTGAGCTGCTTGGTGCACACCGGCGTGTCGTCGCCCGGGTAGAAGACGAGCACGAGCGGCTTGCCCAGGAAGTTGCCCAGCGAGGCCTCACCACCGCCGGTGGACGGCAGCGTGAAGGGCGGGGCGGGATCGCCGACGGAGATGCTCACTCGCCGACCAGTTCCATCAGCGCTTCGCTGATGTCGAAGTTGCTGTACACGTCTTGCACGTCGTCATTGTCCTCCAACGCGTCGATGATGCGCAGGATCTTGCGCGCATCGTCCGCGTCGGTGACCTCGACGGTGACGCTGGAGACCATCGTGCTCTCCGCCGACTCCACCGTGATGCCGGCCGCCTGCAGCGCGTCGCGCACGTCGAACACGACGTGCGGATCGCACGTGATGCGCCACGACCCGTCGCCGTCGTCGGCCACATCGTCGGCACCCGCATCGAGCGCGGCGAGCATCACGGAGTCCTCGTCGCCACCGTTGACCAGCAGCACACCCCGGCGGCTGAACTGCCAGCCGACGGCACCGGGCTCGGCCAGCGAGCCGCCCAGCTTGGCGAAGATGTTGCGCACGTCGCCGCCGCTGCGGTTGCGGTTGTCGGTGAGCACGTCGACCAGCATCGCCACACCGCCGGGCGCGTAGCCCTCGTAGGTGATGGCCTCGTAGGTGCCACCGTCATTGACGCCCGCGCCGCGCTTGACGACACGGTCGATCGCGTCGTTGGTCATCTGCGCGGCCTTGGCCTTCAAGATGACGGTGCGCAGCGAGGCGTTGGAGTTGGGGTCGGCGCCACCCTCACGGGCGGCCACCTCGAGCTGACGGGCGATCTTGTTGAACACCTTGGCGCGGGCCTTGTCGGCGGCGCCCTTCTTGTGCTTGATCGTTGCCCACTTGGAATGGCCCGACATGGACTCTCACCTTCCCTTGCTGATCGAGCGGCGCTCGTTCGGTATGTCGTTGTGCTGGAGGAACATCTCGTGCAGCCGCGCATCGGCGGTGATCTCGGGGTGGAACGACGCCACCATCACCGGGCCCTGCCGGGCCAGCACGGGCACGCCGTCGTGGCTGGCGAGCACCTGCACGGCCGGGCCGGCGGCCTCCACCTTCGGTGCCCGGATGAAGACCGCGTGGAACGGCGTGTCGAGCCCCTCCACCTCGCTGTCGGTCTCGAAGCTGTCCACCTGGCGGCCGTAGCCGTTGCGCCGCACGCGCAGGTCGATGGCGCCGAAGCTGCGCTGATCGGGGCGGCCGTCGACCACCTCGGTGGCCAGCAGGATCATCCCCGCGCACGTGCCCAGCACCGGCAACCCAGAGTCGATGCGGGCCTGCAGCTCGTCGAACATCACCGACGTCTCCAGCAGGCGCGACATGGTGGTGCTCTCCCCGCCCGGCATCACGAGTGCGTGCACCGCGGCGAGGTCGGCCGGCGTGCGCACCTGGCGGGTGGCTACACCCAGCGAACGCAGCGCATCTTCATGCGCGGCGAAGGCGCCCTGCAGCGCGAGCACCCCGACCACGGGCGCGGTGGCGACTGCCGCCGGCACCTGGGGGCTCCCCGCCGAAGCGCGACACGGTGATCACCAACCGCGCTCGGCGAAGCGCTGCGTCTGGTTGATCTCGTCCATCGCGATGCCGGTCATCGGAGCGCCCAGGCCACGGCTGACCTTGGCCAGGATGTCGGCGTCGCGGAAGTGGGTGGTGGCCTCCACGATGGCCTTCGCCCGCGGCGAGGGATCGTCGCTCTTGAAGATGCCCGAGCCCACGAACACGGCCTCGGCGCCCAGCTGCATGGCGAGCGCGGCGTCGGCCGGGGTGGCGATGCCGCCGGCGCAGAACAGCGGCACCTGCAGCCAGCCGGTCTCGGCGATCTCCTGCACCAGCGGCAGCGGGGCCTGGAGCACCTTGGCCCACTGGAACAGCTCG
>CAYZFZ010000480.1:0-2029 GCA_964477795.1 uncultured Bifidobacterium sp.
CCGAGGCCCATGACCATGTACCCGAGCTGGCTGACCGTCGAGTAGGCGAGCACCTTCTTGATGTCGTCCTGCACGAAGGCGAGCGCCGCACCCAGGATGATCGTGATCCCGCCGACGATCGCCATGGCGTTCGAGCCGCCGTTGCCGATCGAGAAGCCCTGCCAGAACACGCCGTAGAGCCGCGCCCCCAGGTACACACCGGCGACGACCATGGTGGCGGCGTGGATGAGCGCCGACACCGGGGTCGGGCCCGCCATGGCGTCGGGAAGCCAGGTGTGGAGTGGGAACTGGCCGCTCTTGCCCATGATGCCGACCAGCAGGCACGAGGCGCCGACGAGCCAGATGGTGTGGCCGTTCGTACCCTCGAGCGCCATCGTGTTCATGCGCTGGATGTCGAAGCTCTGGTTCGCGGCGAAGAACGTGATGATCACGCCGGTGAGCAGCCCGACGTCACCGGTGCGGGTGGTGAGGAACGCCTTGAGCGCGGCGTTGGTGTTCGCCTTCTCCTCCCACCAGTGTCCGATGAGCATGAACGAGCAGAGCCCGACCAGCTCCCACCCGACCATGAGCTGGAGGGTGTTCGGCGCGACGACGAGCGTGAGCATCGACGCGGTGAACAGCGACAGCGCGGCGTAGAAGTAGGTGAAGCGGACGTCGCCCTTCATGTACGCGGTCGAGTACACGTGGACGAGCAGCGAGATCAGGGTGACGACGAACAGCATCATCACGGCGAGGCCGTCGATCTGCGTGCCGGCGGAGAAGGTGAGGAATCCGTTGCGCCACCAGGTGACGGTGTGGATCACCGGCTTGACGACGGTCTCGCCCTCCTCGCTGAAGAGGAGTCCCTTGCCGAAGGCGGCCAGCGCCTTCGCGCCCTCGGAGTGCGTCTCGTCCTCGACCCGCTGGATCCACTGGACCGCGGTGACGCAGGCGAGCACGAACGACGCGCTCAGCGCCGTGAGGCCGATCTCCGCCCCGTGCTTCGGCATCTTCTTGCCGAAGAACAGGATCAGGAAGAACGACACCACCGGGATGGCGACGATGATCCACGCGTAATCGAGCACGGGTTGCCTCTCAGCCCTTCAACTGGTCGACACGGTCGAGGTCGGGGCTCCGGAGATTCCGGTAGATGAGCAGCACGATCGCGAGGCCGACACCGACCTCGGCGGCTGCGATGGTGATCACGAAGAGGGCGAACACGTTGCCTGCCGTCTCGCGCAGGTAGGCCGAGAACGCGATCAGGTTGAGGTTCACCGCGTTCAGCATCAGCTCGACGCTCATGAGCACGAGGACGCCGTTGCGGCGCACGAGCACGCCGTAGACGCCGATGGCGAACAGCACCGCGGCGAGGATCAGGAACTGGTTGAGGATCACGTCAGTCCCTCCGCGCGATCACGACGGCGCCGACGAGCGCGGCCAGCAGGAGGATCGAGACGAGCTCGAACGGGACGACGTAGCTCTTGAACATCAGATCGGCGACCGACGCCGCCTTCCCGGTGGCGAGCAGCTCGCGGCCCGCGACGCCCGAGATCTTGATCTCGTGGCTGCCGAAGGCGTCGATCAACAGGGCCGACATCACGCCGACCAGGAAGAGCGACACGATCCCGGCCGACAGCTTCTGGTCGTTGTCGAGGTCGGTGTCACCGCGCATCGGCGCCCGGGTGAGCATGATCCCGAAGAGGAACAGGATGATCACCGCACCGATGTAGATGATGACCTGCACCCAGGCGACGAACTCGGCGGCGAGCAGGATGTACTGCGCCGCGGCGCCGGCCATGACCACCACGAGGTAGAGCGCGGCGTGCACGACGTTCTGCGACCGGACCACGCCGATCGCGGCGAGCACCATCGCGACCGCGAGGATCCAGAAGGTGACGTTCTGAGCGATCACTTCTTCTTCGCCTTGATCTCGGCACCGAGCTCGTAGGGCTCCGGCTCCGGCACCGTGTCCATCCACTCGCCGAGCTTCGACTTGTCGTGGATCAGGTCCGCGATGTGGGCCTCGGAGTACTCGTACTCGGGGCTCCAG
>CAYZFZ010000481.1:0-2021 GCA_964477795.1 uncultured Bifidobacterium sp.
ACGTGCTGGCCGAGACGCCCTACGGGCAGGACGGCGACTTCACCTACGAAGGCCTGATCGCCCGCTACAACAGCGACCTGGCGAACAACCTGGGCAACCTGCTGTCGCGCGTCGCCACCGTCGTCGGCAAGAAGTGCGATGGTGTCGGGCCGGCGCCGCGTGACGATTCGCCGCTCGCCGAGGCCGCTGCCGCGGCGCTGCGCGGGGCGACGGACGGGTGGGCGGCGATGCAGCCGTCACGCGCGCTCGACGCGACGTGGCAGCTGATCCGGGCCACCAACGCCTACCTCGAGGCGAACGAGCCGTGGAAGGCGGAAGCGGGCCCGGCGGTGGACGCCGTGATGGGCGACGCGCTGGAGGCGCTGCGCATCGTGTGCATCCTCGCCAGCCCGGCCGTGCCCGCCACCGCGCAGGTCATCTGGCAGCGCCTCGGCCTCAGCGGCGACGTCACCGAGCAGCGGTTGCCGGCAGCTGCAACGTGGGGCGGGTACCCCGGCGGGCTGCCCGTCACCAAGGGCGACCCCCTCTTCCCCCGCCGCTGACCGTGATGGCTGCGACGACCACGGCGACCACGACGTCGACGACGGCCGGGGGGTACACCGACACCCACTGCCACCTGTACGACACGCGCAGCGTGCCGCAGGCCGACGTGATCGCCGCCGCCCGCGCCGCAGGCGTGACGACGATGATCACCGTCGGCTGCGACGCGGCCACCACCGCCAGCGCCATCGACACCGCCCGCGCGAACGAGGGCATCTACGCGACGGCCGGCCTGCACCCGCACGAGGCGATCCACGGGGTCGACTCGATCGTCGGCTTCCTCGACGACCCGGCCGTGATCGCGGTCGGCGAGTGCGGGCTGGACTACTACTACGACCACTCGCCCCGCGACGTGCAACGGGCCGCGTTCGCCGCCCAGATCCAGCTCGCGCACGAGCGCGACCTGCCGTTGATCGTGCACACGCGCGACGCCTGGGCCGACACGTTCGACGTGCTCGCCGCCGAGGGTGTGCCCGCGCGCACCGTGTTCCACTGCTTCACCGGTGGCGCCGGCGAGGCCCGCCGCTGCCTCGATCTGGGCGCGTTCCTCAGCTTCAGCGGCATCGTCTCGTTCAAGACCGCCACCGACGTGCACGCGGCGGCGCGCCTGTGCCCGGCCGAGCGGCTGCTCGCCGAGACGGACAGCCCGTACCTCGCGCCGGTGCCCCACCGGGGCCGGCCGAACCAGCCGGCGTACGTCACCCACGTGGTCGCGGCCCTCGCCACGCTGCGCGGCAGCACCACGGACAGCGTTCGGGTAGCCACCTCGGTGGCCGCCCGCCTTGCGTTCCCCGCAGTTCGTCCGTAGCCTTTTCGGAGTGGGCGGTCGGCAAGGTTTCCGGGCGTTCGCACACGCACTCTCATGATCGCCCACGACCGCCGTCGCGTTGTGGTCGCCTCGCTCTTCACGCTGGTGGCCCTTCCTGCTCTCTGGGTGTTCAACCGCGAGTCCGCGGCCACCAGCGGGTCGCCCAGCGTGGGCGCGGCAGGCGTCGACATCAAGAACTCACCGGCCACCGCGCCGTCCACCACCGCCTACCAGCCCGAGCCACCGCTGTTCGTGGGTGGCGACGAGACGCCGGCGCGGCCGGCCGTGGTGAACGTCGCCGTGCCCACCACCGCCGGCGCGAACCAGGTCGAGGCGGAAGCCAGCTACCACCGCTACGGCCCGGGCAGCCGGCAGTGCACCACCCTGCTCGCGCCCGACGGCGCGCTGCTCACCGTCACCAACATCGACAACGGCCAGTCCACCACGTGCACCAACACGCTCGGGATGACGATGCCCACGGGCGCCAACATCGTGCTGCACACCGACGTGTTCGGGGAGATCGGCGACCTCGCCGACGCCCCGCTGCCCGTGCGCGTGAGCTGGTAGGCCTTGCACAACCGCGCCGCGATCGGGGAACTCCTCGCGCGTGGCGGCCTCAGCCCGCGGCGCGACCTCGGCCAGAACTTCGTGGCCGACGCGACCACCGTGCGGC
>CAYZFZ010000482.1:0-2002 GCA_964477795.1 uncultured Bifidobacterium sp.
GAAGCCCTGCGTCCACTCCGGCTGGCTGCGGGCTTCGTCGGTGTCCTCGATGCGCAGCACGAACGTGCCGCCCTCGCTGCGGGCGAGCGCCCAGTTCCACAGCGCGGTGCGGGCGCCACCGACGTGGAAGAAGCCGGTGGGTGAGGGGGCGAAGCGGAAACGAGGGCCAGTCATGCGTGATCGAGGCTATCCCTCGGGCCCGCGACGCCGGGGGCGCTCAGGAGAGGAGGGCGAGGTTGCGCAGCTGCCGCAGGGCGACGGACAGCGTGGTGAGATCGTGGGTGTCCACACGGCGGATCTCGGTGAACAGCGCCATCGCGCGGGTGACCATCCGCTCGTTGGCGGCCGCCCAGTCGGCCACGGACCCTGCGGCCAGCGCATCCTCGGCAAGGTCGGCCATGGCCGCCAGCATGTCGTCGCGCAGCGCGGCACGGGCCTGAGTCTGCCAGCGGTTGCTGCGCGGCAGGCGACCGATGGCGTCCCACAGCCACACCAGGTCGAGCTGGTCGAACACGTGCCAGTACACGGTGGCCACGGTCTGCAACGAGTGATCGGTGCGCGCCGCGAGGTCGACGACATCGAACCCTGTGTGCAGCAACGGCCACAGCACACTGCGCTGCGCGAGCGCCTCGGGCACGTTTGCCGCCAGGCGGCCGGCCTCCGTCGCGAACGCCTGCTGACGCATCCGCCCGCGCAGCTGCCCGTCGAGCCCCACGGACAGCGCGGCGATACCGGGGCGGAACTCGGCCACCGCCGCCGCGATGTCCACCGGCGTCTTGCGGTGGCGCAGCAGCCACATCACGGCCCGCTCGCCCATCGTGCGCAGCTCCAGGAACAGCTCGAGTTGGGTGTCGAGCTTCACCGAACCGGCGAGCGCGTCGATCTTGTCCCAGAGGTCTTCGAGGCCGAAGATGTCGCGTACCGCGACCCAGGCGCGGGTGATCTCCACCACTCCGAGGCCCGTCTCCTCACTGATGCGATGGTCGAAGGAGATGCCGGAGAGGTTGACGAGCTGGTTGCACACCTGGGTCGCGACGATCTCGCGCCGCAGGCGGTGGGTGAGGATCTGGTCGCGAAACTCGCGCTGCAACCGCGTCGGGAAGTAGCGCACCAGGTCGGGTTCGAGGTACGGGTCGTCGGGAAGGACGCTGCGCACCATCTCGGCCACGTTGGCGGTCTTCGTGTAGGCGAGCAGCACGGAGAACTCCGGCGTGGTGAGGCCGATTCCACTCGCCTGGCGCTCGGCGATCTGGCGATCCGTGGGAAGGAACTCGAGCGCCCGGTTGAGCCAGCCCTCCGTCTCCAGCTGGTTGAGGTACCGGCTGTGCACGTTGATCATCGGCAGCGCCTGCCGGCGGGCGATCGCCAGCGCGAGGCCCTGTGCCCGGTTGTCGTCGAGCACCAGCTCGCCAACCTCGTCGGTCATGTCGGCGAGCACCTCGTTGCGCTCCTCGATCGTCAGCACACCCTTCGCGACCGCGGCGCCGAGCGCGATCTTGATGTTGACCTCGTGGTCGCTGCAGTCCACGCCCGCTGAGTTGTCGATCGCATCCGTGTAGATGAGACCGCCGGCGAGCGCGTACTCCACACGGCCGCGCTGGGTGAAGCCGAGGTTGCCACCCTCCCCCACCATCTTGCAGCGCAGCTCGGCGCCATTGACCCGCAGGCCGTCGTTGGCACGGTCGCCCACCTCGGCGTGCGTTTCGCTGGTGGCCTTCACGTAGGTACCGATGCCGCCGTTCCACAGCAGGTCGACGGGCGCGCGCAGGATCACCGACAGCAGGTCGGCCGGGGTGAAGGAACTGCGCTCGGTGCCCAGCCGCGTGCGCGCCTGCTCGCTGAGCTCGATCGTCTTCAACGTCCGCGGGTACACGCCACCGCCCGGCGAGATCAACGCCGCGTCGTAGTCAGCCCAGCTGCTGCGCGGCAGGTCGAACAGGCGCTGCCGCTCCGCGAACGCTTCGGCGGGGTCGGGGTCGGGGTCGATGAAGATGTGGCGGTG
>CAYZFZ010000483.1:0-1998 GCA_964477795.1 uncultured Bifidobacterium sp.
CACGTCATCGAGCCCGCCGCGCCGACGCGGCGGGTGGTCGTGGGGGGCGCAGGCGTCGGCGGCCTGGCGGCGGCCCGCGTGGGCGCCGAGCGCGGGCACACCGTCACCCTGCTGGAGGCGATGCCGTGGGCGGGCGGGCAGCTGCGGCTGGCCGCGCGCAACCCGCGCCGGCGCGACCTGATGGGCATCGTCGAGTGGCGCGTCACGGAGCTGGCGCGGCTGGGCGTCGACGTGCGCTACGACACGTTCACCGACGCCGACACGATCACCGCGCTGCATCCCGACGTCGTGATCGTGGCCACCGGCGGCCTGCCGCAGAACCCGCCACTGGAGGCCGGCGGCGAGCTGATGGTGAACGCGTGGGACGTGGTCGGTGGCGATGCCCGGCTCACCGGCGACGTGCTGCTCTACGACGACGACGGCACGCATTCGGCGATGACCACCGCCGAGATGCTGGCCCGCAGCGGCGCCCACCTGGAGGTGGTGACGCCCGAGCGCACCATGGGCGTCGACGTCGGCGGGCTCAACCTGGTGCCCTACGCCCGCGCGTTCAACGAGGCCGACGTGCGCGTCACGCTCAACCAGCGTGTGCGCACCGTCGAGCGCGGCGCCGACGGCCGGCTGCACGTGGCGCTCGGCAGCGACCACTCGCCGGTGCGCCACGAGCGCGTGGTGGACGCGGTGGTCGGCGACCACGGTGTCGTCGCCAACGACGGGCTCTACCACGAGCTGGTGCCGGCCTCCAGCAACCTCGGCGAGCTGGACCACGAGGCGTTCGTCGGCGGCCGCCCGCAATCCGTGCGCACCAACCCCGGCGGCAGCTTCCAGCTGTTCCGCATCGGCGACGCCGTCGCCGGGCGCAACATCCACGCCGCGATCTACGACGCGCTGCGCCTGTGCAAGGACCTGTGACCGCGCGCCATCGGTAACGACAGCGTTCCGCATCGTGGATCGGTTCCATCAGATGGAACCGATGGTGTAGAGTCTCGACGTCATCGCCGGCCACCGCCGGCGCCACACGCTGCTCGACAAAGGGGTCCCCGTGTCCTTCCCGTCCGATCTCGAGATCGCCCGCGCGGCGACGCTCGCCCCGCTCGCCGACGTCGCCGCCAAGATGGGCATCGGCCCTCACCTGCTCGAGCAGCACGGCGACGACCTGGCGAAGATCAAGCTGGAGGCCATCGACGAGCTGGCCGACCGGCCGAAGGCGAAGTACGTGGTCGTCACGGCCATCACCCCCACCCCGCTGGGTGAAGGCAAGACCACCACCACCGTCGGCCTCGGCCAGGCCATGGCGCACATCGGCAAGAACGCGGTCATCAGCCTGCGCCAGCCCAGCATGGGCCCCACGTTCGGCATCAAGGGCGGCGCGGCCGGCGGCGGCTACAGCCAGGTGATCCCGATGGAGCTGCTCAACCTGCACCTCACCGGCGACTTCCACGCCGTCACCGCCGCCCACAACCTGCTGTCGGCGATGGTCGACAACCACCTGCACCAGGGCAACGAGCTGGGCCTCGACATCCACAACATCACCTGGCGGCGCGTGCTCGACGTCAACGACCGCAGCCTGCGCAACATCATCGTCGGCCTCGGCGGCAAGATGGACGGCGTCACCCGCCAGACCGGCTTCGACATCACCGCCGCCTCCGAGGTGATGGCCATCTTCGCCCTGTCCACCTCGCTCGCCGACATGCGTGCCCGCCTCGGCCGGATCGTGGTGGGCTACACCCACGGCGGCGAGCCGGTGACGGCCGAGCAACTGAAGGCCGCCGGCTCGATGGCCGTCATCATGCGCGAGGCGCTGAAGCCCAACCTGCTGCAAACCCTCGAGCACACCCCGGTCATCGTGCACGCCGGCCCCTTCGGCAACATCGCCCACGGCAACAGCTCCATCGTCGGCGACCTCATCGGCATGCGGTGCGGCGACTACCTCATCACCGAGGCCGGCTTCGGCGCCGACATGGGCGCCGAGCGCTTCTTCAACATCAAGTGCCGCAC
>CAYZFZ010000484.1:0-1989 GCA_964477795.1 uncultured Bifidobacterium sp.
GGCGTCGTCGGTGTCGGCGGCGCCGCTGCTGACCCGCTCGATGATCTCGCACTTGTACGGCTGGTCGGCGAACACCTGCAACGCCTGGGCCGCGGGCAGCTCGTCGCGCACGAAGGGCTGATCGGCCTTCATCAGCTCGCGCATGCGCGCGTCGATGAGCGACAGATCGGACTCGGTGAACGTGCGGCCGCCGGGCAGCTCGAAGTCGTAGTAGAAGCCGTCGTTGATCGCCGGCCCGATGGAGTACTTCGCCCCGGGGAACAGCTGGGTGACAGCCTGCGCGAGCACGTGCGCGGTGCTGTGGCGCAGCACGTGACGGCCTTCCTCCGAGTCGGCCGTGATGATCGCCACCGTCGCGCCGTCGGGCAGCGTGCGGCCGAGATCCCACTCCTCACCGTCGACGACGGCGGCGACGGCCGCCTTGGCCAGCCGGGAACCGATGGACACCGCCAGCGTGGTCGCAGTGGCGCCCTCGGCAAGGGAGCGTTGCGAACCGTCGGGAAGTGAAATCGTGATCTCGGCCATAGGCCTTCGAGTCTACGGGCGTGACCGCACGAGGCCCGGGGGCAATTCCGGCCGGGCGGCGTCAGTCGCCGGCGGCGGCGCTGACGGCCAGGTGCCGGGCATCGCCGGTGCTGACCGTGGCGACCTTGGCGGCGACGGTGGGCTCGGTCTCGGCCGTCTTGCCGGCGTACACGTTGCGGTACTCCTGCCCGGTGAGCTCGCGGATCTCGTACATCAGCTCGTCGGTGATCTGGCGCAGCACCATGTGGTCGTCGCCACGGTTGCGGTACCGGCTGGGGTTGATCGGGCGCCCGATCTTGATCGTGCAGTCCATGCGCAGCTTGGGCATCTTCGCATCGGGCGGTTGGATCTCGCGGGTGCCGACGACGCCGACGGGGAAGATCGGGCAGTCGACCTTCAGCGCCAGCCGGGCGGCCCCGGTGCGGCCCTTGTAGAGGTAGCCGTCGCGGCTGCGGGTGCCCTCCGGGAAGATGCCGAAGAGCTCGCCACGGCGCAACACGGCCTCGGCCGTGTCGAGCGCGGCCTGGCTCTTGTCGCCGCCGCCGCGATCGATGGGGATCATGCCCAGCGCCGGGAACAGGAACTTCGTCTTCCACGAGTCCATGTACTCGGCCTTGCCGACGAAGCTGATGTTGCGGGGCACGTTCAGCATGAGGAACGCGGAGTCGAGGAAGCTGACGTGGTTGGGGCACAGGATCGCGGGCCCGTCGGCGGGCAGCCGCTCGAAGCCCTGCAGATCGAAGTGCCACAGCTTGCGGGCAACCGGGCGCGCCACACGACGGAAGCGCTCCTGCGTCTTCGTTGCGCCCTGAGCGCTCATCGGCTGGTGCCCTCCGTCGACATGCGGCGGAGCATAGTCGCCCGGCGCTACAGCTGGATGCCCAGGAGCGCCGCGGCGTCGTGCACCCCGAGGCCGGCCGCAGCCGCAGCATCGATCGCCGCCAGCGCTGCAGGCGTGTCGAGGTCGTCGTCGAGCGCGGCCCGCACGTCGTCGACGACACCGCTCTCGGACTTGTGCGACGCCGACCATGCCCGGATGCGATCCGCGTTGCGCGGCATCAGGGTGTCGTCCCACTCCCATTCGCGGCGGTAGTGGTGCTCGATGATCGCGAGGCGGATCGCCCGTGGATCCCACTCGGTGCGCAGCTTGTCGACGAACACCAGATTGCCCAGGCTCTTCGACATCTTGTGGCCGTCCATGAACACCATCGCGACATGCATCCAGTGCTTCACGAACGGCTCGCCAGTGGCCGCCTCGCTCTGCGCCCGCTCGCACTCGTGGTGCGGGAAGATGAGGTCGCTGCCGCCGCCGTGCAGGTCGATGGTGGTGCCCAGCTCGCGCAGCGCGAGTGCGCTGCATTCGATGTGCCAGCCCGGGCGGCCGGGCCCCCCCATCGTGTCCCAGCTGGGCTCGTCGGGCAGCGACGGGTGCCAGAGCACGAAGTCGAGCGGGTGCCGCTTGTG
>CAYZFZ010000485.1:0-1986 GCA_964477795.1 uncultured Bifidobacterium sp.
GTACCAGGCGATCCTGCAGCCGGGCGACACCGTGCTGGGCCTCAGCCTGGATCACGGCGGCCACCTCACCCACGGCTCGCCGGTCAACGCCAGCGGCAAGCTGTACCACTTCGTGCCCTACAAGGTGTCCAGCGGTGAAGAGCGCATCGACATGAACGAGGTGCGCGACCTCGCGTTGCAGCACCGTCCGAAGCTGATCGTCGCCGGCACCACCAGCTACCCGCGCCGGCTCGACCCGGCCGCTTTCAAGGCGATCGCCGACGAGGTGGGTGCGATGTTCATGTTCGACGCCGCGCACCTCGCCGGGCTCATCGCCGGCGGTGCCCACCCGAACCCGGTGCCCTACGCGGACATCGTCACGTTCACCACCCACAAGACGCTGCGCGGCCCGCGCGGCGGCTGCATCCTCAGCAAGGCCGAGTACGCGGCCGCAGTGGACAAGGCGGTGTTCCCCGGCTGGCAGGGCGGCCCGCTCGAGCACGTGATCGCCGGCAAGGCGGTCGCGTTCTTCGAGGCGCTGCAGCCCGAGTTCACCGAGTACGCGCAGCAGATCGTGAAGAACGCCAGTGCCCTCGCCGACGCGTTGGTGCAGCAGGGCTTCCGGCTGGTCAGCGGCGGCACCGACAGCCACCTGATGGTGGTCGACCTGCGCCCGTTCGACGCGGAGCTCACCGGCAAGGAAGCGCAGGCGGTGCTCGACGAGGGCGGCGTCACGCTGAACAAGAACACCATCCCCGACGACCCGCGCAGCCCGTTCGTCACCAGCGGCGTGCGCATCGGCACACCGTCGGTCACCACGCAGGGCATGAAGGAGCCGGAGATGGCGCAGATCGCTGAGCTCATCGCCCGCATCCTTCGCCACCGTGCGGATCCTGCCGCCGTCGCCGCCGCCAAGGCGGACGTGGCGACGCTGTGCGCGAAGTTCCCGGCATACGCCTGATCGCTACGCTTGCCGGTCGTGAGCAACGTCGCTGAGAGCCCCACCCCGGCGCGCCTGCTCGCCAGGGGTGTGCTCGCCGGCGCGCTCGCCGGCGTCGTCTCCGGGGTCGTGTGGTACCTCGTGGTGATCGGCACGACGTCGCTGCAGGCGTACCTCGCGCCGCTCATCGGCGTCGGCGTCGCGTTCGGCGTCCACACCGGAATGCGCCGGCCGGGCACGCCGGCAGCGCTGATCGCGGTGGCGCTCACGGTCGTCACGCTGCTGCTGTCGATCTTCTACGTGGAGCGGCATCTCGTCGTGAAGTACTTCCACGACAGCGACGACGTGCTGCACATCCCGCTGGTGCCCTACCTCGACTGGGTCGCCAGCCTGGTGCGCCACGCGTTCCGCAAGGCACCCTCGCTGGGCTTCTACTCCGTCCTGGCGCTCGTCGCCGCCGCGTGGTTCGGCCACCAGGGGTTCGACCCGCGCGACTCGCAGCATCGGCGTCACTGATGCCGGGGACCGCCGCCTATCTGCTGGTGGGTGCCATCGCCGCGGTCACCACGTTCGTGGCCACCCCGATCGTGGGCATGGTGGCCCGCCGGATGGGGTGGGTGGTGCAGCCCGATCCGCGCCGGGTCCACACCGTCGCCACCCCCGACGTCGGTGGCATCGCGATGTTCATCGGCTTCGGCGTCGCGTTCGCGGCGTCCCGGCTGATGGACACGTTCGATCCGCTGTACGCGCGCAACTCCGAACCGCGCGGCGTGGTGCTCGCGGCCACGGTGATCTTCCTCGTCGGCTTCGTCGACGACATCCGCGAGCTGTCCGCGCCGGCGAAGGTGATCGGCACGATCGTTGCCGGGGTGGTGCTCTGGTACTACGGCGTGACGATGTTCTACTTCCGCCTGCCGTTCCTCGACGTGATCTACCTCGGCAGCGATTGGGCGCCGTTCGTGACGGTCGTGTGGCTGCTCGGCATGACCAACGCGATCAACCTGATCGACGGGCTCGACGGCCTGGCTGCCGGCATCGTCGCGATCGGCGCCGGTGCGTTCTTCCTC
>CAYZFZ010000486.1:0-1967 GCA_964477795.1 uncultured Bifidobacterium sp.
GATCGCCCACTTCCTCGGCGGCCACGCCCCCGGGGTCGATGGTGGGGTTGGCCCGCGCCGGCCGGTCACCATCGTCGACGCCGGCATCCGCAAGCCGCTGGAGGTGGAGGTCGTCGTGCCGGTGGACGACATGGGCGAGATGGGCCAGGTCGTGGCGGGGCCTGCCGGCGAGCTGCGCAGCGGCCCGGCCGCGTCGGCCATGCAGGGGCCACAGCGCAGCAGCATCTGGCCCAGCATCTACCCGCGCATCCTGCAGCAGGTGCTCGCCCACCGCAGCACGATCATCTTCTGCAACGGCCGCCGCCTCACGGAGCGCCTGGCCGCCCGGCTCAACGAGCTGGCCGAGCAGGAGGGCATCGAGGGCGAGCTGGTCAAGGCGCACCACGGCTCGCTGGCCCGCGAGCAGCGCGTCGTCATCGAGGATCAGCTCAAGCGCGGCGAGCTGCGCGCGATCGTCGCCACCAGCAGCCTCGAGCTGGGCATCGACATGGGCGCGGTCGATCTCGTCGTCCAGGTCGAGTCGCCGGGCGCTGTGTCGCGCGGGTTGCAGCGCATCGGCCGCGCCGGGCACAGCGTCGGCGAGCCGTCGAAGGGGTCGCTGTACCCCAAGCACCGCGGCGACCTGCTGGAGGCCGCAGTGGTGGTGCGCCGCATGCGCGAGGGGCTCATCGAGTCCAGCCGCTTCCTGCGCAACCCGCTCGACGTGCTCGCCCAGCAGATCGTCGCCCACGTGTCCATGCACCCCGATTGCACCGTCGCCCAGCTGGCCACGATGGTGCGCGGCGCGGCCTGCTTCGCCGAGCTCAGCGACGACCTGCTTGCCAACGTGCTCGACCTGCTCTCCGGCCGCTACCCCAGCGAGGAGTTCAACGAGCTGCGGCCGCGGCTGGTGTGGGATCGCGTGGCCGGCACCCTACGCGCCCGCGACGGCAGCAAGCGGCTGGCGATCATGAGCGGCGGCACCATCCCCGACCGCGGCCTGTTCGGGGTGTTCCTCCCCGACGGCACCCGCGTGGGCGAGCTCGACGAGGAGATGGTGTACGAGAGCCGTGCCGGCGAGACGTTCCTGCTCGGGGCCAGCACCTGGCGCATCGAGGACATCACCTTCGAGCGGGTGGTCGTCACCCCGGCACCGGGTGAGCCGGGGAAGATGCCGTTCTGGCACGGCGACCGGCCGGGCCGCCCGCTCGAGCTGGGCCGCGCGCTGGGCGCGTTCCAGCGCGAGGCACGCGCGCTGGCCACCGGCGCGGCCACCGCGGACGCCGCGCTGGCCACGCTGATGGCCGACTACTCGCTCGACGCGCTGGCCGCGCGCAACGTGCTGCTCTACCTGGACGAGCAGGCCCAGGCCACCGGCGCCATCCCTGACGACCGCACGATCGTGGTCGAGCGCTTCCGCGACGAGATCGGCGACTGGCGGGTGTGCATCCTCAGCCCGTTCGGCGTGCCGGTGCACGCCCCGTGGGCGATGGCCATCGAGCACCGGCTGATCGAGCGTTACGGCATCCCGGTGGAGACGATGTACACGGACGACGGCATCGTGCTGCGCCTGCCGGAGACGTCGTCGGCCGCCGACGGGCTGCCGCTCGACGACCTGATCATCGACCCCGACGACATCGACGAGTTGGTGATGGCGTCGCTGCCGCAGACGTCGCTGTTCTCCGCCCGCTTCCGCGAGTGCTCTGCGCGGGCGCTGCTGCTGCCTCGCCGGCGTCCCGACCAGCGCACGCCGCTGTGGCAGCAGCGCCAGCGGGCGGCCGACCTGCTGGCCGTCGCGTCGAAGTACCCCACCTTCCCGATGCTGCTGGAGACGTCGCGCGAGTGCCTGCAAGACGTGTTCGACCTGCCTGCGCTGCGCGAGGTGTTGGGCCAGTTGCGCAGTCGGGCCATCAGGGTCGTCAGCGTCGACACCGCCAAGGCGTCGCCGTTCGCCCAGAGCCTGCTGTTCAACTGGATCGCCGCGTTCA
>CAYZFZ010000487.1:0-1966 GCA_964477795.1 uncultured Bifidobacterium sp.
GTGCTCGACAAGCACTCCACCGGCGGCGTGGGAGACAAGGTCAGCCTGATGCTCGCGCCGATGGTGGCCGCGTGCGGCGGCTACGTGCCCATGATCTCCGGCCGCGGGTTGGGCCACACCGGCGGCACGTACGACAAGTTCGAGTCCATCCCCGGCTACGTCGCCGCGCCGACGATGGCGAAGTTCCGCTCGGTCGTCGGCAAGGTGGGCTGCGCGGTCATCGGCCAGACGCCGGATCTCGCCCCCGCCGACAAGCGGCTGTACGGCATCCGCGACGTGACGGCGACGGTGGAGAGCATCGGCCTGATCACGGCTTCGATCCTGTCCAAGAAGCTGGCCGCCGGCCTGGAGGGGCTGGCGATGGACGTCAAGTGCGGCAACGGCGCGTTCATGCCCACACTCCCCCAGGCGCGCGAGCTGGCCATCAGCATCGCCAAGGTTGCCACCGGCGCCGGGCTGCCCACCACCGCGCTGATCACCGACATGGACCGGCCGCTCGCCGACGCCGCCGGCAACGCGGTGGAGGTGGCCTACGCGATCGACTACCTCACCGGCGCCCGCCGCGAGCCGCGCATGCACGAGATCACGCTCGCGCTGTGCACGGAGATGCTGCTGCACGGCCGCCTCGCCCGCACGCCGAAGGCGGCACGCACGATGCTGCAGGCCGCGCTCGACTCCGGCGCTGCTGCCGAGAAGTTCGGCCAGATGGTCGCCGCGCTCGGCGGCCCGAAGAAGTTCGTCGAGCAGCCGTGGAAGTCGATGGAGCGGGCGCCGCTGCAGGTGGCGATCCTCCCCCAGCGGGCCGGCACCGTCAGCCGCATCGACACCCGCGCGGTCGGGATGGTGGTGGTCGCGCTCGGCGGCGGCCGCACCCGCCCGCAGGACCCCGTCGACCACGCAGTCGGTCTCACCAGCCTCGCCGGGCTCGGCGACACCGTCGGCAGCGAACGCCCGCTGGGCATCGTGCATGCCCGCACCGACGCCCAGGTGCGCCAGGCCACCGAGCTGCTGCGCGCGGCCTACCGGGTCGGCGGCAAGCAGGTCGCCGCCAACGCCCCCGTGCTCGACCGCATCACCGTCTGATCGACTGGCCGCCATCTGACCCGCGTCTGTGCGCGGACCGCCGCCAGGCGAACGCCGGCGAACACACGCGGGTCACTGCGCGGCTTGCGGTTCCTTGGGCAGCCCGAGTGCACGCTCGCCGACGATGTTGCGCTGGATCTGGCTGGTGCCACCCCAGATCGTCTCGCTGCGGCTGAAGAAGAACGCGCTCATCATCGGGCTGACCGGGTACCCGGGGCGGCGAGCCTCACGGGCGGTGCCCGGCCACGAGCCGGCAGCGGCGCCGGTGTCCACGAGCATGGAGTCGGCACCCTTGATGTCGAGCGCGAGCTCCATCGCCTCCTTGTGCATCTCGGTCCAGAACATCTTGTTCGTGGCGCCGAGGCGGGCGGTGTCGGGGCTCTTGCTGTTGGTGAGCGTGGCGGCGAGCGAGCGCAGACCGTTGATCCGCAGGATCTGGATCTTCGTGTAGTACTCCATCAGCCGCTGGCGCACGAGCGGCTCGGCGATCGCACCGTTGCCGGTGGCCTCGGCCACCATCAGCTTGAACTCCTCCTCGAAGCGGCGGTAGCCGGTGGTGGCGCTCATGCCACGCTCGAACGCGAGCGTGCTGTTGGCCACCTTCCAGCCGTTGTTGACGCCGCCGACCACGTTGTCCTTCGGGCACCGGGCATCGGTGAAGAACACCTCGCAGAACTCGGCCGTGCCGTCCGGTTGGGTGATCCCGCGGACCTCCACGCCCTCTTGGTGCATGGGCACCAACAGGTAGCTGATGCCCTTGTGCTTGGGCGAGTCGGGGTCGGTGCGGGTGAGCAGGAAGCAGTAGTCGGCGTGGTGCCCGCCGATCCGGACGTCCCAGCGTTCGGGCGGGAACTTCTTGAAGAAGTCCTCACCCTCGAGCGGG
>CAYZFZ010000488.1:0-1965 GCA_964477795.1 uncultured Bifidobacterium sp.
TAATTCTTCTTCTTCGGGTTAAGCTCCGCCTTGAGCGTGATGCTCGAGGTGAACTTCATGCGGGTCGAGGCGGCGATCTTGACGGCCTCGCCGGTCTGCGGGTTGCGACCCGTGCGAGCCGCCGACTTCGAGGTGCTGAACGAACCGAAGCCCGGCCACGCGACCTTCTCGCCCTTCTTGGCAGCCTTCACGACGGTGTCGAAGAAGGCGGCGACCGTGCGCTCCGCATCGGCCTTGGTGACGCCTGCTTCCTTCGCGACGGCGTCGATCAGCTCTGCTTTGGTGGTCATGTGACGTGATACCTCCGGGTACCGGATTGCTCTTGGTAACGGACTGTTACGTCCGCGTATCGAACAGGTTTCGCGCACTGAATACAAGCATTCAAGTTGTTGCACTTGCACAAAGTGCCGTGCGACACCGCACGGTCGTCAACCAGTGGCGAGGTGCGCGCGGATCGCGAGCGCGAACTGCTGCGCCTCCGACGCGTCCGAGTAGCGCACGCGCGGCCAGAAGAACCCGCGCAGCCCGTCCTTGCGCCGGCGCGGCACGACGTGCGCGTGGAGGTGCGGGACGCTCTGGCTGACGACGTTGTTGATCGCGACGAAGGTGCCGTGCGCTTCCAACGCGACCGGGATCGCGGCGGCGACCCGTTGCACGGCGGCGAAGAACGGGGCGACCGCGTCGCTCGGCAGATCGGCAAGCGTCTCGATGTGCGGGCGCGGTACGACGAGCACGTGACCCTTGAACAACGGCGAGCGGTCGAGGAACGCCACCGTCGCCTCGTCGGCGTGCACGACGTCGGCGGCCGTGACACCGGCGACGATGTCGCAGAAGACGCACTGGCCCATCCGGGCAGTCTGCACCACGGTGCGCCATGCATCGTTCATGTGAACACTCGGTGCCATCCACCACCGTTCGAGGCACGTGCGCTACAAAGGGCGCCGAGCGGGCCCGTTCCGCCGCTCATGTCTCCCACCGTGTGTCCAACCTGTGTCCAACGATTGGAGTGGCGTTGACCGATCTCCTTGCCGGCCGAGTGATTGCCGAGGCGCTGGAGGGAGGTGTGCGTACGCGAGTGGTGCTCGACACGTCCGTCCTCGTCGGCGACCCCGGCTGCCTGCAGGGCTTTGCCGGGCTCGACGTGGTGATCCCGTTCACCGTGATCGAGGAGCTCGACAGCCTGAAGACCCGCCCCGACGACGTCGGCCGCGCGGCTCGCACGGCGTTGCGCACCATCGAGGAGCACCGGGTGCGGGCGGGCGGGTCGCTGGCCACACCGTTCACGATCGGCGACCCGGCCGACCAGGGCACGCTGCAGGTGGAGATCAACGGTGTGCAGAAGCACCTGCTCATCGAGCACGGGCTCGACCCTGCCGTCCCCGACAACCGCATCATCGGTGCCGCGCTCGGACAGGCGATGCACGCGCCCACACGCATCGTGTCGAACGATGCCGCGCTGCGGATCAAGGCCGCCCACCTCGGCCTCGAAGCCGTCGAGCACCACCCCGTCGGCCGCTCCGCCAGCACCCGTTCCGCCGGTTGGTTGACGGCGGAGGCCGAGCACCGCCAGATCGATGCGCTCTACACCGCCGGCGCGATCGCGCTCGACGAGGTGGATGGTTGCGCCACGCTGTACGAGAACGAGTTCGCCGTGCTGCGCAACGGCTCTCAGAGCGCACTGGTCCGCTGCGTGGACGGCGAACTGGTGCTGATGCCGCACACCGCACCCGAGGCCTGGGGGCTGCGCGCCCGCTCGAAGGAGCAGCGGTTCGCGCTCGAACTGCTGCTCGACCCCGATGTCAGCGTCGTCGCGCTCGACGGGCGGGCGGGGACGGGCAAGACGCTGCTCGCCATCGCTGCCGGGCTCGAGCAGGTGGTCGAGCAGCGGGCCTACGAGAAGCTCGCCGTGTACCGTCCGCTGGTGCCCGTCGGCCGGGCGGATGTCGGATTCCTGCCGGGAGGCCT
>CAYZFZ010000489.1:0-1953 GCA_964477795.1 uncultured Bifidobacterium sp.
TGCTTCATCTACCAACTGCCCAAGGGCATGCGCAAGAGCCTGTACCTGAAGGACGACGACTACCGGCTCAGCTTCCTCTATGGAAACTTCACCACGCTCACCCGCTTCACCGAGGCGGATCTGGAGCGGGTGGTGACGGAGCGGCTCAGCCCGCTCAACGTGAGCATCCACGCCACCGACCCCGACGTGCGCAGCGCGATGCTGCGCAATCCACGCGGCGGGACGAGCCTGCGCTGGTTGCGGGCGCTGCTCGATCACGGCATCGAGGTGCGCGGCCAGATCGTCCTGTGCCCGGGCGTCAACGACGGCGACGTCTTCGAGCGCACGATGGTGGGCGTGCTCGACCGCTACCCCGAGCTGCACTCGGTGGCGGTGGTGCCGCTCGGGCTGAGCCGCTTCAACCCGGAGGCGGGCATGCGCCTGCACACGCAGCAGGAAGCAGCCGCGATGGTGGCCGCGATCCACGACTGGCAGGCGCTGTTCCTGCAGGTGCTGGGCCGGCGGATGGTGTACGCCGCCGACGAGTACTACCTGATGGCCGGGTTGCCCTTCCCGGAGGCCGGTGCCTACGACGGGTTCGGGATGCACGAGGACGGCATCGGCATGGCCCGCACGTTCGAGCGCGAGTGGCACGGGCTGGCGGAGGTGCCCACCGGGCCACAGAGCGGCTTCTTCGCCTGGGTCGACGGTGCACCAGCCGCCGGCTACCGCGCGCCGCGCAACCCCGCCGGCGACACCGGCCTGCACCGCGGCGATCCAGTGGCCGCGCCCGTGCAACTGCGGCCGCGCCGGCAGGCTCCGGTGGCGGTGCTGACAGGGGAGTACGGCGCCCGCATCCTGGCCCCGCTCGTGGGCGAGTTGGGCCGGGCCGATGTGAGGGTGCTGCCGGTGCACAACGAGTACTTCGGTGGCAACACCGCGGTGGCCGGGCTGCTCACGTGCAGCGACCTGCAGCGGGTGCTGGCGGCCGAGCCGGAAGGCCACCGCTACCTGCTGCCCGACGTGTGCCTCAGCGAGGGGCGCTTCCTCGACGGCGGTAGCCTGCAGGATCTGCCACGCCCCGTGGAGGTGGTGCCCACCGACGGCATCGCCCTGCGCCGGGCGCTGGGCGCACCGGCGGCGCCCGCCACACTGGAGCCTGCGAGATGACCACCGACAACGACACCGCCAAGCTGCCCACCGTGGTGGTGGTCGGCCGCCCGAACGTGGGCAAGAGCACCCTGTTCAACCGAATTGTCGGCGAGCAGGTCGCCATCGTGGAGGATCGCCCCGGTGTCACCCGCGACCGCAAGGAGGTCGAGGCCGAGTGGCTCGGCATCCCGTTCCTGCTCGTCGACACCGGTGGTTGGCTGCCCGGCGGCGACGCGCTCGACGAGAAGGTCAGCCGCCAGGTCGAGGCCGCGGTCAAGCAGGCCGATGCGGTGCTGTTCGTGGTCGACGCGTCCGTCGGGCTCACCGAGGACGACGAGTCCGTCGCGCAGTGGCTGCGGCGGTTGACGGCCCCCGTGCTCCTCGTCGCCAACAAGGCGGACAACGACCGCCGCGAGAACGATCGCTGGGAGTTCCTCGCACTCGGCCTCGGCGAGCCGCACGCGGTCAGCGCGCTCCACGGCCGCCGGGCCGGCGACCTGCTCGACGAGCTGCTGAAGGTGCTCCCGGAGGAGCATCGCCTGCCGGTCAGCGACGTGCCCGTCGACGTGGACGGCGAGGCGCTGTGGAACCCCACGGATGTCGCTCCGCCGCGCGTCGCCATCGTCGGTCGTCCCAATGTGGGCAAGAGCACCCTGTTCAACCGGCTGGTGGGCGAGGACCGGTCGGTGGTGCACGACATGGCCGGCACCACCCGCGACGCGATCGACACCCTCGTCGACACGCCCGACGGGCCGATCGTGTTCGTCGACACAGCCGGCATGCGGCGGCGCAGCCGCATCGACGACTCCGCCGAGTACTACT
>CAYZFZ010000490.1:0-1946 GCA_964477795.1 uncultured Bifidobacterium sp.
GGCCGGTGGGAACGCAGCCGCTGGGAGGGTGTGGAGCTGGCCGACAAGACATTGGCTGTCATCGGCCTGGGCCGCATCGGCAAGCTGGTGGCCGACCGGGCCAAGGCGTTCGGCATGCGCCTCGTCGCCTACGACCCGTTCGTGTCCGCGGACCGTGCCCGCCAGATGGGCGTCGAGCTGGTGTCGCTCGACCAGGCCGTCGCCGAGGCCGACTTCCTCACGATCCACCTGCCGAAGACGAAGGAGACCACGGGCCTGATCAACCGCGATCTGCTGCTCAAGGCGAAGCCCTCGCTGCGCGTGATCAACGTCGCCCGCGGCGGCATCGTCGACGAGCAGGCGCTGGCCGAGTGCGTGCGCGACGGAATCATCGCCGGCGCCGCGATCGACGTGTTCGTCACCGAGCCCACCACCTCGTCGCCGCTGTTCGAGCAGTCCAGCATCGTCGTCACGCCACACCTCGGCGCCAGCACCCGCGAGGCGCAGGACAAGGCCGGCGACACCATCGCCGACATGGTGAAGCTGGCCCTCGCCGGCGAGTTCGTGCCGTTCGCCGTCAACGTGGATGCCGCTGAGGCCAACGAGACGCTGCGCCCGTTCCTGCCGCTGGCCGAGCGCCTGGGCCGCCTGTTCGCCTCGCTCGTCGGCTCGCTGCCCGATTCGCTGGAGGTGTGCACCGAGGGCGACATCGCCGGCTACGACACCCGCATCCTGTCGCTCGCCGCGCTGAAGGGCTTCTTCGGCACCATCAGCGAGGATCAGGTCACCTACGTCAACGCACCGCAGCTGGCCCGCGAGAAGGGCATCGAGCTGCGCGAGACGCACTGCGCCACCTCCGCCGACTTCGTCAACCTGCTCACGCTCACCGGTGGCGGGCACAGCCTGTCGGGCACACTGGTGGGCCGGCGCAGCGAGCAGCGCATCGTGATGGTCGACGACCACCACTTCGACGTGCCGCCCGCCGAGCACATGCTGGTGGTCAAGAACGACGACCGCCCCGGCGTGATCGGCACGGTGGGCACCCTGCTGGGCGACGCCGGCGTGAACATCGCCGACATGGACGTCGGCCGCGCCGCCACCCCGGGTACCGCGGTCATGCTGATCGCGCCCACCGCGGAGGTACCCGCCGACGTGATCGCCCAGCTGCGCACCGCCCCCGGCATCATCTCCGTCGTCCCCCTCGCCGGCTGACCCCCGGGCTTTACGTAAAGGCTGTCGGGCGCTGACCTGGGGCTGTGAGCCCGGGGTCTTGACACAAAGACCGGTCAGCGCGGGGCGTTGGCGCGGATCGCGTCGCGGGTGGCGATGGCCTCGGCGCGGGCGGCCTCGGCGAAGTCGGCCCCGCCCGATGCGTAGAGGACGGCCCGCGAGGAGCTGATCACCATGCCGAAGCCCGCGCGGTCGGCGCCGGCCTCGACGGTTGCCGCCACGTCGCCGCCCTGGGCGCCGACACCCGGGACGAGCAGGGGAAGGTCGCCGACGATCTCGCGCACGGTGCGCAGCTCGCCGGGATAGGTGGCACCCACGACAAGACCGCAGTCGCCGATCTCGTTCCACTCCGTGGCCACGCGGCGGGCGACGTGCACGTACAGCGGCTCGTCGCCGTGCGGGCCGCCGATGGGCAGAGACTGGAAGTCGCCACTGCCCGGGTTGCTGGTGCGGCAGAGCACGAACACGCCACCGTCGGGATGGGCAAGGAACGGCTCGACCGAATCCGTGCCGAGGTAGGGGTTGACCGTTACCACGTGGGCGCCGTAGCGGTCGAACGCCTCGTGCGCGTACTGCTCGGCGGTGCTGCCGATGTCGCCGCGCTTGGCGTCGAGCACCAGCAGCACACCCGGATGGCGGTCGCGGATTCCGGTGCACAGCTGCTCGAGCTCGCGCTCGGCGCCGAGGGCGGCGAAGTAGGCGATCTGCGGCTTGAACGCGCACACCACGTCGGCGGT
>CAYZFZ010000491.1:0-1932 GCA_964477795.1 uncultured Bifidobacterium sp.
TGAAGCGCAGCGACGTCGACACCGACCAGATCATCCCTGCCGAGTGGCTGAAGCGGGTGGAACGCACCGGGTTCGAGAAGGGTCTGTTCGCGACATGGCGCGACGACCGCAACTTCGTGCTCAACGACGAGCGCTACGCGGGCGCCAACATCCTGGTGGCCGGCCCGTCGTTCGGAGTCGGCTCGTCGCGAGAGCACGCGGTGTGGGCAATCCAGCAGGGCGGCTTCGACGCCGTCGTCGCCCCCAGCTTCAGCGACATCTTCCGCAACAACTGCACCAAGAACGGGCTGGTGCCCGTGGTCGTGCCAGAGGCGGTCGTCCACCAGATCTGGGCGGCGATCGACGCGGATCACACCGTCGAGATCACGATCGACGTGGAGCGGCTGACGGTGGAGGTGCCGGCGGCTGGCATCGCCGCCTCGTTCCCGATGGATCCGCAGACGCAGCACCGCCTCCTCAACGGCCTCGACGACATCGGCATCACGCTCGGGCGCGCTGCCGACATCGACACGTTCGAGGCCGCCCGCCCCGCCTGGCTCGCCTAGCCGCTTTACGTAAAGGCTGTCGGGCGGCTGCCAGGTGCTGTGAGTTCGGGGGTTTGACGCAAACACGAGGGCGAGGGTGCTCGACTCGTGGTAGACCTCGCCGATGCGCCTCGACCTCGACCTCGTCCGCAGGGTCGAGCACAGCGCCGCGGAGGTGGGGGCGCGACAGGCGCTGGCGCTCGCCACCCGTTCACCGTCGTCAGGTGCGGCGGCCGAACCCTGCGACGGTGGGTCGCTGCTCTCCTTCGGCCACGGTAGGTACGTCAACCGGGCCGTCGGGCTCGGGCTCGGCGGCACCGATGCGGCCGAGATCATCGCCGCACTCGACCGCTTCTACGACTCGCGCTCCATGCCCCCATCGGTGGAGATCAGTCCGTGGGCGACCGAGGACCTGCTCGGCGAACTGGCCAGTGCCGACTACCGGTTGGAGCGGTTCCGGAACGTGTACGTGCGGGCGCTGGCGTCGCTGCCCGAGGAGCCGGAGGTGTCGATCGTGCGGATCGACGCCGGTTCCACACTCCGCCATCACATCCTGGCCGGAGACACCGAACCGGGCAGCGAGGCACGCCGCATCTCCGACGAGTACTGCGACGCTGCCGGGTTCGTGGACGGTGCCGTCGACCTGGTCGCGCTCGTCGACGCAGAACCCGCCGCATGCGGGTCGCTCAACATGATCGACGGCGTCGGCTGGTTGGGTGGCGCGGCGACGCTCAGCGCCCACCGGGGCCGCGGTCTGCAGTCGGCGCTCGTTGCCCGACGGCTGCGTCTCGCGACGGAGCACGGCTGCACCTTCGCCGCCGCGACCGCCCTGCCCGACGGCCAATCGGCGCGCAACCTCGAACGGCTCGGCTTCCGGCTGGCCTACACCCAGGCGGTGCTCACCCGGCGTGGAAGTCGGGCAGGTGCTTCAGCTTCGGGTTGTTACTGAACACCTCGATCGGCGGCGAGGGCTCGAGCCGCATCGCCCGCTGCAGGATGCGCACCTGGGTGTGCTGGTTGTACTCCGCGAGTGTGACCGCCCAGCCGTCGCGGCCGGCGCGCGCCGTGCGGCCGCTGCGGTGCAGGTAGTCCTTCACGTCGCCGGCGGGCTCGTAGTGGATCACGACGCCGATGTCGTCCACGTCGATGCCGCGAGCTGCCACGTCGGTGGCCACCAGCACGGCGAGCGCTCCGTCGGTGAAGCGCTTCAGCGCGCGCTCGCGCGCTGCCTGCGCGAGGTCGCCGTGGATGGCTGCGGCGCGCACACCCAACTCCTGGAGGTTGCGCTCGACGCGATCGCAGGTGCGCTTGGTCTGGCAGAAGACGATCGTCTTCGACACCCCGCTCGCGATGGACGCGACGACCTTGTCCTTGTCCATGTGGTGCACGGCGAGGAACAGGTGATGCA
>CAYZFZ010000492.1:0-1932 GCA_964477795.1 uncultured Bifidobacterium sp.
CTCGTCGATGACCTGGTCCTGCTGGGCGGGCGTCAGCCGGCCGGCGTCCTGGTCTTCGTGGCGATCGATCATCTCGAACAGCGTCGGGACCGACGTACAGAACTTGAAGCAGAGGCGACACCCGTGGCACAGGTCGAACACACGGGTGAGCTCGGCGCGGACATCCGCCTCGTCCGTGTACAGCGAATGTTTGGGGTCATAAATCGTGGTCATGAGAAGCTGCCAAGTCGAAGAGGGGTGGTGTGGAGGGGGCAGAGCCCCCACCACAGTCGGCCGACACCGTCCCCGTGTGGCCGACAACAGTTGGGTGCGCCGCAGGCGCTCCGATCACTTCTGAGGAACGGAGCGAGCGCAGCGAGCGAGTGACGAGGAGCTCGTCAGAGCGCTTCGAGTCCCGCGGAGAAGCGGCCGGCGTGGCTCTTCTCGGCGCGTGCAAGCGTCTCGAACCAGTCGGCGATCTCGTCGAAGCCCTCGTCGCGGGCGGTCTTGGCGAAGCCGGGGTACATCTGGGTGTACTCGTAGGTCTCGCCGGCGACGGCCGACTTGAAGTTGTCCTCGGTGTCGCCGATCGGCTCGCCCGTTGCCGGGTCGCCCACCTGCGCCAGGTAGTCGAGGTGACCGTGCGCGTGGCCGGTCTCGCCCTCGGCGACGGAGCGGAACAGCATCGCCGCGTCGGGGTAGCCCTCCACATCGGCCTTCTGCGCGAACCACAGGTAGCGGCGGTTGGCCTGGCTCTCGCCGGCGAACGCCTCCTTCAGGTTCTCGTGCGTCTTGGTGCCGTTGAGGCTCATGGGTTGCTCCTTTGTTCAGGTGTGAGGGTTGGAGAGGGAGTCGCAGGCCGCGCACAGGCCGCGGAAGACGATGCTGGCGTGCTGGGGCACGAAGCCGTCGAAGCCGTGCACGACGAGATCGTCGATGCGCTGCACGTACACGTCGTGCAGCTCACCGCAGCGATCGCACAGCGCGTGATGGTGGTCGACGACGTTGGGGTCGAAGCGGGTGGAGCCACCGGCGAGGTGCAGCACCTTCAGCTCGCCCATCGCGGCCAGGTCGTTGAGGGTCTGGTACACGGTGCGCAGCGAGATGCCGGGCATCTGCTCGCTCGCCTGCGCATACAGCGCCTCTGCGGTGGGGTGCGACATGTTGCCGTGCAGCATCTTGAACAGCAGCTGGCGCTGCGGCGTGACCTTCAGGCCCCGCTCGCGGAACGCAGTGGTGAGTTCGGCAGGTGCACGCACGGGATTGACGATATCCGCAACATCCCCTTGTCTGCAATTTGTGCAGATTCGCAATGGATGCAAAGCATGCTTAACACGCGCCTCGCGCGGTCCCAACCGCGGCCGTCGCGGCCCGTACCGGCCACCGCTGCCGCGCTCCGTAGGATGTCGCCGATGCCTGCCGCCGCCTTCGACCGCGCCGCCATGCTGCGACGGCTGGAGGCCGAGCAGTTCGACGTGCTCGTGGTCGGCGGCGGGGTCACCGGGGCCGGCTGCGCGCTCGACGCGGCCACGCGCGGCCTGCGTACGGCGCTGATCGAGCGCGACGACTTCGCCTCGGGTACGTCGTCGAAGAGCTCGAAGCTGGTGCACGGCGGGCTGCGCTACCTGAAGGACGATCCGCGCCTGGTCCGCGAGGCGCTGCGCGAACGGCACCGCCTGCACCGCAACGCGGCCCACCTCGTGGACGTGATGCCGTTCATGATCCCGATCCTCACCAAGGACGGCGTGGTGTCGCGCAAGATCGCGCGGGCGATGGGCTCACTGATGTGGATGTACGACGTCGCCGGCGGCTGGCGCATCGGCAAGTTCCACAAGCGCCTGCGCGCGGGCGCCGCGCTCGCCCACATGCCCACGATGGCGGCCGAACGCCTCGCGTCGGCCTACCTCTACTACGACGCGGCCGCCGACGATGCCCGGCTGGTGCTCACGGTCG
>CAYZFZ010000493.1:0-1929 GCA_964477795.1 uncultured Bifidobacterium sp.
CGTCCACCACGATCGGGCGGCTGCCCGTGGGGAGGATGATCTGGTGCTCCTCACCCTGGTCGTCGACCACGGTGACCGGGATGCCCTTGCCCTCGTCCTCGCCGATGCGCAGCACACCCGTGGCACGGGCCAGGCGGGCCGACCCGCGCGGGGTGCGCGACTCGAACAGCTCGACCACGCGCGGCAGACCGCCGGCGATGTCCTTGCCGGCGACGCCACCCGTGTGGAACGTGCGCATCGTCAGCTGGGTACCGGGCTCGCCGATGGACTGGGCGGCGATGACGCCCACGGCCTCGCCGAGCTCGATGCTCTTGCCGGTGGCCAGCGAACGCCCGTAGCACAGGGCGCACACCCCGAGCTCGGCATCGCAGGTGACGACGGAACGGACGCGAACGCGGTTGACCTTCGGGTCGTCGCGCAGCACGGCCATCTCGTTGTCGCCGATGAGCATGTTGCGCGGGTACACCGTGCCGTCGGCGAGGGTGACGTCGGCCGACAGCGCACGGCCGAACAGCTTGGTCTCCAGGTGGTTGCGCCGGTTCGCCGTGTCGGGCTCGACGTTCTCGATCCACAGACCGAGGTTGCTGCCGCAGTCGGGCTCGCGGATGATCAGCTCCTGCGCCACGTCGACGAGACGACGCGTGAGGTAACCCGAGTCGGCGGTACGCAGCGCCGTGTCCACCAGGCCCTTGCGGGCGCCCGGGGTGGCGATGAAGTACTCGAGCGTCTCGAGACCCTCACGGAAGTTCTTCTTGATCGGGCGCGGGATCATGTCGCCGCGGGGGTTGGCCACCAGGCCGCGCATGCCGGCGATCTGGCGCATCTGCGTCATGTTGCCGCGTGCACCCGAGCCCACCATCATGTCGATCGGGTTGAACTTGGCGGCCTTGAACTCGTCCTCCATGGCCTTCTGCACACGAGCGGTGGCGTCGGTCCAGATGCGCACCTCTTGCTGGCGGCGCTCGCCGTCGGTGATGATGCCGCGGCGGTACTGGTTCTCCACCTTCTCGGCCATGGTCTCGTGCTCTTCGAGCAGCTGCGCCTTGGCCGTGGGGGTCTTGACGTCGTGGATGCTGACCGTGAGGCCGCTCTGCGACGCGTAGCGGTAGCAGAGGTTCTTCATCGCGTCGAGCGAGCTGGCGACCACACCCTTGGGATAGTGATCCGAGAGGCGCTCGACGATGACGCCCATCTCCTTCTTCTTGATCACGCTGTTGATGTGACCGAAGCGGGAGGTGTAGTCGTCCGGGAGCGCCTCTTCGAACTGCAGGCGACCGGCCGTCGTCTCGAACGTGTCGGCCTCGCGACCGTCGATGGCCGGGCGGCGCATCGTGATCACGGCGTGCAGCTCCAGCGTGCCCTCGTCGAGCGCACGCAGCACCTCCCACAGCTGGCGGAAGACCCGCCCGCTGCCCAGCGCGTCGGCGCGGCTCTCGGTGAGGTAGTAGCCACCGATGATGAGGTCCTGGCTGGGCGTCACGATCGGGCGACCCGACGCCGGCGACAGGATGTTGTTGGCGCTGAGCATCAGCACGCGGGCCTCGGCCTGCGCCTCTGCCGACAGGGGCACGTGGATGGCCATCTGGTCGCCGTCGAAGTCGGCGTTGAAGGCGGTGCACACCAGCGGGTGCAGCTGCAGCGCCTTGCCCTCCACCAGCACCGGCTCGAAGGCCTGGATGCCGAGGCGGTGCAGGGTTGGTGCACGGTTCAGCATCACCGGGTGCTCCTTGATGACGTCCTCCAGGACGTCCCACACCTGGGTGCGGCGGCGCTCGACCATGCGCTTGGCGCTCTTGATGTTCTGCGCCAGCTCGAGATCCACCAGGCGCTTCATCACGAACGGCTTGAACAGCTCGAGGGCCATCAGCTTGGGCAGGCCGCACTGGTGCAGCTTGAGCGTCGGGCCGCAGACGATGACCGAGCGGCCGG
>CAYZFZ010000494.1:0-1924 GCA_964477795.1 uncultured Bifidobacterium sp.
TCGGCTTCGTCTACGAGATCAACTACCTGCGCTGCATCCACTGCGACCTGTGCGTGGAGGCCTGCCCCACGGAAGCGATCACCGAATCCAAGCTGTTCGAGTTCAGCTTCACCAGCCGGCGCGACGCGGTGTACACGAAGGCCGAGCTCGTCGTCGGCGACGACGGTAAGCCCAAGCAGATGCCGTGGGAGGACTGGCGCGAGGGCGAGGACGAGCACACCAGCGGATGGATGCGCGCCACCTCTGCCGGTGGCGATGCCGACTTCGTCGGCCAGATCGGATGGAGCAACGAGTTGGGGTACGGGCTGCGCGCCGCCGAGAGGCCGGCCGACTGATGGAACTGTTCGTCTTCATCGTTGCCACGGCCATGGTGCTGGGCGGAGCCGTGGGCGTGATCACCCGCTCGCACCCCGTGCACGCCGCGCTCAGCCTGATCCTCACCCTGTTCGGGGTCGCGGTCCTGTTCGTGGCCCAGGAGGCCCACTTCCTCGCGGCCGTGCAGGTGATCGTCTACGCCGGCGCCATCGTCGTGCTGTTCCTGTTCGTGATCATGCTGCTCGGCGTGGACAACGCCGAAGACCTGCGCATCGAGCCGTTCAAGTTGCAGCGTCCGGTCGCCGTCGTCGTCGGCGCCGGGCTGGTGTCGATGATCGGGTTGGCGATCCTCATCTCGCGCGATGCCACCACGCCGGTCGTCGTCCAGAGCCAGGCCGTGAAGGACGCCGCCGCCTCGGGCCACGATGCCAACATCCGCGCGCTCGCCCGCGACGTCTTCAGCGACCATGTGCTCGCCTTCGAGCTCACGTCGGTGCTGCTGGTCATCGCTGTCGTCGCCACCGTCACGCTGGCCCGCAAACCGAAGCCCGGTGAGCTGACGATGCTGGACTCGAAGGCGGGTGCCGAGTGATCGCGTACCACGTGCCCGTTCCCACCACCACCTGGTACCTGCTGCTGGGCGCGGTGCTGTTCACCATCGGTGTCGTCGGCGTGCTCGTGCGCCGCAACCCGCTGGTGCTGTTCATGTGCATCGAGCTGATGCTCAACGCCGTCAACCTCACGTTCGTCGCGCTCGCCCGCAAGCTGGGCGACATCGGTGGGCAGAGCACGGTGTTCTTCGTGATGGTCGTCGCCGCGGCGGAAGTGGTGGTGGGCCTGGGCATCGTGGTCGCGATCCTGCGCCGCAAGCCCAATGCCACCACCGACGACATGGCCGAGTTGAAGGGTTGATGTGATGCTCGACCTCGTCTGGCTCATTCCCGCGCTGCCCCTGCTGGGGTTCTTGAGCATCTTGTTGTTCGGCCGCAAGCTGGGCGACCCGAAGGCCGGCTACTTCGCCACCGCGATGGTGGCCGGTTCGTTCCTCGTCACGGTCGGCGTGTTCAGCGAGCTGCTGTCGAAGACGGCCGAGGAGCGCGCCCACGTCCAGAAGCTGTTCTCCTGGATCCCCGTCGGCTCGCTGCACATCGACATGGCGTTCCTCGCGGATCCGCTGAGCATCACCATGTGCCTGTTCGTCACCGGCATCGGCACGCTCATCCACCTCTACGCCGTCGGCTACATGCACGGCGACGACCGGTTCAGCAAGTTCTTCCTGTACCTGAACCTGTTCGCCTTCAGCATGCTCATGCTGGTGCTGGGCGCCAACATGCTCGTCACCTTCCTCGGCTGGGAGGGCGTCGGCACGTGCAGCTACTTCCTCATCGCCTTCTGGCACGAGCGGGAGAGTGCCGCCACCGCCGGCAAGAAGGCGTTCGTCACCAACCGCGTCGGCGACTGGGGCTTCATGATGGCGATGTTCTTCGCCTTCTGGGCCGTCGGCTCGCTGGACTACTCGGTGATCAACCACTCCGAGCTGTCCACCACCACGGCCACCGCGATCGCGCTGTTCTGCTTCATCGGTGCCTGCGGCAAGAGCGCGCAGCTG
>CAYZFZ010000495.1:0-1918 GCA_964477795.1 uncultured Bifidobacterium sp.
GGCCCTGCACCCAGCCGCCGGTGAGCACCACGCAGTGCACGTCGTCGCCGTCGACGGCGATCGCCTGCAGCGAGATGGCTCCGTCGCCCAGCACCACCCGGTCGCCGGGCTGCAGGTCGGCCAGCAGCGTGGGGTAGTCGACGGTGATGCGCTCGATGGTGGAGGGGCCTTCCGCCGGTGTGAGCACGAGATGGGCGCCGCCGACGAGCTGACCTCCGGCCTTGGGAAACTGGCCGGAACGCACCTTCGGCCCCGGGAGATCGGCGAGGACGGCGACGACGGTGCCGGTGCGTTCGGCGGCCTCGCGCACGTGCTGCATGCGCACCAGGTGCGACTCGAGGGTGCCGTGGCTGAGGTTCAGCCGCACGACGTCGACGCCCGCGAGCAGCAGCTCGTCGAGCACCTCCGGCGCCTCGCTGGCCGGGCCGAGCGTGGCCACGATCT
Organism: uncultured Bifidobacterium sp.; assembly: GCA_964477795.1. Classification (GTDB taxonomy): domain Bacteria; phylum Actinomycetota; class Acidimicrobiia; order Acidimicrobiales; family Ilumatobacteraceae; genus UBA668. The sequence goes on from CAYZFZ010000495.1 coordinate 445, forward strand.
TCGTTCGGGTGTCAGTTGGACGGGTCATCAGGTGCTTATCTAGTCGGCATGGAGTTGATCTTGATCAGGCATGGTCTACCAGTACGGACGGAGCTGAGCGAGGGAATCGCCGATCCCGGGCTCTCCGACGCCGGCCGTGCGCAGGCCCGCCTGCTCGCCGACTACCTGGCCGCGGAGTCGATCGACGCCGTCTACGCCAGCCCGATGCGCCGCGCGTACCAGACCGCCGAGGCACTGGCTGGCCCGCGCGGCCTGGACATCACCGTCGTCGACGAGGTCGCCGAGTGGGATCGCAACGCCAGCGAGTACATCCCGATCGAGGAGCTGAAAGCGGCCGACGACCCCCGCTGGCACGCGGCCGCAGCCGGCCAGTGGGAGCACTTCGAGGAGGAGCCGGCGGTCTTCCGGGCGCGCGTCGTGGAGGCGGTGGAGGCGATCATCGAGGCCCACTCCGGCGACGTGGTGGCCATCTCCTGCCACGGCGGGGTGATCAACGCGTACATCTCGCACATCCTCGACCTGCCGGTGAGCCACGGGTTCTTCTATCCCAACTACACCAGCATCCACCGGGTCGCCGCCTCCCGCCGCGGGCACCGCAGCGTGGTGACGCTCAACGAGACGTCGCACCTGCGTGGCTCCGGCCTGCCGATGGGCCTGGTGCAGCAGTCATGAGCAGCACACCTGCCGCGCCCCCGCCCGCGCTACTGGCGAACCTGATCGACTTCCTCGACGCGTCGCCGTCGCCGTGGCACGCCACCGCCAGCGCTGTGCGGCGGCTGCAGGCCGCGGGCTTCACCGAGCTCGATTCCACGGCGCCGTGGCACGACGCACCCGTGAAGGGGTTCGTGCAGCGTGGCGCGGCGGCTGTCGCCTGGCACCGCGGCGAGGGGGCGGGTCCTTCCTCACCGCTGCGCATCGTGGGCGCGCACACCGATTCGCCGTGCCTGCGGGTGAAGCCGCGGCCCGATGCCGGCGGGTACGGGTGGAAGCAGCTGGCCGTGGAGGTGTACGGCGGCGCCCTGCTGAACTCGTGGCTCGACCGCGACCTCGGCGTCGCCGGCCGGCTGGTGCTGGCCGACGGATCGGCACGGCTGGTGCAGGTGGACGACGCCGTGGCCCGCGTGCCGCAGCTGGCCATCCACCTCGACCGCGACGTCAACGAGCGTGGCCTGGTGCTCGACAAGCAGGCCCACCTCTCCCCCGTCTGGGGCGTCGGCGCACCGGCGGCCGGTGAGTTCGCCGCCTGGATCGCCGCCGCGGCCGGCGTCGCCGCGCACGACATCGCCTCGTGGGATCTCTGCCTGTACGACATCACCACGGCGCAGGTACTCGGCGTCGCCGGCGAGCTGCTCGCCGCCGGCCGCCTCGACAACCAGCTGTCCTGCTGGGCCGCGATCAGCGCGCTGTGCAGCACGGCACCTGGCCCGGCCTCCACCGCCGTCGTCGCCCTGTTCGACCACGAGGAGGTGGGCTC
>CAYZFZ010000496.1:0-1904 GCA_964477795.1 uncultured Bifidobacterium sp.
GGCGATGTTCAACGACACCGAGTTCCGCGAGCGCATGCAGCTCAGCGCGGTGAACAGCATCAACTGGGCGCGGGTGATGGCGCAGATCGTCTACTACGTCACCGCCACCGACCTGCTCGCCGGCCCGGTGAACTTCTGCGTGCCCAGTGGCAACTTCGGCAACGTGTTCAGCGGCTGGATCGCCCGCCGGATGGGCGCGCCGATCGACCAGCTCGTCGTCGCCGCGAACGCGAACGACATCCTCGAGCGCTTCGTCAACCACGACGACATGAGCACCGCGCCCGTCGTGCCCTCGCTCAGCCCGAGCATGGACATCCAGGTGTCCTCCAACTTCGAGCGCCTGCTGTTCGAGATGAACGGCCGCGACGGCGGACTCACCGCCGAGCAGTTGCAGCGCTTCCGAGCGAGCGGGTCGCTGTCGGTGGAAGCGGATCAGCGCGCCGAGTTCATCGACGGGTCGTTCCAGGCAGCCCGCCTCGACGACACCGAGACGCTGGCGGTGATCGCCCGCACCCACGCCGAAACGGGCATGCTGCTCGACCCGCACACCGCGGTCGGCATCGGCGCCGTCGCCAAGCTGCGCGCCGCCGGCACCCTGCACGGCACCACCGTCACGCTCGCAACCGCCCACCCGGCGAAGTTCCCCGACGCGGTGCAGCAGGCCACCGGCGTGCGGCCGCCGCTGCCGCCGCACCTCGCCGACCTGTTCGAGCTGCCCGAGCAGTACACGGTGCTGCCCCACGACCTCGCCGCCGTGCAGCAATTCGTCGCCACCACCTTCCGGTAGCCGTCTAGCGTCGGCGGTCATGGGCGACCTCGCTGCGGACACCGAGCTCACCGATCGCGGCGACGGTTCCTTCACGCGGTTGCTGCACCGCGACTGGGAGATCTGGGGCCCGAACGGCGGCTACATGGGCGCGCTCGCGCTGCGGGCCGCAGGGCTGCACTGCGGCCGATCACGGCCGGCCAACGCCACCGTGCACTTCCTGGGCGTCGCCAACTTCGACGAGCCGGTCGTCATCACACCCACCACCCTGCGGGCGACGAAGGTGGCCACCAGCGTGGCGGTGAGCATCACCCAGGGCGGGCGCCCGGTGCTGCAGGCGATGGTGTGGGCCGTCGACGCCGGGCTCGGCGGGCTGCGCCACACCCACGGCGCGCCGCCGGCCGTCGCCCACTGGAGCGAGCTGCCCACCCTCGCCGAGCGGCTGGCGGCCGAGGGGCTGGACAGCGCCGGCGGGTACCGCTTCTGGGACAACTTCGAGCAGCGGCCCACCGTCTGGATCAGCGATTGGCCCAACCGGGGTGATCAGCCACCGGTGTACGAGAACTGGCTGCGCTTCGTGCCCGAGTCGCCGGCGTGCGACGCCTGGGTGGAGGCCTGCCGGCTGCTGCTGCTCGTCGACCTCGGCGGCTGGCCCGCGGTGTCGCGCGCGCACGTCCAGGACGACTACCTGGCACCGAGCATCGACGTCTCGTGCGAGTTCCACGAGTTCCCCACGGCGCCGGCCTGGTACCTGCTGCACGGGGTGTCACCGCACTCCGGCGACGGGCTGGTGGCCAGCCGCCAGCAGGTGTGGAGCGACGACGGTGAGCTGCTGGCGAGTGGCATCAGCCACCTGCTGTGCCGCCCGCTGCGCTGACCGGCGCGCGCCGGTCCGCGTTGTGCGGCAGTGTCATGCCTGGCTACAGTGCTGCCGTTCGGGTTCCCGAACAGCCCCGCTGCAACCGGTTCGCCGGCGTGTTCACGCCTGCGCGCTGACGGCGCTGGGTGTCTCGTCTCTCCAGGCGGTGGGGCCGCCGGCGATCTCAGCTCCCGCTGGATGCCGATCGGGCCTGTGCCCTCTCAGAAAGCAGGTGGCCGGTGGCCGCGGAAGCCCTCGAGAAGTCGATGCTCGACTCGA
>CAYZFZ010000497.1:0-1888 GCA_964477795.1 uncultured Bifidobacterium sp.
GCCTCACAGTTCGAAGAAGAGTCCGTCACGCCACGGGAGCGTGAAGTTGAAACCAGGACCACGGAAGAACGAACCGATGATGACCAGCACGGCCCAGAACATCAGGTGCACCGTCATCAGGGAGGTCGCGAACTTGCGGTCTTCCGGCTTGTTGGAGGGGTTCTTGTCGATGTAGGGCGCCAGGATCAGCACGATCAGGCCCACGCCCGGGATCGTCACACCGGCGATCATCGGGTGGAACATCGTCAGCAGTTCCTGCAGGCCGAGGAAGTACCACGGGGCCTTCGACGGGTTCGGCGTCTTGTTGATGTTCGCCTGCTGCAGCAGCGGGGCGTTGACGAAGATCGAGAAGAAGAACGTGAACGCGAGGCAGGCGAGCGCGGCGACGAACTCTGCGGCGAGCAGATGCGGCCAGGTGTGCACCTTGTCCACCGGCGACGCCTTGACGTCTTGGATGCTGCCGCTCTTGACGACGGTGAGCAGGCGCTGGGTGTGGCCACCCGGGCCGGCGCCGACGGGCACGCCGCCGCCGGTGGGCGCGGCGGTGACCACGCTGGCCACCTTCTCCTGCACGGCGACGCCGCCACCGCCCTCGGCGGCGGCCTTGCGCGCCTTGCTGCGCTCGAGCAGGTGCGCGGGGATGCGCGGGTCGGCGGCGGGCTCGTCGGCCGCAGCCGCTGCGGCGGGTGCCGCGGCCGCGGGCTCGGCGGCCGAGCCGGCCTCGGCGGCAGCCTTGTCGCGGGCGGCCTGCGCCCGCTTCAGGAGGTGTTCAGGGATCTCAGTCATCGTTTCGCCTCCTTCGAATCACAACGGACCGGAGATGCCGCCGTCCTTGCGGACACGCCAGAAGTGGATGGCCATGAAGATGACGATCACGAACGGCAGCATCAGCACGTGCAGCACGTACCAGCGCAGCAGGGTGTCGCCACCGATCTCCTTGCCGCCGAGCAGCACGAAGCGCACCTGGGTGCCGAGCACGGGCGTGTAGCCCATCATGTTGGTACCCACCGTGACCGCCCACAGGGCCAGCTGGTCCCACGGCAGCAAATAGCCGGTGAACGAGAGCAGCAGGGTGAGCATGAGCAGCACCACGCCGATGACCCAGTTGAACTCGCGCGGCGGCTTGTAGGCGCCGTGGTAGAAGACGCGAGCCATGTGCAGGAACACGCTGAGCACCATCAGGTGGGCACCCCATCGGTGCATGTTGCGCACAAGTAAGCCGAACGTCACCGAGGTCTGCAGGTTGGAGATGTCGTTCCAGGCCTGCACGTCGGTGGGGCGGTAGAAGAACATCAGGAAGATGCCCGTGACCGTGAGCAGGATGAAGAGGAAGAAGCTGAGGCCGCCCAGGCACAGGGTGTAGGACACCTTCACCGCGTGGCGCTTCACCTTCACCGGGTGCAGGTGGTACAGCACCGAGTTCATGATGACGTAGCTGCGGTTGCGCGGGCTGTCGGTGTAGCCCTTGCGGAAGATGCTGCCCGGCCGGAAGATGCTGTTCCAGGCCTGACTGCCCTGGACGCCGTCGACCGTCTTGGTCATGCGATCTTTCACCGTCGGACGCGGTGTCTCGTCGAGGATCTTTGCCATCGTTCTCGTTCTTCCTCAGAGCCTCATGCCGTAGGCGTAGCCGTGGCTGTTGGTACGGGTGTGGGAGTCGCCGGCGGCTGCCGGGGCACCGACCTTGCCCATGATGATCACGCCCGTCGGGCAGCGATCGACACACAGTTGGCACCGTGTGCAGATGTCGTCGTCGATGATGAAGACGACGTTGTCGCTGGGGTCGAGCCCCGGCTGCTCGGTGTTGCTCGCATCCGTGATGGCCTCGGGCGACACCATGTGGATGCACTTCCACGGGCAGATGTCGACGCAGCCCTCGCACATGATG
>CAYZFZ010000498.1:0-1866 GCA_964477795.1 uncultured Bifidobacterium sp.
GCACATCTTCCGCATCCCGCCGATGATCTTCGACGACACGCTCGTCGGCAGTGTGCGGCGGGCGGTGAAGGCCGTGGAGGGCCACGAGTTCTCGCTGCCCAGCGGCGCCCTGCACGACGCCTCCGAGATGGCACGGGTGGTGCCCACCGCGATGGTGTTCACGTCGTCGATCGCCGGCCTGTCCCACACGAAGGAGGAGGACACCCCCGACGAGCACCTGGCGATGGGGATCACCGCCTTCCACCAAGCCGTGATGGAAGCGGTCAACCCCCGCTGAGCCCGTTTGCGTCAAACTCTCGAACTCACAGCCCCAGCTCAGCGCCCGACAGGCTTTACGTAAAGCGGAGGGTGGGGGGCGCGGGGGTGAGCGCGGCGCGGAGGAAGGCGAGCAGCTCGGCGCGGAGGCGGCGCAGGTCGGCGGCGGTGGGCTGCCAGCCGACGCTGCGCAGCAGCTCTGGCTCGGTGGCGATGCCGGTGACCGTGGCGTAGCAGAGGGCCGCGATCAGCCGCGGGTCGGCGCGGCGGATGCGGCCGCGATCCATCTCCTTGTGCAGATACACCACCGCCCTCTCGACGAGCGGCTGCAGTTCGGCGTGGAATCGCTCGCCGACGGCCGGTGGCAGGCGGCTGACCTCGCGGATCAACCCCAGCAGCGCGGGCCGGCGCACTGCGGGCCGGAACACGGCGCGCACCACGGCGTCGATGCGGTCGAGCGGGTCGTCGCCCGTGGCCCGGATGGCGGCCTCGGTGGCGATGGCCAGCTCGGCTGCGGCCTGGAGGAGCACGGCCTGCACGAGATCGTCCTTCGACGGGAACCAGTACAGCAGCGTCTGCTTGGCAACGCCGACGTCGGCGGCGATGACGTCGAGCGACACGGCCTCCACTCCGCGCGCGCCGAACAGGTCGGTGGCCGACTGCAGGATGCGTTCGCGGGTGGGTGGCTTCGGGCTCATGGCGGTTTTCGACTGAGGGTGTTCCCTCGCTCTCTACCATATGGTAGACAGTGGCTCGGAGAAAGGGCTCGCATGATTGCCGAACAGCTCGCGAACAAGCGAATCGCCATCACCGGCAGCACCGGCTTCGTGGGTACGGCGCTCGTCGAGCGCCTGCTGCGCTGCGCGCCCGGCTGCACGCTCGTGCTGCTCATCCGCCCCAGCAAGCGCCACGACCCCACCGAGCGCGCCCGCCGCGAGATCTTCAAGAACAACGCGTTCGACCGGCTGAAGCACGAGCTGAAGGATCCGGCGATCAACCCGCCGCGGCCGGACGGCACGATGGAGACGTTCGACGAGATGGTCGCCCGCCGGGTCGTCGCCATCGGCGGCGACGTCAGCACCGACGGCCTCGGGCTGAACGAAGCCGATCGGGCGGTCTTCGCGAGCTGCGACACGATCATCCACTCCGCCGCCGCCGTGTCGTTCGACAGCCCGCTGGACAGCGCCGTCGAGATCAACCTGATGGGCCCGGTGCGCATCGCCGAAACCTGCCACACCCTGGGCATCACGCCGCACATGGTGGGCGTCAGCACGTGCTACGTCGCCGGCAACCGGCGCGGCAACGCACCCGAGGCGCTGGTCAGCGACGGCCACTGGGACATCGGCCTGAACTGGCGCAAGGAGGTCGCGGCCAGCCGCCGGCTGCGCGGCGACATCGAGGCACAGAGCCGAAGCAGCGAGCAGCTCACCCACTTCCGCGCCGAGGCGCGCAAGGAGCTCGGCGCCGCCGGCGGCCCCGCCCTCGCGAGCAAGACGGAGAGCCTGCGCGAGGCGTGGGTGAAGGACCAGCTCGTCGAGGCCGGCCGCGCCCGCGCGGCCAGCGTCGGCTGGCCCGACGCGTACGCCTACACCAAGGCGCTCGGCGAGCAGG
>CAYZFZ010000499.1:0-1849 GCA_964477795.1 uncultured Bifidobacterium sp.
ATGCGCCCCGACGACATCCCGTCGATCGCCGCCTCTGCGCTCACGCCCACCGAGCTGCCCCTCACCTCCGACGACTTCGACCCGCAGCTGGAGCAGGCGATCGAGCTGATGGAGATGCTCGGCGACGCCGAGATCCGGTACGCGATCAACGGCCTGCTGTCGCTCACCCCCGATGCCAACCCCGTGCTCGGTGAGACGCCCGAGGTCGCCAACCTGTGGTCGGCCGCCGCGGTGTGGATCAAGGAGGGCCCCGGCATCGCCCAGCTCGTCGCCGAGTGGATGACCTACGGCTACCCGCACATGTGCGACCCGCACGGCAGCGACATCAGCCGCTTCTACCCCCACGAGAAGACCGAGTGGCACATCAACGCCCGCTGCAACGAGCACTTCAACAAGACCTACGGCATCGTCCACCCGCGTGAGCAGTGGGCCAGCCAGCGCGGCATGCGGCGCAGCCCGTTCTACGCCCGCGAGGAAGCGCTCGGCGCGACGTTCTTCGACGCCCGCGGCTGGGAGCGCCCCCAGTGGTACTCCAGCAACGAGCGCCTGTTCGAGAAGTTCCCCGAGGCCGCCACGCCGCGCACCCACGAGTGGGACGGCCGCTGGTGGAACCCGGTCACCAACGCCGAGCACCTACAGATGCGCGACAGCGTCGGCGTCGTCGACCTCACCGCGTTCAACGAGTTCGACTTCGAGGGCGCCGGCGTCGTCGATTACCTCAACTATGTCGTCGTCAACAACGTCGACGTGCCCGTCGGCCGCAGCATCTACACCCCGCTGCTCACCCCCCACGGCGGCTTCCGCGGCGACCTCACGATCCAGCGCCTGGGCGACACCCACTACCGGGTGATCACCGGTGCCTTCGACGGCGGCCGCGACAACTACTGGTTCAAGAAGCACCTGGCCGCGTTCAACGAGCGCACGGGCAGCTCGGTCACGTTCACCGACCGCTCGCAGGGCATCTGCACGCTCGGCGTGTGGGGCCCCAACGCGGCGGCGACGATGGCCAAGATCGCCACCGACAACACCACCGCCCCGTACGACCTCAGCCAGGAGGGCTTCCCCTACGGCGCCGTGCGCGAGGTGCTGATCGAGGGCGTGCCGTGCACGATGTTCCGCATCAGCTACGTGGGCGAGAACGGCTGGGAGATCTACACGAACATGGAGCACGGCCTCAAGCTGTGGGACGCCATCTTCGCCGCCGGCCAGGAGTTCGACATCATCCCCGTGGGCATCGGCGTGTACGCGGTCACCGGCCGCATCGAGAAGGGCTACCGCCTGATGGGCGCCGAGCTGGAGAGCGAGTACAACCCGGTCGAGGCCGGCCTCGCCCGCCCGAAGGTGAAGAGCGCCGACTTCATCGGCAAGGCCGCCTACCTCGCCGCTCGCGAGGAGCCCGTCGCCGCCGTCATGTGCACCCTGTCGATGGACTCGCAGCGCTGCGCCGACGGCTACGACCGCTTCCCCACCGGTGGCAACGAGCCGATCCTCACGCTCGCCGGCGAGCGCATCCTCGACTCGAAGGGCCGCGTCTCGCGGGTCACCACCGCCGGCGCCGGCCCGTCCGTGGGCAAGTACCTGCTGCTCGCCTACCTGCCGCCGGAGCACGCGGTCGTGGGCACCAAGCTGCAGGTGATGTACATGAACGAGCTGTACCCCGTCACCGTCGAGGTCGCCGGCGCCACGCCGCTGTTCGACCCCACCGACGACCGGATGAAGCGCTGACATGAGGGTCCTCGTCTGCGTCAAGCGGGTGCCGGCACCTGGCGCCAAGATCAACATCACCGCGGACGGGCAGGCGGTCGACACCGCCTACCTCGCGTTCACCACCAGCCCGCACGAGGAGTGC
>CAYZFZ010000500.1:0-1839 GCA_964477795.1 uncultured Bifidobacterium sp.
CTGGGGCACACCCTTCGGCATGCTCATCGAGCACATGGTGGATCTCGGCGGCGTGGATGCCGAGCTCACCATCGACCTCCACGACCCGAGCGCGTTCTACAAGCAGGCCCGCGCCAAGTTCGACGCCAGCGACGAGTTCAAGGATCGCGCCCGCGCCCGCGTCACCCTGCTGCAGAGCCGCACCGATGCGCCGACGATGGCGATCTGGAGCAAGCTGGTCGACAAGTCGGCCGACTACTTCGACGTGGTCTACGGCAAGCTCGGCGTGCTGCTGCGCCGCGACGACATCGTCGGTGAGAGCTTCTACCAGCCGATGATGCCGGCCATGCTCGATCGGCTGGCCCAGGCGGGCCTGCTGGCGGAGAGCGAGGGCGCCAAGGTGGTGTGGGTGCCCGGCTTCAAGAACCGCGAGGGCGAGCCGCTGCCGCTGATCGTGCAGGCGCGCACGGGCGGGTTCAACTACGCCACCAGCGACATCACCTGCGTGCTCGACCGCGTCGAGCGGCAGCACGCCACCCTGCTCGTGTACTGCATCGGCACACCCCAGAGCCAGCACCTGCAGATGGTGTTCAAGGCTGCGGAGATGCTCGGTGTGCTGGTGCCGCCGGCGCGCGCGGTGCACGTGAACAACGGCAACGTGCTCGGCGAGGATCGCAAGATCCTGAAGAGCCGCAGCGGCGAGCCGGCGATGCTGCTCGACCTCGTCGACGCGGCGATCGAGCGCGGTGCCGCGATCGTCGCCGAGCGCAGCCCCGAGCTGCCGCCCGAGGAGAAAGCCGAGCTCGCCAACACCCTCGGCATCGGTGCCTTGAAGTACGCCGAGCTGTCCAGCGACCGGATCAAGGACTATGTCTTCGACTGGGATCGCATGCTCGCCTTCGACGGCAACACCGCCCCGTACCTCCAGTACGCGCACGCCCGCATCTGCAGCATCTTCCGCCGCGCCGAGGTGGAGCGTGCGTCCGTGCGCAGCGTCACACCCGCGCTCGGCGAGCCGCAGGAGCGGGCGCTCGCACTCCTCCTGCTGCAGTTCGACTCGGTCGTGCACGACACACTCGACAAGTACAGCCCCCACCGGCTGTGCACCTACCTGTTCGATCTCGCGCAGGCGTTCACCGCCTTCTACGAGGCGTGCCCGGTGCTGAAGGAGGGCTACGAGGCCACCCGCGAGAGTCGCCTCGCCCTGTGCGACCTCACCGCCCGCGTGCTGCAGCAGGGCCTCGCGCTGCTCGGCATTCAGGCCCCGGAGCGCATGTGAAGCCGGTCCCGCTGCACCTGCTGCCCGACACCGCCAGCATCCAGCCCGACGGTTCGCTCGCCATCGGCGGCTGCGATGTCGGCGAGCTGGCTGCCCAGTTCGGCACCCCGCTGTTCGTGTACGACGAGGCCCACCTGCGCGCCCGCTGCGCCGAGGCGGTGGCCGCCTTCGGCCCCGGTCGCGCGTACTACGCCACCAAGGCGTTCCTGTGCACGGCGATGGCCCGCCTCGCGTACGAGGAGGGCATGCACCTCGACGTGGCCAGTGGCGGCGAGCTGTACGTGGCCCTGCGCGCCGGCGTGCCCGCCCAAGCGCTCGCGTTCCACGGCAACAACAAGAGCCTGGCCGAGCTGCGGATGGCCCTCACCGAGGGCGTGCGCCATGTCGTGGTCGACAGCTTCGACGAGATCGACCGGCTGGAGGCGCTGCACGCGGAGGGCCTGCCGGTGCCGAAGGTGCTGGCCCGCATCACCCCCGGCGTGCACGCCCACACCCACGAGTTCATCGCCACCGGTCAGGACGACTCGAAGTTCGGGTTCAACCTCGGCAACGGCGACGCGACGACGGCCGTCGAGCGGGCG
>CAYZFZ010000501.1:0-1167 GCA_964477795.1 uncultured Bifidobacterium sp.
GTGCACCCAGTCGACCGTGTAGTCGCGCTTGCGCTCCTTGGCGCGCTTGATGAACTCACCGCGCAGCCGGGCCCTTGTGGTCTGCGGGGGAATCTCGATCGCGGCATCGATGTCGGCGTCGATGCACATCCGCTCGATCATCCCGCGGTCCTGCAGCTTGTAGAACGGGCTGCGCTCGCGTGAGATGTCGTGGTACTGGAGATCGAGCAGCTGCACCCTGGCGTGGCCCAGTGGCAGGTCGTGGCGGGCGCGGAACGCCTCCAGCAGCCGGTACTTGATCACCCAGTCGACTTCGCGGTCGAGCTTCAGCGGGTCGTTCTCGATGGTGGCGATGCAGTGCTCCCACATCTCGAGCGCCTTGTGCTCCATCGGCGGGAAGCCCTTGGTGTCGGCGTAGCGCAAAGCCCGATCGAGGTACTCGCGCTGGATGTCGAGCGCGCTGACCTCACGGCCGTTGGCCAGGCGCACCTTGCGCCGGCAGGTGATGTCGTGGCTGATGTCGCGGATGGCGCGGATGGGGTTCTCCAGCGTCATGTCGCGCAGCACGACCGTCGGGTCCTCCAGCATGCGCAGCATGCACGCCGCCGAGCCCACCTTCACGAACGTCGTGTACTCGCTCATGTTGCTGTCGCCGACGATCACGTGCAGCCGCCGATACTTCTCGGCGTCGGAGTGCGGCTCGTCGCGCGTGTTGATGATGGGCCGGCTGCGGGTGGTGGCGCTGCTGACGCCCTCCCAGATGTGCTCGGCGCGCTGCGCCATCGAGAACGCTGCGCCGCGGGCGGTCTGCAGCACCTTGCCGGCACCCGTGAAGATCTGGCGGCTGACGAAGAACGGGATCAACACCTCGGCGTAGTGCGCCATGTCGTCGGCCCGGCTGGTGAGGTAGTTCTCGTGGCAGCCGTAGCTGTTGCCGGCCGAGTCGGTGTTGTTCTTGAACAGGTAGATGACGCCCCGGATCCCCTCCTCCCGCAGGCGCTGCTCGGCGCTGTCGAGGAGCTGCTCGAGGATCCGCTCCCCCGCCTTGTCGTGGACCACGAGGTCGTAGATCGAGTCGCACTCGGGGGTGGCGTACTCGGGGTGCGAGCCGACGTCGAGGTAGAGCCGCGCGCCGTTGGCCAGGAAGACGTTGGACGAGCGGCCCCAGGAGACGACGCGGCGGAACAG
>CAYZFZ010000501.1:1177-1825 GCA_964477795.1 uncultured Bifidobacterium sp.
AGGCCGAAGATGCGCCGCTCCATGGCGGTCAACCTATCGGGACGGTGGGGTCGCGACGGGGCACGGCCCCGCGCCCGGGCGAACGCCGCCCGGTTCAGGACGCGTCGGCGGCGGCCGGCGGGCCGAGGAGGTCGTCCACCGCGGCGGCGTCGAGGCGACGGAATGCCCGCCGGTCGGCCACCCGCTCGAGCACCGCGACCTCGAGCTCGGCGGCGCCGAGCGTCCGGTCGGGACCGGCGAGGGCGGCCACGGCGATCCGGAGCGCCCCGGCGAGGTCGAGACCCTCGGCCCACGTGTCCTCGAGCCGGGCGGCGATGGCCTCGGCCTCACCCCCGAGCACGGTGAGGTGCTCCTCGTCCATGACGGTGCCGTCGTAGAGGATGTGGAACAGGCGGTCGTCGGCGGGCCCGGCGCCGACCTCGGCCACCAGGATCTCCACCTCCATCGGCTTCATCTCGTGGGTGAAGATCTGACCCAGGATCTGGGCGTAGGCGTTGGCCAGGCTGCGGGCGTCGACGTCCTCGCGGCTGAACTGGTAGCCCTTGAGATCGGCGTGGCGGACGCCGGCGATGCGGAGCTGGTCGAACTCGTTGTACTTGCCCACGCCGGCGAAGGCGATGCGGTCGTAGATCTCGCTCACCTTGCGCA
>CAYZFZ010000502.1:0-1818 GCA_964477795.1 uncultured Bifidobacterium sp.
ACGGCGCCGCCGGCCTCGGCAAGACCCACCTGCTGCACGCGATCGGCCACTACGTGCACAACCACTACCAGCACGACGTCGTGCGCTACGTCAGCACCGAGACGTTCCTCAACGAGTACGTCGACGCCATCCGCACCAACACCACCGCCAACTTCAAACGTCGCTACCGCGACATCGACGTGCTGCTGATCGACGACATCCAGTTCATGGAGGGCAAGGAAGGGCTCCAGGAGGAGTTCTTCCACACGTTCAACTCGTTGCACGGCGCGAACAAGCAGATCGTCATCAGCTCCGATCGCATGCCCGACGCGATCCCCACGCTGGAGGAGCGGCTGCGCAGCCGCTTCGAGTGGGGCCTGATCACCGACATCCAGCCACCCGATCTCGAGACCCGCCTCGCCATCTTGCGCAACAAGGCCGAGCGCGACCACAGCCCGGTGCCGGCGGAGACGCTCGAGTTCATCGCGTCGCGCATCACCACCAACATCCGCGAGCTCGAAGGTGCGCTCATCCGCGTCACCGCCTACGCCAGCCTCAACGCCGTGCCGATCAGCACCCACATGGCGGAGGGCCTGCTGAGCGATCTGCTCACCGGTTCCTACGTCAAGCCGCGCACCGACGAGGAGTTGCTGCAGGAGATCGCCGTCATCCTCGGCTACAGCGTCGAGTCGTTGCGCGGCAAGAGTCGCCAGCGGCCACTGGTGACGGCCCGGCAGACCGCGATGTACGTGTTCCGCGAGCTCACCGATCTCAGCTACCCGGCCATCGCCCGCCTCTTCGGCGGTCGCGACCACACCACCGTCATCCACGCCGTGGACAAGATCCAGCGGCTGATGAAGGAGCGCAAGCAGATCTACGACCAGGTCACCGATCTCATCCAGCGGCTGAAGAAGGCATGAACGTGGCCACGACGCACCGCGAACGGCCGCGCCGGCCTGTGCACGACCTGTGGGCGCGAGCGCGCGGAACCGGGGACAAGTGGAGGTTGTCCCCCGAACTACACGCGGGTGGTTTTTCACCTGTGGGTGGGTGGGGAAGCCGGTGTGCACACCGCCGCGCCACCTACGCTGGGCAAACAGTGGGTTGTGCACAATCCACAGCGCTTATTACCTCTATTACCTCTGTACATCACCCTCGACGCGAAAGGGAACGCTGTGAAGTTCCGTTGTGAACGTGAAGCGCTGGCCGAGGCGCTGGCCACCGCTGGCCGTGCCGCCACCGGTCGCACCGGTGCGCTGCCGGTGCTCTCCGGGCTGCGCCTCGAGTTGTCGGGCAACCAACTGTCGGTCACGGGTACCGATCTGGATCTCACCATCCAGCTCACCATCGAGGTGGGCGGCGACGGCGACGGTGGCACCGTGCTCCCCGCACGGTTGGCCGCCGACATCGTGCGCTCGTTGGGGCAGGGCAAGGTCGACGTCGTGGCCGAGGGTGACGACGTCACGATCAGCAACGGGCGCTCGAACTTCACCGTCCGCCCGCTCAGCTTCGACGACTACCCGAAGCTGGCCTCGCCCGTGAACAGCTCCGTCACCCTGCCGGCGGCCCAGTTCGGCGACGCGCTGCGCCAGGTGGTGCGCGCCGCCAGCACGGATGAGGCACGCCCGATCCTCACCGGCGTGATGATGACCGCCGAGGGCGACGGCCTGCGCATGGTGGCCACCGACTCGTACCGCCTGGCCGTGCGCGACCTCGTCGGCCAGCAGGTGCTCGCCGCCGACCAGAAGGTGCTGGTGCCCGGCCGTGCGCTCAACGAGCTGCTGAGGCTCGTCGGCGGCGGCGACGAGGTGACGATGCGTCTCGGCGACCGCGACGCGA
>CAYZFZ010000503.1:0-1357 GCA_964477795.1 uncultured Bifidobacterium sp.
CGGCTGGAACGCGACCGAGATCGCGGAGCATCTCGAGCTGCCGCCGGAGTTCACGGCAGAGGGCCACACGACGGGCTACTACGGCGACCTCGTCCACAACGTGAAGGCCGTGTTCCAGCGCTACCTCAGCTGGTACGACGGCAACCCCTGCCACCTCAACCCGCACCCACCGATCGCCGCCGGGCAGCGCTACGTGGCGCTCGCCGGCGGCGCCGAGGCGCTGCTGGCCTCGGCGCGCGAGTCGTACGCCGCCGGCGACTACCGGTGGGTGGCCGAGCTCGTCAACCACCTGGTCTTCGCCGACCCCACCAACACCGCGGCGCGTGCCCTGCAGGCCGACGCGCTCGAGCAGCTGGGCTACCAGAGCGAGTCCGCGACGTTCCGCAACGCGTACCTGATGGGCGCGCAGGAGCTGCGCCACGGCGGCCCGCCGCAGCGCCCGGCCGCCAACCGCGGCCTCGTGCGAGCGCTCCCCATCGACCAGTTGCTGGCCGTGGTGGCCATGCGGCTGAAGGCGGGCGAGGTGGGCGGCGTGCGACTGGAGATCAACCTCGTGATCACCGACCTCGACGAGCGCTGGCTGGTCGGCCTCTCCAACCGGGCGCTGCACTACCGCGCGAACAAGCACTCCGCGGGGGCGGCGGTCACCGTCGCCACCACCCGCGAGACGCTGACGCAGATCGTCGCCGGCGAGACCACCATCGACGCCGCCGTCGAGGCGGGCCTGCTGCACTCGCAGGGCGACTTGGGCGCGCTGCACACGATCGTCGACCACCTCGACGTGTTCGTCGGCGGCTTCGGCATCATCGAACCCTGACGCGCCCCGGCCATCGTGGCACCCCACGCTCGGCCCTCCCATGGGCGGCGGATCATGCCGGGCCCGGCACGATCGGCCACCCATGGGAAGCAGAAGGTGCCGGCTGGCGAGTAGGAGGGTCAGCTGGCAACAGCGGGTGTCAGCCGCCGACGGTCCAGGTGCCGTTGCTGCGCAGCAGCGCGCCGAGGTCGGCGGGCCCCTTGCGCTGCGACGCGGCGGCCACCTGGGCGCCCACCATCTCGCCGTACTCGCCGCGCTCGATGTCGCGGAAGATGCCGAACGGCGTGGGCGAATGGTCGTCGTGCGACAGGCGGGCGAGCGCGAACGCGAGGCCGGGATCGTTGCGCTGCGCGTCGTGCACGAGCAGCGCGGCCTCGCCCACCTCGGCGACCTCGACGATGCGCAGCTGACCATCGGTGCCCATCACGACGCCGCGGTGGCCGTCGGCGCCGAAGCGGATCGGCTCGCCGTGGCGCAGGTCGATCATCATCTCCTCGCGGAAGTGCTTGCCCGTCACCCCGTCGAAGGCAGCGTCGTTGA
>CAYZFZ010000503.1:1367-1816 GCA_964477795.1 uncultured Bifidobacterium sp.
CGAACGACGCACCCTTGTGCGCGTGCGCCGCCTTGAACGTGGCCATCATGTGCTTGCGATCGAGGTCGTGGGTGCGGGCCACGAACGACGCCTCCGCACCCAGCGCCACCGCGAGCGGGTTGAACGGGTGGTCGATGGACCCGAACGGTGTGCTCTTGGTGACCTTGCCCTCCTCCGAGGTGGGCGAGTACTGCCCCTTCGTGAGGCCGTAGATCCGGTTGTTGAACAGCAGGATCGTGAGGTTGACGTTGCGCCGCAGGGCGTGGATCAGGTGGTTGGCACCGATCGACAGCGCGTCGCCATCACCAGTGGCGATCATGATCGCCAGGTCCGGACGGGTCATGGCCAGGCCCGTGGCGATGGTCAGCGCCCGACCATGGATGGAGTGCATGCCGAAGCGGTTGATGTAGTAGGGGAATCGCGAGGCGCAGCCAATGCCGGAGATCACC
>CAYZFZ010000504.1:0-1809 GCA_964477795.1 uncultured Bifidobacterium sp.
TGCACGAGCAGGCGGGGCACGACGAGCGCGACGGTGTCGCCGGCGCTCTCGAAGCGCTCGACGACGGTGAACTCGCTGTCGGCGCCGGCGTGGACGACCAGGCGCGGATACAGCGCAGCGCCGTCGCCCTCGATGTGGTGGGTGACGACGATCGGGTCGGCGAGCACCTTGCCGGCAGGGACGCTGACCGCGACGGTGCGGTGGTAGGCGGCGTTCAGCTCGTCGAAGACGTCGTGCACGTCCATCGTCCCGACCAGTTCGGCGACGAGCGCCTCGTCGGCCGGCGGCACCTGATCGAGACCCTCGACGGTGGTGCGGACGGCAGCCGGGGTGAAGGCGGCGAGGTCGAGCTGGCCGATGCGGCTGTAGCGCCACACCTCCAGCTCGGGCGAGGGCAGGGCCATCGCGGCTGCCCGCTCGGCGGCGGCCAGGCGCAGCGCACGATCGGGCGCATCGGCGTCGATGGCATCGGAGAGCGAGGAGAACACGCCGAAATTCTACTACGCACGTAGTGCTAATCCCCAACGTCGCTGCTCCGTAGGCACGGGCAGGGTCAGGGTTTGCGGCGGCGCAGGATGCGGCGCCACCCGCCGCGCTGCTGGGCCTCGTACGCGTCGCGCTCGGCCTGCACCTCGGCACGCACCTGCGGGCCCACCGAGTTGAGGAAGTCCTCCGCCTCGTCGAGCAGCGCCGCCGCGGTGCCGTCGTCCAGGCCCGGCGGCTCGTCGGGCGTCTTCGGCGAGACCATCGACCCGTAGGTCCAGCCGGCGTCCATGCGCGGCTCGAACCCGCTGCAGTGCTCGGGGCAGCGCCACGGCGCGTCCGGCGCCAGGTCGAGGTTGCACTTCCGCACGGTCTCGCCGTTGGGGTATGTGCGACTCTCGAAGTTGCGGCACTCCTGACGCATCGGCATGGGTGACATTCTGGCAGCACGATCGCGGCGTCGTCTGGCAGGATCGCGTCATGGGATCGAACGCGAGCCGGCGATGACGATCAGCGTCTTCGACCTGTTCCGCATCGGCATCGGCCCGTCCAGCTCGCACACGGTGGGCCCGATGCGGGCGGCACGACGGTTCCTCGAACTCGCCGCCGGTGTCGCCGGTGTCGACGGTGTCGCCGGTCTCGCTCGGGTCGCCGGTGTGCGCGTCCACCTGTACGGGTCGCTGGCGGCCACCGGCGTGGGCCATGGCACCGTGTCGGCGGTGCTGCTCGGGCTCGGCGGCGCCGAACCGCACACCGTCGACCCCGACGACATCCCGGGGCTGCTGGCCGACATCGCCCGCAGCGGCACACTGCGGCTGATGGGTGCTGTAACCGTGCCCTTCCATGCCGACACGGACGTGGTCATGCACCCCGACGAGTCGCTGCCGGCACACCCCAACGGGATGCGCTTCGAGGCGTTCGCGCACGATGGCGGCCTGCTGGCCGAGCACCGCTACTACTCCATCGGCGGCGGCTTCGTGATCGACGACGACGAGGTCGCGCAGCCGTTGGAAGCCGACGACGACGTCCCGTTTCCCTACCGCTCCGCGACCGAACTGCTGCGTATGTGCGCCGACCACGGGCTCTCGATCAGCGAGATCAAGCTGGCCAACGAGCGGGCGCTGCGCAGCGACACGGAGATCCGCACGCAGCTGCTGGAGATCTGGCGGGCGATGCGCGAGTGCGTCGAGCGCGGCTGCCGCAACGAGGGCGAGCTGCCCGGCGGCGTGCACGTGCAGCGCCGGGCGGCCGCACTGCACCGCGACCTGGTCGCCACCTCCAGCAGCGTCGACCCCCTGGCCGCGCTGGACTGGGTGAACCTGTACG
>CAYZFZ010000505.1:0-1809 GCA_964477795.1 uncultured Bifidobacterium sp.
CCATGTTCACGGCGAGCCACAACCCCGCGCAGTACAACGGGATCAAGCTGTGCCGGGCCGGCGCGACGCCGGTCGGGCAGGAGTCGGGCCTGGCGCAGATCCGCGACATGGTCGCCGAGCCGGTCCCGGCCGCCGGCTGGCCGCCGGGCGGGGTGACCCATCGCGACGTGCTGGGTGAGTACGCCGCGTTCCTGCACGAGCTGGTCGACCTGTCCGCGATCCGGTCGCTGCGCGTGGTCGTCGACGCCGGCAACGGCATGGCCGGCCACACGGCCCCCGCCGTCCTGGACCTGCCCGCACTCGAGATCGTGCCGCTGTACTTCGAGCTCGACGGCACGTTCCCCAACCACGAGGCGAACCCGATCGAGCCCGAGAACCTGCGCGACCTCCAGGCGGCCGTCCTCGCCGAGGGGGCCGACATCGGCCTGGCCTTCGACGGGGACGCGGACCGGTGCTTCGTCGTGGACGAGCGCGGGGCGCCCGTCTCGCCGTCGGCCCTGACGGGGCTCATCGCCGTGCGCGAGCTCTCGGTGCATCCCGGCGCCCCGATCATCCACAACCTGATCACCTCGGCCGCGGTGCCCGAGATCATCGCCGAGAACGGCGGGGTCCCGGTGCGCACCCGCGTCGGTCACTCGTTCATCAAGGCTCGCATGGCCGAGACCGGCGCAGTCTTCGGCGGGGAGCACTCGGGGCACTTCTACTTCGCCGACTTCTGGCGCGCCGACTCGGGGATGCTGGCCGGCCTGCACGTCCTGGCGGCCCTCGGCGGGGCACCGGTGGGCACCACGCTGTCACGGCTGCTGGCGCCCTACGAGCGCTACGTAGCCAGCGGCGAGGTCAACTCGACGGTCGGCGACACCCATGCGGCCACCGCCCGGGTGAGGTCGGCGTTCGAGGGCCAGGACGGCGTCACCTTCGACGAGCTCGACGGCCTTACCATCACGGGGCCCGACTGGTGGTTCAACGTGCGGCCCAGCAACACCGAGCCGCTGCTCCGGCTGAACTGCGAGGCACCTGACGCCGAGTCGATGGCCGCACTGCGCGACCGGGTGCTGGGCATCATCCGTGAGGGGCAGGACGCGTGAACCTCGACCCGCTGCTGCTGGAGATCCTGGCCTGCCCGTGCGAGCACCATGCGCCGCTCGAGCCGAACGCGGGTGAGGACCTGGCCGCCGCGACAGCCCTCGTGTGCGTGCGCTGCCGGACCAGCTTCCCGGTGCGCGACGACATCCCGGTGATGCTGCTCGTGGAGGCGACGCCCGGCCCGCAGGGGGTCGGCGCCAACATCCCCGCCGAGGAGGGCTGACGTGAGCACCGAGGGTGGCACCAAGGCCGTGATCGCCGCGGCGATCGCGAACGCGGGCATCGCGGTGACCAAGTTCATCGCCTACCTGATCACGGGCTCGAGCTCGATGCTCTCCGAGGCGATCCACTCGCTGGCCGACACCGGCAACCAGTTCCTGCTGCTGATCGGGGGCAAGCGGTCCCTGCAGGCCCCGGACGCCGCCCACCAGTTCGGGTACGGCCGGCGACGGTACGTCTACTCGTTCGTGGTGGCGATCATCCTGTTCATGCTGGGCGGGATCTTCTCCGTGTACGAGGGCTTCCACAAGATCACCCATCCGGAGGAGCTGACCAAGGCCTGGGTGGCCTACGGCGTGCTGTTCGTCGCGATCGCGTTGGAGTCGTGGTCGTTCAAGACCGCCTTCGCCGAGGCGAACAAGTCGCGCGGCCGGCGCTCGCTGCTGCAGTTCATCCGCGACGCGCGGCAGCCCGAGCTGCCGGTCGTGCTGCTCGAGGACCTCG
>CAYZFZ010000506.1:0-1777 GCA_964477795.1 uncultured Bifidobacterium sp.
CCCCGACCTGGCTCGCGCCAGCACTCTGCCCTGTGGAGTCCCGACTTTCCTCGACACGGTCGAAGCCGTGCCGCGGCCACCCGGCCGACTCACCGCCGACGAGTGTACGTGCCGGGCGGCGTCAGTCGCAGTTGTCGTCGGGCGCAGTTGTCGTCAGTCGCAGGCGTTGAACGGGTACGCGAGCGAGTTGAGGCTGGGCGTCTCGAAGTTGAAGCGCAGCCGCACACCGTTCTCGTCGCCGGCGCCGCCGATCCAGACCACCGGCGACAGCAGGCCGAACTGGGCGGGGATGGCAACCGGCACCGGGATCGCCGTGGGGACCGGCCCGGCATCCGCCGCAGCCGCCGTCGTGGTGGTGGCGACCGTCGTGTCCGCTGCGGCGGCGGTGTCCGCGGCGAGCTCGATGTAGCCGCCGGGGTTGATGCGCAAGGCCAGCAGCGCAGCCTGGCGGGCGGAGCGCACACCGATCTGCATGGTGGTGAAGCGGATCGCAGCTTCGCTGACCTGGGGCACCATCGCCTGGCAGGAGCTGGACGACAGCGACTCGAGCACCTGCACGAGGTTGACGTAGTCGCGGGTGACGTCGTCGCTGGGGGCGATCTCGGCGGCGTTGTCGGTGGCGGCGGCGCCCTTCTCGACACGCTCGAAGACGGGCTCGATGAACGCCGAGTCGAGGCGGGTGTTGCCGCACTCCCAGGCTTCCTCGCCCGCCTCGGTGGCCAGACCGTTGAACGTCTCGGCCGCTTTCCTGTGGTGATCCTGGAACAGGGTGACCAGATCGGTGAGATCGCCGATGTCGGGGAAGGTGGAGCTGGACTCGGTGAGGAAGCCGCCGTCGAGGATGTGCTGGTAGGCGTTGACGAGCGAGGTCTCGATGCCGGCCATCGTGCGCATGAGCACACCGTTGTTGACGATCGGGTCTTCCAGCACCGGGGTGGTGCCGCCCTCGCCGACACGGCCGAGCGTGCCGGCTTCGGTGTTGCCGCAGGCGGCGACCACGAGCGCCGTCGCGGCGGTGAGGCCACCGAGGCGCAGCAGCCCGCGGCGGTCGTAGCTGCCGTGCAGGGAATCGGTGTCGGCCAGGGGAGTGGCGGCGGGTGATGCAGTGGACATGATCTCGTTGCTCATCTCATTCAGCCTTCGCCCACCAGGGACTCGTTCTCTTCGTCGACCAGCAGCACGGCGAGGTCGTCCTCGCCGGCGAGGTCGGCCAGCACGGTGCAGAAGCGGGCCTCGTTGCTCTGCATGGAGGCCAGCCGGGCGGCACCATCGGTGCCCTGCAGCTTGGCGATGATGTCGCCGTGGGTGGCGACGGCCGCCGATTCGAAGGCGGCAGCGGCGGCGAGCGCGCCGTCCACGGAGCTGCCGAAGTCGGCGCTGAGCTGATCGAACAGCTCTTGCGAGATCGCGTTCGGTGCCTGCCGGCCGAGCTGGCCGGACAGGCCCTGGGCGTAGGCGAGGTGGGCCTCGCGGAGGAAGGCGATCACCGGGCTCTGCTGATCCGACCAGCCCTTGACGGCGAGCGCCTCGTCGTACAGTGCGACGGCCGTGGCCTCGACCTGCTGGGCGAACGACAGCAGGGCCACGTCGTCGGCGGTCGCCTGCTGCGGCGGGGCGGTGGTGGTGCTCTCCTCTGCCGTGCTGTCGTCGGTGGCCCCGTCGGTGGTGGCCGACGCGCCGGCACGACCGCTGAGGAATGGCAACAACGACAGCGCCGCCCCGCCGGCGCCGGCACCCAGCAGGGCGCGGCGGCCCACACGGTGTCGGGCTGCAGACG
>CAYZFZ010000507.1:0-1769 GCA_964477795.1 uncultured Bifidobacterium sp.
GCTGATCGAGCCCTTCCACATCGTCGCCGACCAGTTGAACACCTTCACGCCCGTGGGCACGGCGATCATCATCGTCGTCAGCATGAAGAACAGCTGGCCCGCCAGCGGCATGCCCACCGTGAACATGTGGTGCGCCCACACGATGAACGACAGGAAGCCGATCGAGGCCGTGGCGTAGACCATCGTCTCGTAGCCGAACAGCGGCTTGCGCGAGAAGGTCGGGATGATCTCCGAGACGATGCCGAAGGCCGGCAGGATCATGATGTAGACCTCGGGGTGCCCGAAGAACCAGAAGATGTGCTGGAACATCACCGGGTCGCCGCCGCCCGAGGCCGCGAAGAAGCTCGTGCCGAAGAAGTGGTCGGTCAGCAGCATCGTGACCGCGCCCGCGAGCACCGGCATCACCGCGACGAGGAGGTAGGCGGTGATCAGCCAGGTCCAGACGAACATCGGCATCTTGAGGAGGTTCATGCCGGGGGCGCGCATGTTCATGATCGTGACGACCACGTTGATCGCGCCGAGCACCGACGAGATACCCATCAGGTGGATGGCGAAAATCATCATCGGGAAGCTGTCGCCGCCCTGCAGCGCGAGCGGCGGGTACATCGTCCAGCCGCCGGCCGGCGCGCCGCCCGGCACGAACAGGGTGCCGAGGAGGATCAGGAACGCGAACGGCAGGATCCAGAACGAGAGGTTGTTGAGGCGCGGCAGCGCCATGTCGGGCGCGCCGATCTGGATCGGGATCATCCAGTTCGCGAGGCCCACCCACGCCGGCATGATCGCGCCGAAGATCATCACAAGGGCGTGCATCGCCGTCATCGAGTTGAAGAACTGCGGATCGACGAACTGCAGGCCCGGCTGGAACAGCTCGGCGCGGATGATGAGCGCCATCGTGCCGCCGACGAAGAACATCGTGCAGGCGAACACGAGGTACATCGTGCCGATGTCCTTGTGGTTCGTCGAGAACACCCACCGGCGCCATCCATGCGGCTTGTGGTCGTGATCGTCGTGAGCGGCGGCGTGAGCGTGCGTTGCCATGTACTGTTCCCCGGGAATCCTGCGGATGGGCTTACGAGATGGCGGGCGTGGCCTGGGCCACGGCCGCCTGCTTGACGACGGCCTTCTGGGCCGCGAGCCAGGCCTCGAAATCGGCCTTGCTCAGCACGTCCACGACGATCGGCATGAAGCCGTGGTCGCGGCCGCAGAGCTCGGCGCACTGGCCGCGGTAGCGACCGGTCTTGCTGGTGTCGACCTTGAACCACATCTCGTTGACGAGGCCCGGGATCGCGTCCTTCTTCATGCCGAAGTCGGGCACCCACCAGGCGTGGATCACGTCCTGCGCGGTGAGCAGCAGGCGCACCTTGGTGCCGGCCGGCACGACGAGCGGGCGGTCGACGTCGAGCAGGTAGTTCGGCACGGTCTCGGGGTCGACGCCCGACTGCAGCTGGCGCGCGCTGTTGCTGTCGCGCGCGAGCGTCGAGAAGTAGCCCACGTCGGTGCCAAGGTACTGGTACTGCCACTTCCACTGGTAGGCCGTGACCTTGACCGTGAGCTCGGTGTTGCGCGCGTCCTCGATGTCGATCAGCACGCGCGCCGACGGCACCGACATGGCCACGAGGATGACGACCGGGATCAGCGTCCAGATGATCTCGGCCCGGGTGCTGTGGACCATGGCGGTGTTGGCCACGGCGCCCTTCGATTTACGGAAGGCGACAATCGCCCAGATCATCCAGCCGAACACGAAGATGCCGATGGCGACGCACCACCAG
>CAYZFZ010000508.1:0-1768 GCA_964477795.1 uncultured Bifidobacterium sp.
CCTGCGCCGGGTAGCCTGCGAGTCCGAACACGCTCGAGATGTTGACGATGCAGCCTTCGCTCTGCGCGAGCATCATCGGCAGGAACGCCTTGGTGCCGTAGATCACGCCCCACAGGTTGATGCCGACCTGCCACTCGATCTCCTCGACCGTCATGTGCTCGATGGTGCCGATCATGGTGGCACCGGCGTTGTTGATCACGCAGTGGGCCGTGCCGAAGTCGCGCTTCACTTCGTCGGCATGCGCGAACACCGCCCGCCGGTTCGACACGTCGAGCGCGTAGCCGCGTGCCTCTGCCTGCCCGGGCAGCGAGCGCAGGGTCTCCTCCAGCCCGCTGGTGTTGACGTCCGACAGGGCGAGGCGCGCCCCTTTCGTGGCGAGCTGCTGCGCCAGCGCGCGGCCGATGCCGGAGCCGGCACCGGTGATGACGACGATCTTTCCGGAGAAGCTTTTCATGCGACGGACTCCCGTACGGCCGTCGGCCGCCTCAGATCTTGCGA
This sequence comes from uncultured Bifidobacterium sp., assembly GCA_964477795.1. Classification (GTDB taxonomy): domain Bacteria; phylum Actinomycetota; class Acidimicrobiia; order Acidimicrobiales; family Ilumatobacteraceae; genus UBA668. Next base: position 499 of record CAYZFZ010000508.1, read on the forward strand.
GCACTGCCCGCCCAGTACCGGGCGCGCAGGTCCTTCTTGAGCACTTTGCCCACCGGGCTGCGCGGCAGAGCCTCGACGAAGTCCACCGACTTCGGTGCCTTCACCGGGCCAAGCTTCTCCTTGCACAGCCGGACCAGTTCCTCGGCGCCGACCTGCTGGCCGGCGTTCAGCTCGACCACCGCCTTGACGGCCTCGCCCCACTTCTCGTCCGGCACGCCGATCACCGCGCAGTCCTGCACGGCCGGGTGGCTCCAGATCACCTGCTCGACTTCGCTCGGGTACACGTTGAAGCCGCCCGAGATGATCATGTCCTTCTTGCGGTCGGTGATGTGCAGGCAGCCCTCGGCGTCGATGTGGCCGATGTCGCCCGTGTGCAGCCAGCCGTCGATGATGGTCTCGGCGGTCTTGTCCGGCGCCTTGTAGTAGCCCTTCATCACGAGGTCGCCGCGCACGCAGATCTCGCCGGTCTCGCCCTGCGGCAGGACCTGGTTGGCCTCGTTCATGATCTCGACCCGCACCAGCGGATTGGGATGCCCGACCGACGACAGGCGCTCATCGGATGCGAACCGGCCGTCGACCAGGTGCTCGTCCGGGCGCAGGTAGGCAATCGAAGCCGGTGCCTCGGTCTGTCCGTACCCGCCCATCATGACCGGGCCGATCACGTCGATCGCCTGCTTGAGTTTCTCGACCGACATCGGCGCGGCGCCGTACATGAAGTACCTGAGCGACGAGAAGTCGACCTTCCGGCCGAGGTCCGGGATGTCGAGCAGCCGGTAGATCACGGTCGGCGGCAGGAATAGCTCCGTCACGCGGTACTTCGCGACGGCGGCGAGCAGCAGTGCGGGATCTGGCTTGGTTACGATCACGACCGTGCCGCCGCGGGCGGTGCACGGCACCGACAGCAGCCCTGCGGTGTGCGTCATGGGTGCCGCGGCGAGATTCACGGGTCGCTCGTTGCCGCCGTAAGTGCAGCCCATCAGGAAGTGCGCGCAGAACGTCTGTGCGCTGCGGTGCGTATTCATCACGCCCTTGGGCATGCCCGTGGTGCCGCCCGTCGCCGACAGCATGACGACGTCGTCCATGTCGACCGCCACTTCGGGACGCGACGACGGCTGTCCCTGCACCCAATCGGCGAGAGATCGGCAGCCCGGGAAGTCGGGCAGGTCTGCGTCGATGCAGATCCACGCGCGGATCTTCGGGAGTCGCGGCCGCAGCTCGGCGATGACCGGGGCGAACTGCTGCTGGAAGAACAGCACCTCGCAATCGAACG
>CAYZFZ010000509.1:0-1768 GCA_964477795.1 uncultured Bifidobacterium sp.
CGTTCGATTGCGAGGTGCTGTTCTTCCAGCAGCAGTTCGCCCCGGTCATCGCCGAACTGCGGCCGCAGCTGCCGAAGATCCGCCTGTGGATCTGCATCGATGCAGACCTGCCCGGGATTCCGGGCTGCCGGTCGCTCGCCGACTGGGTGAAGGATCAGCCGTCGTCGCGTCCCAACGTGTCCGTCGACCTGGACGACGTCGTCATGCTGTCGGCCACCGGCGGCACCACCGGCATGCCGAAGGGCGTGATGAACACGCACCGCAGTACGCAGACGTTCTGCGCCCACTTCATGATCGGCTGTACCTACGGCGGCAATGAGCGGCCCGTGAACCTCGCCGCGGCGCCCATGACGCACACGGCAGGGCTGCTGTCCGTCCCGTGCACGGCCCGCGGCGGCACGGTCGTGGTCGTGACCAGGCCCGACCCCGCGCTGATGCTGGCCGCGATCCCGAAGTACGGGATCACGGAACTGTTCCTGCCGCCCACGGTGATCTACCGGCTGCTCGACATTCCGGACCTCGGCCGGAAGGTCGATTTCTCGTCGCTCAGGTACTTCATGTACGGCGCGGCGCCGATGTCGGTCGAGAAGCTCAAGCAGGCCATCGAGGTGATCGGCCCGGTCATGATGGGAGGGTACGGCCAGACCGAGGCCCCGGGCTCGATTTCCTACCTGCGCCCCGATGAACACTTCGTGGACGGCGCCTTGGCCTCCGACGAGCGACTGGCCTCGGTGGGGCGCCCCAATCCGCTGGTGCGGGTCGAGATCTTGAACGAGGCCAACGAGATCGTTGCACAGGGCGAAACCGGCGAGATCTGCGTGCGTGGCGACCTGGTGATGAAGGGTTACTACAAGACGCCCGAGAAGACCGCCGAGACCATCGTCGACGGCTGGCTGCATACCGGCGACGTCGGCCACATCGACGCCGAGGGCTGCCTGCACATCACCGACCGCAAGAAGGACATGATCATCTCGGGCGGCTTCAACGTGTACCCGAGCGAAGTCGAGCAGGTGATCTGGAGCCACCCGGCCGTGCAGGACTGCGCGGTGATCGGGGTGCCCGACGAGCAGTGGGGCGAGGCCGTCAAGGCGGTAGTCGAATTGAACGCGGGCCAGCAGGTCGGCGCCAGGGAACTGGTCGAGTTGTGCAAGCAGAAGCTCGGCTCGGTGAAGGCACCGAAGACCGTGGACTTCGTCGCAGCGCTGCCGCGCAGCCCGGTCGGCAAGGTGCTCAAGAAGGACCTGCGCGCTCGATACTGGGCCGGTACGGCACGCAGGATCTGAGGCGGCCGACGGCCGTACGGGAGTCCGTCGTATGAAGAGCTTCTCCGGAAAAGTCGTCGTCATCACCGGTGCGGGCTCCGGCATCGGCCGCGCACTGGCGCAGCAGCTGGCCAGGAAGGGGGCGCGCCTGGCCCTGTCGGACGTCAACACCAGCGGCCTGGAGGAAACCCTGCGGTCGCTGCCCGGGGCGACGGAGGCGCGCGGGTACGCGCTCGACGTGTCGAACCGGCAGGCGGTGTTCGCGCATGCCGACGAAGTGAAACGTGACTTCGGCACGGCCCACTGCGTGATCAACAACGCCGGCGCCACCATGATCGGCACCATCGAGCACATGACGGTCGATGAGATCGAGTGGCAGCTCGGCATCAACCTGTGGGGCGTGATCTACGGCACCAAGGCCTTCCTGCCGATGATGCTCGCGCAGAGCGAGGGCTGCATCGTCAACATCTCGAGCGTGTTCGGACTCGCAGGCTACCCGGCGCAGG
>CAYZFZ010000510.1:0-1754 GCA_964477795.1 uncultured Bifidobacterium sp.
GTCGGCGTCTCTGCGTGGGTGAGGATGTGGCAGTGCCACGCCCACACGCCGGGCTCCATGCCCATGTAGAGCACCGTGTAGCGCTCGCCGGGGGCGACCAGGATGGTGTCGGTGGGCAGCGGCTCGTCCATCGGCACGCCGTCCTTCGCCACGATCCAGCCCATCGGCTGGTGGAGGTGCATCGGGTGCACCAGCAGGCCCTCGTTCATGTAGTTGACTTCCATGACCTGGCCCACCCGCAGGGTGTAGGGCTGGGTGGCGGGGAAGCTCTTGCCGTTGAGGCTGAGGCCGATGACGCCGGCGTCGTTGAGCACCATGTTGACCCGCTTGTCGACCTGGGTGTAGCCCTTGTCGATCAGCTTCTGCGGGATCGGCATGTTGTCGATCGTGAAGGCGCCGAACATGCCGTCGGGGATCTGCTCCTGGGCGTTGTGGTGCGAGTGGTAGATGCCGACGGCCGGACCCTTGGCGACGAACTCGTAGACGTGCTCGTTGCCGGGCGTGGTGGGCGACTCGGTGTAGGGGTCGACGCCGTCCATCTGGTTCGGGACCTGGATGCCGTGGAAGTGGAGCGAGGTGCTGTCGGGCAGTTCGTTCTTCAGGACGATGCGGACCTTGTCACCCGAGTTGACGTGGATCTCCGGGGCGGGCACGACGCCGTTGTACGTCCAGGCCTTGACGACCTTGCCCGGCTCGACTTCCCAGTCGACGACCTTGGCCACGACCTCGAACACCTTGGTGTCGCCGTCCATGGTGTACTCGGCCATCTGGCCACCCAGGCCGACGGTGCTGGCGGGGTACTGCTGGGCGACCTTCAGCATCAGCGCGTCCATCTGCGACCACGACATGTTGGCGCTGGTGAGCGACCCGCCGCTGTGCGACGAGTCGTCAGTGGAGGTGCTCGCCGAGTCGCTGACGACCAGTGTGCCGACCATGCCGGCGCCCTCGTGGCCCGGCTGCGGGCAGATCACCTTGTAGGAACCGGCCGTCTGTGCGCCCACCTCCAGCGAGTACGTCTCACCGGCGAGCACGTCGGGGCTCTTGATGCCCAGGTCGGCGACCTGGAGGTTGTGGGTGGCCGCACCCTGGTTGTCCAGCTTGAGCGTCGCACCACCGGTGGGGATGGTGATGGTGGCGGGCGTGAACGAGAAGTCGTTCATGACGACGGTGATCGTGGGCTTTGCACCCCCACTGCTGCTGCCACCGGAAGCGCTTTCCGAGGAACTGTCGCTGCCGATGCCCACGATGGCTACGACGAGCGCAGCGATCGCGGCCGCGAACGCGAACCAACTGACGAGTGACCGGTCATCCTTATTCATGGGAGCCATCGTGCGGGCGACCCGATGTGGTCAGTAGGGCATGAAGCACACCGGGGTAAGGACCAAAGTCCCGTCAGGTGCTGCGACCCAGCGAGTACCTGGCGGGCCGGCCCGCGCGGCGTCGCGGATCAGCCGCGCTTGGCGGCCTTCTCCAGGCGCTTGGTGGTGCGCCCGGTGGGCTCGATGTTGCGCTGATCCAGATCGCCCAGCTCGACGCCGTTGGTGAACAGCACGCGGTAGCGCTGCCAGTTGAAGCCGTTGGCGAGAAGCACCTTGCCCTCCGTGCCCGCCGGAACACCCTGCAGATCGACGGTGCTGAGGACCCGGTCGCCGATGCGCAGGTCGAGCTGATCTGCGTGCGGCTTGGCGAGGGCGTGCGGCTTCCAGAACGTCATGGCGCCATTGTGCCCGACGCGACGCCGCCGGCGGGCATTC
>CAYZFZ010000511.1:0-1748 GCA_964477795.1 uncultured Bifidobacterium sp.
CGGTCCGGCGCGAGCAGGGCCGCATCACGATCGGCACCGACCCCACCGACGGCGCCGCGCGCCCATCGTCGTCGGGCCGCCGGCCGCGCTCGGGCGACGCGTCGTCGCGCAGTCGCCCCGGCGCCCGCCCCGCCACATCTGCCCGGCCGGCTCCCGGCAAGCCCACCGGGGGCGCCGGCGGCCGCGACATGCCCACCGCGATCGCGGTCGGCCTCGGCATCGCGGCCGTGTTCATCGGCGCGATCAAGTACAAGCCGTGGGCCGTGGCCGTGGTGGTGGTGCTCGTGCTCGGCCTGGCCGCTGTGGAGTACTTCGACCGGGTGCGCGAGAAGGGCTACCAGCCGGCGTTCGTGCCGGGCATCGTCGCCTGCGTGGCCGCCCCTGCGGCGGTGTACCACTACGGCACGAATGCGCTGCCGCTGGTGATCTTCCTCACCTTCGCCGCGGTGGCGGTCAGCTTCATCGGTGCCACCAGCCTGGAATCCAACCCGATGCCCAACATGGCGATCACATCGCTGGGCATCACCTGGATCGGCATCCTCGGCTCGTTCGGCGCCGCCATCGTGGCGATGTCGAACGCCGGTGGTGGCAACAACATCGGCACCGACACCCTCACGCTGCTCGCGATCGGCGTGGTGGCCAACGACGTCGGCGCCCTGTTCGTCGGCAGCGCGGTCGGCAAGACGCCGCTGCGCCACTGGATCAGCCCCAACAAGAGCGTGGAGGGCTTCCTCGGCGGCACGGTGCTGACGCTGGGCGCGATGTTCCTCATCGGCGTGGCGGACAAGAGCGACACCTGGAACAGCACCGGCGACCTGCTGCTGCTGGGCCTCGTGATCGCGATCATGGCCCCGATCGGCGACCTCACCGAGAGCATGTTCAAGCGCAACCTCGACGTGAAGGACTTCGGCTCCATCGTCAAGGGTCACGGCGGCATCCTGGATCGCTTCGACGGCTTCCTGTTCGTGCTGCCGGCGGTGTACTACCTCCTCATCGACGTGCAGCCCTGGGTGACGAAGTAGCCGATCCCTGTGCGCGAGCTGAAGCTCGCGGGCGCCACCGCGGTGCAACGGCGCAGGTGAACTGCGAGACTGGTGGTCTATGAGCGTGCGCGTGGCCATCGCGGGGTCGTCCGGCTCCATCGGTACCCAGACGCTCGATGTCGTGCGGGCAGAGGCAGGTCGCTACGAGGTCGTCGCGCTCGGTGTCGGTTCGTCGGTCGACGTGCTGGTGCGCCAGGCGCTCGAGTTCCGCCCGAAGGTGGTCGCCGTCGCCGACCCCTCGCAACGCGTCGCGGTCGCTGCCGCGCTGCCCTTCGCCGAGGTCGTCGCCGAGTTCGCCGACCTGGTCGACACCGCCGACGTGGTGGTCAACGCCGTCGTCGGCTTCGCCGGGCTGCAGGTGACGGTGCGCACGCTGGCGCTGGGCAAGCGGCTGGCGCTGGCCAACAAGGAGAGCCTCATCGCCGGTGCGCCGGTGGTGCAGCCACTGCGGGCCACGCCCGGCGCCGAGCTGGTGCCGGTGGACAGCGAGCACTGCGCCATCCACCAGTGCCTGCGCTCGTGTGCGCACCCCGAGCGCGAAGTCAGCCGCATCGTGCTCACCGCCAGCGGTGGGCCGTTCCGTGGCCGCAGCGCCGCCGAGCTGGCCGAGGTGGGCGTGGATGAAGCGCTGGCGCACCCCACGTGGAAGATGGGGCCGAAGATCACCATCGACTCCAGCACCCTGATGAACAAGGGGCTGGAGGT
>CAYZFZ010000512.1:0-1726 GCA_964477795.1 uncultured Bifidobacterium sp.
GCACCGCCGGCGGGTTTCCTCGCCAAGGCGGAGGAGTACAGCGCCGCCGCCACCATCCCGCGGCTCCTCTATCTCCGTACCCGCAAGCGGTAGCGGCCTACGATCACGCCGATGGCCGACATCTTGCTCATCACCGGCATGTCCGGCGCCGGGCGCTCAGGTGCCGCGGCTGTGCTGGAGGATCTCGGCTGGTACGTGATCGACAACCTGCCCACCTCGCTGGTCGACACGATCGTCGAGCTGGTCAGCAAGCCGGGCAGCGACATCCACCGGCTCGCGCTCGTCGCCGGTCGCCAGCACATCGAGCTGCTGCCGAAGGTGGCGGCGCTGCGGGCCAGCGGTCACCGCGTCCGCATGCTGTTCCTCGATGCCTCCAGCACTGCACTCGTGAAGCGGTACGACGCGACGCGCCGCAAGCACCCGCTCGACGGCGAGGCATCCGGGCTGGTCGAAGCCATCGACATGGAGCGCGAGCTGCTGCAGCCGGTGCGCAGCGCGGCCGATCTCGTCATCGACACCACCGAACTCAACGTGCACGAGCTGAAGGCCAAGCTGCTCGCCGCGTTCGACGACGCGGCCGACGGGCAGCGGTTGCAGATCGCGGTCGAGAGCTTCGGCTTCAAGCACGGCCTGCCGATCGACGCCGACATGGTGATGGACGTGCGCTTCCTGCCGAACCCGCACTGGGAGGAAGGGTTGCGCCCACTCACCGGCCACGACCCGGCGGTGCGCGATTTCGTGCTCGAGCGCGCGCAGGCGAGCGACTTCCTCGATCGCTTCGAAGGGCTGATGCTGTCGCTGCTGCCGGCCTACGAGGCCGAGGGCAAGAGCTACCTCACCGTCGCGTTCGGTTGCACGGGCGGCCGCCACCGCAGCGTCGCGGTCGCGGAGGAGCTGGCGCGGCGCCTGCGCGAGCACGGCTACGCGGTGCGCACCGGCCACCGCGATCTCTCCCGCTGAACACGCGAAGCGCCTGAACAAAGGGTCCAACGGCCGGGGTGGCATCCGACGGCTCTGACTAGGATCGCATCGAGTATTGGACCCCTCGTGAAAGGAGACGCAGCCATGACGGTTCGCGTCGGCATCAATGGTTTCGGGCGCATCGGGCGCAACTTCTTCCGTGCTGCCAAGCAGCGCGGCGCCGACATCGACTTCGTGGCGGTGAACGACCTCGGCTCCCTCGACCAGATGGCACACCTCTTGAAGTACGACTCGGTGCTCGGTGTCCTGCCCAACGAGATCAAGGCCACCAAGGGCGGCATCTGCGTCGACGGCGACGAGCTGCGCGTGCTCAGCGAGCGCGACCCGAAGAACCTGCCGTGGGGCGAGCTCGGTGTCGACGTCGTCATCGAGAGCACCGGCTTCTTCACCAAGCGCGACACCGCCGCCTACCACCTCGAGGCCGGCGCCCCGCTGGTGATCGTCTCCGCGCCGTGCGACGGCGCCGACGCGACGTTCGTCTACGGCGTGAACCACAAGGACTTCGACTTCAAGACGCAGAAGGTCATCTCCAACGCGAGCTGCACCACCAACTGCTTCGTGCCGCTGGTGAAGGTGCTCGACGACGCGTTCGGCATCGAGCAGGGCCTGATGCAGACGGTGCACGCCTACACCGGCGACCAGCAACTGGTCGACGGTCCGCACAAGGACCTCCGCCGTGCACGTGGCGCCGCCATCAACATCGTGCCCACCGGCACCGGTGCCGCCCGCGCCACCAGCCTCGTGC
>CAYZFZ010000513.1:0-1464 GCA_964477795.1 uncultured Bifidobacterium sp.
TGGGTTGCCACCGTGTTCGACCTGCAGGTGGCCAGCTACGGTGTGCACCGCGGTCTGAAGAACGCCGCCGGTCAACTGGTGGACGATGGTGCCAAGTCGTTCGACGAGAACGTGCCTTACACCCCCGCCTGGCAAGAGCAGATCACCGGGGTGCCGCGCGCCCAGGTCATCACCGTGGCCAGCCAGTTCGCCGACAACGCCGACAAGACCAAGGGCAAGTCCATGGTCATCATCGGCGCGGCCATGAACCACTGGTACCACTGCGACATGAACTACCGCGGCATCATCAACATGCTGATGATGTGCGGCTGCATCGGCCAGTCCGGCGGCGGCTGGGCGCACTACGTCGGGCAGGAGAAGCTGCGGCCGCAGACCGGCTGGACGGCGCTCGCGTTCGCGCTCGACTGGATCCGCCCGCCGCGGCAGCAGAACAGCACCAGCTTCTTCTACGCGCACACCGACCAGTGGCGCTACGAGAAGCTGGGCGTGGAGGAGGTGCTCTCGCCGCTGGCCGACCGCAAGCGCTTCGGCGGCAGCCTCATCGACTACAACGTGCGCGCCGAGCGCATGGGCTGGCTGCCTTCCGCCCCGCAGCTCAAGACCAACCCGCTGCAGGTCGTCCGCGACGCGCAGGCGGCCGGCGTCGACGCGAAGGAGTACGCGGTCAAGGCGCTGAAGGACGGCTCGCTCGCGATGTCCTGCGAGGATCCCGACCACCCGAACAACTGGCCGCGCAACCTGTTCGTCTGGCGCAGCAACCTGCTGGGCTCGAGCGGCAAGGGCCACGAGTACTTCCTCAAGCACCTGCTGGGCACCAGCCACGGCGTGCAGGGCAAGGACCTGGGGCCCGACGACGCCAGGCCGCAGGAAGTCGTCTGGCACGCCAACGCGCCGGAGGGCAAGCTCGACCTCCTCGTCACGCTCGACTTCCGGATGAGCACGACGTGCCTGTACTCGGACATCGTGCTGCCGACGGCGACGTGGTACGAGAAGAACGACCTCAACACCAGCGACATGCACCCGTTCATCCACCCGCTGTCGACGGCGGTGGACCCGGCGTGGCAGTCGCGCAGCGACTGGGACATCTACAAGGGCTTCGCGAAGAAGTTCTCCGAGGTCTGCGTCGGGCACCTGGGCGTCGAGCGCGAGCTGGTGCTGACCCCCTTGATGCACGACACGCCGGGCGAGCTGGCGCAGCCGCTCGACGTCAAGGAGTGGAAGAAGGGCGAGGTCGACCTCGTGCCGGGCAAGACGGCGCCGGCGATGGCCGTCGTCGAGCGTGACTACCCGAACGTCTACAAGCGCTTCACGGCGCTCGGGCCGCTGATGGAGAAGATCGGCAACGGCATCAAGGGGATCGCCTGGAAGACCGAGCACGAAGTCGAGAGCTTGAGGGCTCTCAGTGGCACGGTGACGGAGGACGGACCGACAAAGGGGCTCGCGCGCATCGATACCGACATCGAT
>CAYZFZ010000513.1:1474-1719 GCA_964477795.1 uncultured Bifidobacterium sp.
GGTCGGCAACGGCGGCAAGGGCATCGCGTGGAACACGCAGGACGAGGTCAAGGCGCTCGCCGAGCTGAACGGCACGGTGACGGCCGAGGGCGCGACCTGCGGCATGCCGAAGATCGAGTCGGACATCGACGCGACCGAGGTGATCCTGATGCTGGCGCCGGAGACCAACGGGCACGTCGCGGTGAAGGCGTGGGAGGCGCTGTCGAAGATCACGGGCCGTGACCACGCGCACCTGGCGCTGCACC
>CAYZFZ010000514.1:0-1705 GCA_964477795.1 uncultured Bifidobacterium sp.
CGACGAGGCGGAGGCGATCTGGCACTAGGAGGTCGGCGTCCCGATGGAGCGCATCCAGCGCCTCGGCGACAAGGACAACTTCTGGCAGATGGGCGACACCGGCCCGTGTGGCCCGTGCAGTGAGATCCACATCGACCGCGGCGCCGCGTTCGGCCCCGCCGGTGGCCCGCTGCACGACGCCCACGGCGACCGCTACATGGAGTTCTGGAACCTGGTGTTCATGCAGTACAACCAGGCCCAGGACGGCAGCCGCACGCTGCTGCCCAAGCCGTCCATCGACACCGGCCTCGGGCTCGAGCGCATGCTGTGCCTGCTGCAGGGCGTGGACGCCGTGTGGGAGACCACGCTGATGCAGCCGCTGATCGACCAGGCGTGCTCGCTCACCGGGCGCAGCTACCGTGCCGGCGACTACGAGGATCGCGACAGCTTCGCCATGCGGGTGCTGGCCGAGCACGCCCGCTCGGCCGCGATGCTGGTGAACGACGGCGTGTTCCCCAGCAACGAGAACCGCGGCTACGTGCTGCGCCGCATCATCCGCCGCGCCGTGCGCTATGCCTACCTCCTCGGCACCGAGAAGCTGGTCATGCCCACGCTCGTCGACACCGCGGTGGATGTGATGGGCAACGCGTACCCGGATGTCGTGGGCAACCGCGACTTCATCGTCGGCGTGCTCACCCGTGAAGAGGAGCGCTTCCGCCAGACGCTCAAGACCGGTCTCGCCATCCTGGAGGACGAGCTCGGCGAGCACACCGAGTCGCTGCCGGGCGCCACCGCCTTCGCCCTCCACGACACCTACGGCTTCCCGCTCGAGCTCACCGAGGAGATCGCCGGCGAGCGTGGGGTCACCGTGGACAACGCCGGCTTCGACGCCGAGATGAGGGCCCAACGCGAGCGGGCGAAGGCCGGCCGCAAGGGCAACGCCACCGACGACGACCGCGTCGACGGCTACCGCGAGGTTGTCGAGCAGCACGGCGTCACCGAGTTCGTCGGCTACTCGCAAGACACCGTCGAGGCGACGGTCGTGGCCGTGCTGCCCGGCACCACGCTGGCCGACGGCACCGAGACGGTCGAGATCTTCCTCGACCGCACCCCGTTCTACGCCGAGGCCGGCGGCCAGGTGGGCGACACGGGCACCATCCGCGCCGCCGGCGGTGTGGCCACCGTGCTCGACACCACCTTCGCACTGCCCGGCCTGCGCCGCCACGTGGCGACGGTGGATGGCGAGATCCTCGCCGGCGATGCGGCGACTGCCGCCATCGACGTGGCCCGGCGCGACGCCATTCGGCGCAACCACACGGGCACCCACATCCTGCACCACGCGTTGCGCAAGGTGCTCGGCGAGCACGTCAAGCAGGCCGGTTCGCTGGTTGGCCCCGATCGATTGCGCTTCGACTTCAGCCACTACGAGGCGGTCACCGCCGACGAGATCCGCCGCATCGAGGACATCGCCAACAGCGAGACCCTCGCCAACGCCCCGGCCCGAGCGTTCGAGACCACGAAGGAGGAAGCCACCGCCCTCGGTGCGATCGCGTTCTTCGGCGACAAGTACGGCGACGTCGTGCGTGTGCTCGAGGTGGGCAACTCCATCGAGCTGTGCGGCGGCACGCATGTGCGTGCGGCCGGCGACATCGGCGCCATCAAGGTGCTCAGCGAGAGCAGCATCGGCAGCAACCTGCGCCGCATCGAGGCCACCACCGGTGAGAAC
>CAYZFZ010000515.1:0-1696 GCA_964477795.1 uncultured Bifidobacterium sp.
CGAGTGGGACTGCGACACGGTGATCTACGCGCTCGGCACCAAGGCCAACCCGATCGTCGGCCAGGCCACGCAGGGCCTGGCGCTGAACAAGTGGGGCTACATCGTCGCCGACGAGCGCACCCAGGCCACCAACCTGCCCGGCGTGTTCGCCGGCGGCGACATCGTCACCGGCGGCGCCACCGTCATCCTCGCGATGGGTGCCGGCCGCCGTGCCGCGGCGGCGATGCTGGAGTACCTCGACGGTGGACCGACGGGCACGGGAGCGGCCCCTGCCACCGACGCGACCGGCGCGGCCGGCAGCCACCTGTGCCCGCGTTGCCGGCGCCCACTCGACGACGACGCCGACGCCGACGGCATCTGCTGTGCGGACGGCACGATCGCATGGCAGTGCACCGGTTGCGCCAAGCGCAGCGAGGGGTTCGCCTTCCCCTACGGCCGCTGCTCGGCGTGTGGCGGCGAGTTGCGCGTGCTCGACGCCGCGACGCCCGTGCTGGGCAGTTCCGCCGAGGAGGCCGTGCGCCACGCGTTCGAGATCGAGCTCGGGGGCCGCGACTTCTACGTGGCCGCTGCCGCCCGCACCACCGACACCGAGTTGCACGACCTGTTCGAACGGCTCGCGGCGATGGAGCGCGAGCACATCGACACGCTCGTCCGCCGCTACCACCTGCCGGAACCCGCCGAATCCCCCGGCGACCTGCACCCCGGCGTCCTGCAGGCCGGGGGCCACGAGACACCCGACGACCCGCTGGAGCTGATGGAGATGGCGATCGTGCTGGAACGGCGCGCCGAGGCCTTCTTCCACGATCGGCTGGAGGACGCGGCGCCCGCCGCCCGCGCCCTCTACCGCGAGCTCGCCGCCGAGGAGCGCGAGCACGTCGATCTGCTGGTCACCGAGCTCGCCGCGCTGCGCGACAACCGGCGCGGCCTGCTCTGACGCGCCGACCGGGCCGAGCGCGGCGGGTCGCGCCACCCCGGTCGGTCGCACCGCGGTTCAATCGGCCAGGCGGCGCACCAGGGCGAGCAACGCGTCCACGTCGTGGAGCGCGACCATCTCGCCGGTGTCCACCACCTCGGCGTGGCCGACCAGCTCACCCTCCTCGGCCGGCCGGGTGTGCAGGCGCAGGACGAGGGTCACCGTGGAACGGCCGGTGCGTTGGACGAAGTCGGCCACCCGCTCACAATGCGCCCGCGACGTCCAACGACCGTCCGATCTCGGCCAGTTCGTCGCACAGGGGCAGCCCCAGCTCGTCGAGCGCGTCCACCGCCCGGCGCACCATCTCCCGGGCCGACGCCCGCCGGCCGTTCGCCAGTAGCGCCCGCGTCGCCATCAGGTAACGCCGCTCCTCCAGCGGTTCGCGGTCGATGCCGAGGTCGAGCAAGCGCATGCCCTCGTCCACGTCGCCGCGGGCGAACGAGTCCTCGGCGACGATGTCCACCAGCGACAGGTAGCGCCGGCGCAGCCGCTCGCGCGGGCCCGCCGCCCAGTCCTCGTATGCGTCCGCCGGCAGCAGCTCACCGGCGTAGGCACCCAGCGCGAGCCGGGCCAGGCCCGCCCGCTCGGCGAGCGGCGCGTCGAAGGCGGCGCTCACCCCCGCCTCGAACTGGGCGACGTCGGTGGTGACCCCGGCGGCAAGCTCGAGCGCGTCGGCCGACCGCACGATCAGGTCGCCGGACTGGCTGCGGATGCGGTTGAGCA
>CAYZFZ010000516.1:0-1679 GCA_964477795.1 uncultured Bifidobacterium sp.
GTAGGTCGCGTCGTCGTTGGTGCAGATCAGTCGTGCGCCCAGCTGCAGGGCGCGCTGGGCGCGGGTCAGCCCGTCGAAGTCGAAGCTGCGATGGAAGCCCACCACCACCGCATCGGCGTCGCCGTCGAAGCACGGGGTGACGCCGCGCCGCTCCAGTGCCTGCACCACGCCCTCGCCGCCGCACACCAGTGCCCGCTCGCCGGGCTGCAGCAGCAGCGCGGCCGCCTGTGCGGAGGTGAGTACGTCGCCGGTGGCGGGGATGCCCAGCCCCTCCAGCGTCGCTTCCTGTACCTCCAGCCGCGTCGCCGAGTTGTTGGTCACGAACAGCACCCGGTGCCCGTGTGCACGCAGCCTGGCGATCGCGGCGACGGACCCGGGGATCGGCTGATGCGACAACCACACCACGCCGTCGAGATCGCAGAGCACGGCGCAGGGTTGGTGGTCGGCAGTCATGGTCTCGCCATGTTGGCATGCGAGGTGCCAACCTGTGCAGGTGCCCCGCTTCGAACCGTTCACCGCGCTCCGCTTCAACCCCACGCTGCCGCTCGACGACGTCGCCGCTCCCCCGTACGACGTGCTCAGCGGCGCCGACGTGCAGGCGCTGCTGTCACGCCACCCGCGCAACATCGTCGCCATCGACGTCCCGCTCGAGTCGGACGGGCCCGGCCGCTACGAGCAGGCAGGGCAGCGGTTGCACGACTGGGTGGACGAGGGAACCCTCGTCCGCGACCCGCAGCCGTCGTTCACGCTCTACCGGATGCGGTTCACGGACGAGGCCGGCGCCCGCCGCGAGACCGTCGGCGTGATCGGCGCGCTGGAGGTCGTCGACGAGGGGGCGGGCGGCGTGTTGCCGCACGAGCGCACCACGCCCAAGGCGAAGACCGACCGGCTCGACCTCACCCGCGCCACCGGCGCCAACCTCTCGCCGGTGTGGGGGCTCTCGCTCACTGCCGGCCTCACCGACCTGCTGCGCGAGCCCGGCGAGGCGATGGGCACCTGCACCGACGGGGCCGGTGTGCTGCACACCGTCGAGCGGGTCACCGATCCTCAGCGGGTGGCGGCCATCGCAGCCGCCGTCGGGGCCAACCCGGTGCTCATCGCCGACGGCCACCACCGCTACGCCATCAGCCGCACCTTCCGCGACGAGGTCCGTTCGGCACAGGGAAACGACACCTCGGCCGAGCTCACGCTCACCTATGTCGCCGAACTGGTGGACGAGCAGCTCAGCATCGACGCCATCCACCGCCTGTACCGCGGGGTCACCGCCGACGAGCTGGCCGCGCTGTTCGAGCCGGCGTTCCAGCTCGCCGAAGCCGGCCCGGTGGTGCCCGCCTTCGCCCGCGAGGTCGTCGAGCGCGGCGCCCTGTGCCTCGTGCGCCCCGACGGCACCGGCATCTGGCTCACACCCAGGCCGGCCGCGTTCGAGGGTGTGCGCGCGCTAGACGGCGCGTACCTCGAACACGTCCTGCAGGGCCGCGACGACATCGACGTCGGCTACCAGCACGGCGTGCAACACGTGGTCGACTGCCTTGCCGCGGGCGAGGCCGCAGCCGGCGTGCTCATCCGCCCCACCGGCATCGGCGAGATCCGGCGCACCGCCGACGAGCGCCTGCTGATGCCCCCCAAGTCCACGTTCTTCACACCGAAGCTGCGCACCGGGCTCGTACTTCGGCCGCTGG
>CAYZFZ010000517.1:0-1668 GCA_964477795.1 uncultured Bifidobacterium sp.
GCCCGCCGATGACGGCGTTCATCGACACGAACATCCTCGTCAGACACCTCACCGGTGACCCGCCGGCCATGGCCAGGCGAGCCACCGCGTTCCTCGCCAGCCAGCCTGAGCTGTACCTCGCCGACCTCATCGTCGCCGAAACCGTGTACGTCCTCGAGTCGTTCTACAAGTCGCCGCGAGACCAGGTCGCCACGGCGATGCGGTCGCTCATCGCCATGCGATCGATGATCACGGTCGACGGCGCCGTCCTGCTACGAGCCATCGAGGTCTACGAGGTCGATCGGCTGGACTTCGCCGAGGCCTACCTCGTGGCATGCACCGAGAGCGCCGGCGTCGACTCAATTGCCTCATTCGACAAAGCCATCGACCGAGTCACCACCATCACCCGGCTCGAACCCTGATCCGAGCCGAACTGCCGAAGTGGGCGCGGGTTCACGTGACCGCTCGAACAGGACCAGTGCGAGCAGAGCTACCAGATGGGACCAGACGGGGAGCCGGAGCCGTCAGCCGAGGCGGGTGAGGACGTTGGCGGTGATCCGCTCCACCTGGGGATCGCAGCCGGAGAGGCCGTGCGCCCAGTCGGTGCAGCCGGAGGTGACGACGGTGCCGCCGGCGGACGACGTGTACGTGCCGAGCACCGCGTGGCCGTGGGCGATGCGCTCGACCGCGGCAGGGTCGCGGGTGCCGAAGACGCGGCCGGCGATGAACTCGTCTTCTGCCGGCTCGTTCGGCTTCGGCGGGCGCGCCGACGTGGTGCGCGTGAAGTGCGCCGCCGGCGCGGTGCCGAGGATGACGAACGAGTCGGGGGTGCCGTCCTCGCCGGTGGGGTACGGCAGGCCGTCGCGGGTGGTGAACGTGCATCCGTCGCACTCGTAGCCGACGATCGTGGAGGCCGCGCCCAGCACGTCGCCGTAGGTGACGCCGGTACCGTCGAACAGCCAGTGCTCCGGGCGGTGGATCGTGTAGCCGCCGGCACCGTTGGTGACCCGCTTGCCGATGCGGTGGTAGCCACCGCGGGTGAAGCTGACGCCGGTCATGTGGTTCTCCGGGCGGCCGATGAGGTGGTCGCTCCAGATGCTCGTCAGCTCGCTCATGCGCGGCGTGTCGTACACCGGGTCGTCCTTGAACTGGCCCTTGTAGCCCACCATGCGCGTGGCCACGCCGGCCGCGTCGCGATCCTCCATGCGCACCTGCCAGAAGGCGGTGTTACCGGAGAAGAAGGCGACGTTGCCGCCGGCGGCGATGAAGCCCTCCACCGTGTCGCGCATGGGCCCGGACCAGTACTCGTCGTGCCCCACCGACAGCAGCAGCCGTTTCCCCGCGACCAGTTCGGGATGGTCTTCCAGGTCGGCGTTCGTGCACAGGTCGATGGCGTATCCCTCGCGCTCGGCCCATTGCACGAAGGGCAGCTCCCAGTCGGGCCAGCCGGCCGAGCCGGCGTAGGGCGACAGGTGGTTCTGGCGCAGGTAGCCGACGTGGGTGTTCATGTCGGGGTCGGGCGGGTGCGTGGTGGTGACCCTGCGGCCGGCTCCGGGCGGCTTGTGCAGGTAGCCGCGCGCCATCGGCCGCTGCAGCGAGGAGATGGTGCCGCCCGTGTAGAGGTTGTGGCCGCCGAAGTCGTTGTAGGCGTGCCAGGTGTTGGTGGCCAACTGCAGCAGGATCGTGTTC
>CAYZFZ010000518.1:0-1654 GCA_964477795.1 uncultured Bifidobacterium sp.
GACGCCGAAGCGGGCGAGCTCGTGGATCACGGGGCCGAGCTCCCGCCCGCGCGCCGTGAGCGCGTAGACCTGGCGCGCCGCCGGCGGCGGCAGCCCGATGCGCTCCACGAGCCCCTCGGACACGAGCCACCTCATCCGTTCGCTCAACAGGTTGGGCGCCAGACCAGGGAGTCCCTCGCGCAGATCGCTGAACCGGAGTGGGCCGAACATCAGGTCCCGGACGATGAGCAGCGTCCACCGCTGCCCGACGACGTCGAGCGCACGGGCGACCGGGCACACCTGCCCGTAGGACCGCGGCGAGCTGGTCGAGAGCTTCTGGTTCAACTTCACACCTTGTTTGGTTGACTTTCTGATACTACCGTCTCTCGGAGCACCGACACCGAACCGGGGGGCGAGATGACCACGATGCAGTCGTATCCGAACGGGGTGCCCAGTTGGATCGACCTGGCCACTCCGGATCCGGACGCCTCCAAGGCGTTCTACGGTGAGCTGTTCGGCTGGACCTACGAGGACGAGCCGACGGACCAGCCCGGGTCGGACTACACGATGGCCCGCCGGGACGGACGCAGCGCGGCCGGGATGATGAAGCTCTCCCCGGAGATGGCGGCTGCGGGCATGCCGCCGGTGTGGAGCAGCTACGTCACGGTCGCGGACGCGGACGCCACGGTGGCCAAGGTCGGACCGGCCGGCGGCACCGTTGTCCAACCGCCGATGGATGTGATGGATGCGGGGAGGATGGCCGTCCTGGCCGACCCGTCGGGCGCGGTCATCTGCTGCTGGCAGGCCAAGGAGCACATCGGGGCCGAGGTGGTCAACGAACACGGCTCGCTCGTCTGGAACGAGCTGATCACGCCCGACCCGGCGTCGGTCGCGGGCTTCTACGCCGAGGTCTTCGGCTGGACCTCCCAGACCGCACCGATGCCGGGGGGCGACTACACCGTGTTCCACGTGGCGGGCGGCAACGAGAGCGGCATCGCCGGAGCCATGGCGCCACCGATGCCGGGGATGCCGGCGTTCTGGGGGGTGTACTTCCAAGTGGAGGACGCGGCCGCCATCGTGGACCGGGCCAGGGAGCTCGGCGCCCAGGTGCTGATGGACGCCACGGCGATGCCGGGCGTGGGCACCCTGGCCACGATGACCGACCCGCAGGGCGCCGTGTTCTCGGTGATGACCCCGGAGGCCTGATCCGTGACCGAAGCGGATCACGACTTCGATCCATCGACCATGCCGAGGATCGCCCACGCCGACCCGTCGCTGCCGGGAACGCTCGAGCTCGGCGTGTTCTCGCTCTCACTGACGGTCGCCGATCTCGCAGCCTCCCGTGCGTTCTACGAGGCTCTCGGCTTCGAGGTGACCGGCGGCGACGCCCACGGAGGTTGGCTCATCCTGAAGAACGGGGAGACGACGCTGGGTCTGTTCGCCGGCATGTTCGATCGCAACATGCTCACCTTCAACCCCGGGATGACCGCCCGCATGGAACGCCTCGACTCCTTCACCGACATCCGCGACCTCGAGGTGGCGCTGCGGAACGCGGGGCTCTCTCCGGAGAGCGCGATCCAACCGGGGAGCACCGGCGCAGGCTCGATCACCCTGGTCGATCCTGACGGCAACCCCGTGCTCATCGACCAGTTCTTCTGACGCTTCAGTCCTTCCG
>CAYZFZ010000519.1:0-1653 GCA_964477795.1 uncultured Bifidobacterium sp.
TTGCTCCACACCGCGATCTTGGTGCGGTGGCCGGGCTCGCGAGCGCAGCCGCGGATCTCGACGATGCCATCGGCGATCTCGGGCACTTCCAGCTCGAACAACCGCTTGATGAGGCCGGGATGCGTGCGGCTGACGACGATCTGCGGGCCCTTGGCGGTCTTGCGCACTTCGACGATGTAGGCCTTCACCCGGTCGCCGGGCACGGGGCGCTCGAACGGCACCTGCTCGGCCTTGGGCAGCAGGCTCTCCACTCGGCCGAGGTCGAGCAGGGTGTAGCGGTCGTCGGCCTGCTGGATGATGCCGGTGACGATGTCGCCCTCGCGGTTCGCGTACTCCTCGAACTTGCGATCGCGCTCGGCTTCGCGGATGCGCTGGCTCATCACCTGGCGGAAGGTCTGGGCGGCGATGCGGCCCATCTCCTCCTTCTTCGGCGTGTCGTCGCGCTCGTTGATCCAGTTGCCGTCCTCGTCGACGTCGAAGGCCAGGAACGTGAACTCGAACGTGTCGGGGTTCACTTCCACCACGACCTCGGCTGCTGCGCCGGGGCGGCGCTTGTACGCGGTCGCCAGGGCGTCCACGAGCACGTGCAGCAGCGTGTCGACCGAGATGTTCTTCTCGTTGGCCAACATCTTGACCGCTTCGGACATATCGAGGCTGCTCACCGGGCCTCCTCCTTCTTGGATGCGGGGGACTTCGCGGCGGCCTTCTTCGGCTTGGCCGCTGCCGGCTTGGCGCCGGGCTTGGGGGCGGGGCCCCACACGAACACCGTGCGAGCCCTGTCGATCTGGTGGTACTGCACGACGCGCTCGGTGGCGCCGTCGGCGTCGGGGGTCTCGAGGCGGATGGTGGCCGACTCGTCGTCGGCGGCGACGAGCACGCCCTGCACCCGGCGGCCGGCGTTGACCGTGTCGCGCAGGCGAACGGCGACGGTCTTGCCGACCTCGCGCTGGTAGTGCGCCGGGGTGCGCAGGGTGCGCTCGAGGCCCGGGCTGGTGACCTCCAGCGTGTAGTGACCGGGCACGGGATCGTGATGGTCGAACTCGCGACCGATCAGGCGGGTGGCCAGCGCGATGGCTTCGAGGTCGATGCCCTCCGGGCTGCCGGCGGGGGTGTCGATCGTGATGCGCAGCGTGCCGCCGCGGAACTCGAGGTCGTAGAGGTCGAGCTTGAGGTCGGCGATGATGGGCGCGACGAGATCGCGCACCCGCTGCAGGTTGCTCGCTTCGCTCATGTGGGACCTCCTTCCGGGTGCTGGTTGGCGGCGAACCGACCCCCAGCAGTGAAGAAGGCGTGGGCTGGTGAGCCCACGCCTCCAGTTCGGTGAACTTCAAAGACCCGTTGAGTATAGCGGCCAACCGGTAGGGTTCGCCGTGCCTTCGGCTGCCCGAGCAGCCGCTCCACCATTGCCCGCCCCTGGCGGCTCGATCCCAGAAGGTGCCCCCGTGCTGCGAATGTCGACGTTGTTCCTCCGTACCCTGCGCGAGGACCCCGCCGATGCGGAGGTCGCCAGCCACCGGTTGCTGGTGCGCGGCGGTTACATCCGCCGCGCCGCCCCGGGCGGGTTCACCTGGCTGCCCCTGGGGTGGCTCGTGTACCGCAACGTCGAGCGCATCGTGCGCGAGGAGATGGACCGCGAGGGCTTCCAGGAGGTGC
>CAYZFZ010000520.1:0-1653 GCA_964477795.1 uncultured Bifidobacterium sp.
AGGCCGTCGAGGCCCGCGTGTTCTGCGACATCCACAACCTCGACGGCTCGCCGTTCGAGGGCGACCCGCGCCAGGTGCTGCGCCGCAACCTGAAGGCCGCGCACGAGATGGGGTACACGTTCTACGTCTCCCCCGACATCGAGTTCTTCTACTTTGCACCGCCGGAGAAGGGCCACGGGCCCACCCCGCTCGACGAGGGCGGCTTCTTCGACCTCACCACCACCGACGTGGCCGGCACCCTGCGCAAGGAGACCATCCGCACGCTGGAGACGATGAGCATCCCGGTGGAGTACAGCTTCCACGAGGACGCCCCCAGCCAGCACGAGATCGACCTGCGCCACACCGATGCGCTCACCATGGCCGACAGCGTGATGACGTTCCGCCTGGTGGTGAAGGAGGTGGCCGCCAAGCAGGGTGTGCACGCGACGTTCATGCCCAAGCCGCTGGAAGGCGTGCAGGGCAGCGGCATGCACATGCACTTCAGCATGTTCGACGGCGAGAACAACGCGTTCTACAGCCAGGACGACCCCTACAACCTGTCGCCGATCGCCCAGCGGTTCATGGCCGGCCTGCTGCGCCACGCCGCCGAGATCACCGCCATCACGAACCAGACCGTCAACAGCTACAAGCGGCTGGTGCCCGGCTTCGAAGCGCCCGTGCACATCAGCTGGGCGCGCAACAACCGCAGCGGCCTCATCCGCGTTCCCATCGTCAAGCGCGGCAACCCCAGCGCCACCCGCATCGAGTACCGCAGCCCCGACCCCGCGTGCAACCCGTACCTGGCGTTCAGCGTCATCCTCGCCGCCGGGCTGAAGGGCATCGCCGAAGGCTACGAGCTGGCGCCGGAGGCGGCCGCCAACCTGTTCGAGCTCGACGACGCCGCGCTTGCCGCGCTGAGCATCGACACGCTGCCCCAATCGCTCAGCGATTCGCTGAAGGTGATGGAGCGCTCGGCGCTCGTGCGCGAGGCGCTCGGCGAGCACATCTTCGAGTGGTTCCTGCGCAACAAGCGCAGCGAGTGGCGGGCCTACAAGACGCACGTCAGCCAGTTCGAGTTCGACCGGTACCTGCGAGCCCTGTGATGGAAGGCGTCGTCGGATGGAGCTGATCGCGGTCTTCCCGGAACCGCCGCCGCCCGACCTGGCGCGCACGCTCGACCTCGCCGGCTACCGGTGGAAGGCCGTCGGCTCGGCCGAGGAAGCGGCCCGCAACGAGCCGCCGGCCGGTTGGGCCGGCGCGGTCGTCGCCTGCGACGCCGACCCGGACGGCGCGTGGGCGCTGTGCCGTGCGCTGCGCAAGCGCGACACGCCGGTGGCACCCCTGCTGCTGCTGGTGGGCGGCGGCCAGTTGGCCGATCTGCAGCTGCGCGACGAGCTGTTCGACGACTTCTGCCTCACCCCGTTCCACCCGGCGGAGGTGGAGGCGCGCCTGCGTCACCTGTTCTTCCGTGGCGGCAACGAGGCCAGGCCGGAGATGGTGGAGTACAGCGGCCTGGCCCTGAACCTGGAGACGTACCAGGCCTCCATCGGCGGCCACCCGCTCGATCTCACCTACATGGAGTACGAGCTGCTCAAGTTCCTCGCCCAGAACCCGGGCAAGGTGTTCACCCGCGAGATCCTGCTGTCACGGGTGTGGGGCTACGAGTACTACGGC
>CAYZFZ010000521.1:0-1640 GCA_964477795.1 uncultured Bifidobacterium sp.
CGCCGTCGCGTCCCACCGGCCGTTCCACGGCATCTGCGTCGGGATGCAGATGCTGTTCACCGACAGCGAGGAAGACACGTACGACGCGGGGCTGGGGGTGATCGACGGTTCCATCCGCTGGATCACCGACGCGCTGCCACGCCCGCAGATGCAGTGGAACCGGCTCGACGTCACGGCCGGCGACCCGATGTTCGACGGCCTGGGCGAGCGGCCATGGGTGTACTTCGTGCACTCCCTGCACGGCGTGCCCGCCGACCCTGCGGTCGTCGCCGCCACGTGCGACTACGGCGGCACGGTCAACGCCGCATTCCGCCTCGGCAACGTGTTCGCGACACAGTTCCACCCGGAGAAGTCGGGCGCGGCCGGGCTGGCGCTGCTGCGCAACTTCGTGCGCCTCGTCGACGCGCACTCGGTGCTCGCATGATCGATCTGTATCCCGCGATCGACCTGCTCGCCGGCAAGGTCGTCCGCCTCCGCCAGGGCGACTACGGCGACCAGACCACCTACGGCGACGATCCGGTGGCGGTGGCCGAGTCGTTCGCCGCCGCCGGTGCCCGCTGGATCCATGTCGTCGATCTCGACGCGGCGCGCAGCGGCTCGCCGGTGAACCGGCCGGTGGTCGCCGCCATCGCCCGTGCGGTCGCCGGGAAGGCGAGCGTGCAGACGGGAGGGGGCGTGCGCACCATCGGCGACGCCCTGTCGCTCGCCGACGCCGGTGTCGCGCGGGTCGTGATGGGCAGTGCCGCGGTCGCCGAGCCGCGCCTGGTGGCCGAGGCATCCGCGGTCGTGTCGGTCGCCGTCGGGCTCGACCACCGCGCGGGCGAGGTCGCCGTGCACGGCTGGACCGAGGGTTCGGGCGTGCAACTCGTCGACGCACTGCAGTGGTTCCCCACTGCGGCGGCGTTCGTGATCACCGACATCGCCCGCGACGGCATGCTCGTCGGCCCCGACGTGGTGGGGCTCACCGCCGCAGCGCTCGCCACCGAGATCCCGGTGATCGCCAGCGGGGGTGTGGCCACGCTGGCCGACATCGCTGCGCTGAAGGCCGTGCCGGGCCTCACCGGCGTCATCTCCGGCAAGGCGCTCTACGAGGGCCGCTTCACCGTCGCAGACGCGCTCGCGGAGCTGGCCGGATGAGGTCGTTCCGATGAGGGTCGCACGCGTCATCCCCTGCCTCGACGTCACCAACGGCCGGGTCGTGAAGGGCGTCAACTTCGTGGGGCTGCGCGACGCGGGCGACCCGGTGGAGCTGGCCGCCAAGTACGACACGGAGGGTGCCGACGAGCTCGTGTTCCTCGACATCACGGCCTCGTCCGACGGCCGCGACACGATGGTCGACGTCGTGTACCGCACGGCCGAGCAGGTGTTCATCCCCTTCACCGTGGGCGGCGGTATCCGCACCGCCGACGACGCGCGCACGATGCTGCGCGCCGGCGCCGACAAGGTGAGCGTCAACACCGCCGCCGTCCACCGGCCCGACCTGATCCGCGACATCGCCGCCGAGTTCGGCGCCCAGTGCTGCGTGTGCGCGATCGACGCGAAGCGCATGCCCGATGGCACGGGCTACGAGGTGTACCTCCACGGTGGCCGCACCCCGACCGGCATCGATGCCATCGGCTGGGCCGTTCAGGCGGCAGCAC
>CAYZFZ010000522.1:0-1637 GCA_964477795.1 uncultured Bifidobacterium sp.
CGAACCCGTGCCGCCACCTTGAGAGGGTGGTGTCCTAGGCCACTAGACGATGGGGCCAGGCTGCATTGCTGTGTGTTGCTGACTTCAGCTCTTGCGAGCTGCGGACGCCTCGGCAAGCCGTTGCGTTGGTTGGGGTGCAAGGAATCGAACCCTGAATAACAGAACCAGAATCTGCTGTGTTGCCAGTTACACCACACCCCACCGGGTTTCCCCGAAGGGCGCAGTGAGTGTAGCAACGCCGCCCTGAAACTCCCACCACGACATCGGCCATCGCGGCGTGACGTCAGCCGGTGATCTCCAGCAGCCGGTCGAAGCCGATGATCCGGCCGAGCGCGATGCCGGCCGCCTCCTTCGCTTCCCGCCAGCGCACGGCGGCACCCCGCACGGGGCTCGTTCGCGTGGGTGAGGTGTAGGCGGTGAGGCCCAGCTCCTGGCTGATCAGGCGGATGCGCAGCGAGTGATACGGGTCGCTGACCAGCAGCACGCGATCGAGGCCGCGGTCGCCCAGCTCGTCGCGCACCGCGACGAGCGAGTCGTAGGAGTTGCTGCCGCCGACCTGCACGATCGCATCGGCCGGCACGCCACGTTCCTCCAGGTACCGAGCCGACGCCTGGGCTTCGGTGAAGCGGTCGCCCGGCCGCTTGCCGCCGGTGGTGACCACGAGCGGCGCGAGCCCACGCTCCCACAGGTCGACGACATGGTCGAGACGGGCGGCAAGCTGTGGCGAGGGCCGACCGTCGTACTGTGCCGCGCCGAGGACCACGATCGCATCGACAGGGCGGGCCTGGTCGGTGTTGCCCGTGCGGAACACGATCCACAGCGTGGCGAGGTAGTAGACGGCGAGCACCCCGAACACCACGGCAGCGATGCGGCGCGCCCGGCGCCAACCGGTCCGGCGAGGCACCGGCAGTGGCTGCACCGGGGTGGGGTCGCGCACGACCTGCTCGACATCGATCCCCGACGGCGGCGTCGCCTCGGGCATGGCGCCGGGCACGGGTTCGGTCAAGCGGACGGATCTCCGACCGGCTGGACGTGGCGCAGCCGCTCGAGCGACCGCTCGCGGCCCAGCACCTCCAGCGCCTCGAACAGCGGCGGGCCCACCGTGCGGCCCGTGACGGCGACGCGCGCGGGCGCCTGCGCCTTGCCCAGCTTGAGACCGCGACGCTCGGCGATCGCCTCCAGCGCGGCCTTCAGGTCCGTGGCAGTCCATGACGGCAACGCCTCGTAGGCCGCGAGAGTGTCGGCGAGGATCTCGTGGCCGTCCGTCCCCGCGAACGTCTTCTGCAGCGAGGCGTCGTCGAAGACAGGGCTCTCCAGGAACAGGAAGTCGACCACCCCGGCGGCGTCGGCGAGCGTGACGCAGCGCGGCTGGATGTGCGGTGCCATCTCCAGGAACATGCGCTCGTCGAAGCGGTCGGCCCGGAACGCGGTGCCGGCCAGCAACCATGGGCGGCAGGCCTCCAGGAACTGCTCGGCCGACCGCATGCGGATGTACTCGCCGTTGAACGCGGCGAGCTTCTTCAGGTCGAAGAACGCCGGCGAGTGGTTCACGTCCTCCAGCAGGAAGTCGGCCTCCATCTGCGGCCAGTCGGCGATCTCGCTGCCACCCTTGGGCGTCCAGCCGAGCGTCATCAGGT
>CAYZFZ010000523.1:0-1316 GCA_964477795.1 uncultured Bifidobacterium sp.
GCCAGCGGGATGCCGGCGTTGACGTCGAGCATGTGCGCGCCGGCGGCAACCTGCGCCAGCGCGTCGGCCTCGACGCGGCTGAAGTCGCCGTTCTTCATCTCCTCGGCGAGCAGCTTGCGCCCGGTGGGGTTGATCCGCTCGCCGATCATCACGAAGGGTCGGTCGAAGCCGATGACGACTTCCTTGGTGGCGGAACTGACGACGGTGTGGGTCATGACGGTTGGTCTCCGGTGGTGGCCGTGTCCGGCTGGGTGGGGGGAACGGGTTCGGTGGTGGCGGTGGCGGCGGCAGGGTCCCAGCCGCCGTTGTCGACGAGCGCGTGCAGCCGCTCGTTGGTGAACTCGACCTCGATCGACGCGGCGATCTCGTCGACGGTGGCAGCCAGCTCGCCGGCCAGCGGGTAGCTGGTGCGCCGCCACTCGCCCACGTACTCCTGGGCGGTCTTCTTGCCGGCCACCATCGCCGCCCGGTCGATCGCCTTCTGGAAGCGATGGGGGAGGATCACCTGGTGGCGGTCGGCGCCGGCCTTGCCGTTGATCTGGGCGGGGATGTCGCGCCACATGATGACGACGACCTCGCTGCTGCTGCGACGGGACATGGTTCAGGCCACCTTCCGGCTCGGGCGGAGTGCGACGCGGACAGCCTCCGCGAACGGGGCGAGGCCGACGTGGCGCTGCTCGAAACGCAGCCCCAGCCGCTCGGCCGCCGCCTGCGCGGCGGTGACGACGGACGGGTCGTCGGCCTGGGAGAGCAGCACCACGCGGGTGTAGTTGCCGAAGTACAGCGGCAGCAGCTCGGGGTGGCGGTCGAGCCCGAGGCCCTGCCACAGCAGCGCCTCGAAGTGCTTGGCCAGGAAGTCGGTGAGGTACAGGGTGCCCGGCTCGGCATCGTGTAGCGCGGCGAAGAGCGCGCTGCCGGCGAAGAACTCGTAGCAGTGACTGCCCGGCAGCCGGCGCACCCGCGGCATCTCCTCCAGCAGGCGGTCGAGGCCGCCGCCGGTGCCGCAGTCCGCGTAGCCGAGCAGCACCGGGCGTTGCGCATCGGGGTCGAGTTCGGCCAGCAGTGCACGCACGGCCGGCTCGATCCGGTCGGGCCGGTTGTGGAGGTTCGCCGGGAGGTAGCGGACTTCCACGGAACCGGCGAGATCGTTCGCCCGCAGGACAGCACGGAGCTCGGATACCAAGGCGCCACACGCGAGGACGAGGGGCTGGCCCATGGTGACGTGCCTCAGGCGACGGACGGGCCGGGAGGCTCGGTGCGGCCGCGCCGCGACGTCACGAGCTGCTTGGCGGTCTCGGAGGCGACGGCCGCGTCGC
>CAYZFZ010000523.1:1326-1633 GCA_964477795.1 uncultured Bifidobacterium sp.
CGAACTCCTCGTTGAGCGGTGCGCCGCCGACGAGGACGATGTACTTGTCGCGCTCGCCACGCTCCTGCAGCGTGTCGATGACCACCTTCATGTACGGCATCGTGGTGGTGAGCAGCGCCGACATGCCGAGGATGTCGGGCTGGTGCTCGTCGAGCGCGGCGAGGAACTTGTCGGCGTCGGTGTTGATGCCCAGGTCGATGACCTCGAAGCCGGCACCCTCGAGCATCATCGCCACCAGGTTCTTGCCGATGTCGTGGATGTCGCCCTTGACGGTGC
Source organism: uncultured Bifidobacterium sp. (assembly GCA_964477795.1). Lineage (GTDB taxonomy): Bacteria > Actinomycetota > Acidimicrobiia > Acidimicrobiales > Ilumatobacteraceae > UBA668. The sequence goes on from CAYZFZ010000523.1 coordinate 1,603, forward strand.
CGATCACCACCTTGCCGATCGGCTCGGCGCC
>CAYZFZ010000524.1:0-1633 GCA_964477795.1 uncultured Bifidobacterium sp.
CCGAGCTCACTTCGAAGCTGTCGCGCCACTCGGGTGTGCTCGACTCGCCCGGGGCGTGGTCGAAGTGGTGGGACGAGCTGTTCGACACGCTGAAGGCCAACAAGCTGCCCACCAACAAGCTGGTGGCGGTGCGCCGCAACTACGAGCTGCCCATGGCGCTCGTGCTCGACGACCTGGCCGCGCTGCCCGGGGTTCCTGTCTCCACCGGCGGGCTCGAGACGCTCATCTCCAAACACGTCACCCCGCTGCTGGCGATGCGGCGCACGAGCTTCGGCAACATCGAGCGCACCAACTTGTTGTTCGACCTCGCCGTGGCCCGTCACCACGGCGCGTTCGACGACATCGGCGAGGTCACCAAGGCGCTGCGCAACGACATGACCGGCCACGACGGCTGGACCGTGGCACTGCGTTCCATCGCCGACCCGCGACCGCCCCAAGGCACCTACTCGTCACTGCGGGACTCCACACTCGTGTCGTCACTCGTCCGGGAACGAGGGCTCGCATGAGTCAGCGCAGCGCAGCACAAGAAGCACTCTGGGGCGGCCTGCGCGTCGTGGTCATCGACCTCGAGACCACGGCGTCACCGGGTGGCGGCACCGACCGGGCACTCCAGTTCGCCGCGGTGACCTGTCTCGGCGGGACGCTGCGTGGTCGGTGGGAGACCTACATCAACCCCGGCGTCCCTGTGTCCCGGGCGAGCCGCGCCGTGCATGGCATCGACGACCAGCACCTCGTCGGAGAGCCCATGTTCGCCGACATCGCCAGCCAGATCGTGCCCCTGTTCGAACAAGCCGACGGCGAGCGCCTCGTCATCGCCGGCCACTACGTCGGCTACGACCTCGCCGTGCTGCGCTCAGAGCTGCGGCGCGTCGGCGTCGAGCTCCCCGAAGCAGCGGTGCTCGACACGTCGGGCCGGCTGTGTGCGCTCGTCGATGTCCGGCCCGAGCGCCGGTCGCTCGCAGCGCTCACCGACGAGCTCGGCATCGTCAACGCCCACCCGCACAAGGCGCTGTCGGACGCCACCGCGTGCGCCGAGGCGCTCGTCGAGATGCTCGACCGGGCCGCTGATCTCGGCCACACCGACATCGACGCGCTCCTCGAGGAGGTCTCCAGCGGCGCGACGACCCGCACCGTCAAGGGCCGCGCCCGCACCGGCACCCGTGAGCGCCCCGAGGCACCGGTGCTGCCCGTCGAGCACATGGAGGGCCACACGCTGGTGCTCTCACGCCGCGCCGGGGTACGCCTCTTCGCCAAGTGGCGGGCCCAGGCTGCCGAGTGCGCTCGCCTCCGGTGCCGCCACCTCGCCGACCTTGTCGCCGCGGCGCAGGCACCCGGCGACAAGGTGCTCGCCGAGCTGCGCTCCCTGGTCGAGGAGCTCGCCGCGGCCGGGGACACGGCCGGGGCCGCCACCGTCATGGGCGCCACGGTGCAGCTCTTCGACCACCTGCCCCAGACCAAGGGCCGGCTGGGCTTCCGCAACGGAGCGTTGAGGTGGGCGGCCGGTCTCGTGCCGGTGCTCGACCCGCTCGGCCGGTGCGACGGCACCGACCTGTGCCCGTCGTGCCGGGACCAGCTGCCGTGCCCGCTCGACGCCTGGTACGAGGCGCTCGGCGAGCGGGCCCTCGGTGACCCG
>CAYZFZ010000525.1:0-1630 GCA_964477795.1 uncultured Bifidobacterium sp.
CTTCGGCTCCGAGCTCGACGCCATCTCCAAGGCCCAGCTCGAGCGCGGCTACCGGCTGGTGGAGCTGCTCAAGCAGCCGCTGAACAGCCCGATGCCCGTGGAGGAGCAGGTCGTCGTCGTGTTCGCCGGCACCAAGGGCTACCTCGACAGCCTGCCGGTGCACGACGTGCGCCGCTTCGAGTCCGAGCTGCTCGCCCACGTGCGCAGCACCCAGGGCGGCCTGCTCAGCAGCATGCGCAGCAACCCCAAGGCCGACGTGCCCGCCGAGCTGGGCGACATCATCGCCTCGTTCAAGGAGACCTTCGTCGCGGCCAGCGCCTCGGCTGCCAAGACCGCCGACGTGCTGGCCACCGACGCCGGCGAGCTGGGCGAAGCCCACAGCAACAAGACCCTCGCGACGGAGTGATCTAGATGGCTGGTGGTCAGGAACGAATCCTCAGAGGGCGCATCCGCAGCGTCCAGGCCACGAAGAAGATCACGCGCGCCATGGAGCTGATCGCGGCGTCGCGGATCGTCAAGGCCCAGCAGCGCGTTGCCGCCGCCGTGCCCTACTCGGACCAGATCACGGAAGTGGTGAAGGACCTGGCCGCGGCCGGTGGCGCCTCGCAGTCGCCGCTGCTCGCGGGTCGCCCTGAGGTGCGCAAGACCGCGTACGTCGTCATCACCGCCGATCGCGGCCTGTGCGGCGGGTACAACTCCGGCGTGCAGCGTGCCGCCGAGGGCGAGGTGAAGGCCGGTGTGCTCGCCGGCCAGGACTACGCGCTCGTCACCGTCGGCCGCAAGGCGGAGGGTTACTTCCGCTTCCGCAACTACAACATCGCCACGTCGTACGGCGGCTTCAGCGACAACCCCACCTACGCCCATGCGCGTGAGATCGGGGAAGACGTCGTCGAGCGCTTCGTTGCCGGCGAGTTCGACCGAGTCGAGCTCGTCTACACCCGTTTCATCAGCGCCGGCTCGCAGGAAGTCGTGCAGCGCCCGCTGGTGCCGCTCGACCGTGAGACGGTCGCCGGTGGCGACGGCAAGGCACCCGATGCCGCCGGCACCCCCGCCGACTACGAGTTCGAGCCCGATCCGGGCACGATCCTCGACACCCTGCTGCCGCGCTACGTGGAGGCCCGCATCTACGCGGCCCTGCTCAACGCGGCCGCCAGCGAGCACGCCTTCCGCCAGCGGGCGATGAAGAGCGCCACCGACAACGCCGAGGAACTGATCAAGAACCTCAGCCGCATCATGAACCGCGCCCGTCAGGACAGCATCACCACCGAGATCATGGAGATCGTCAGTGGCGCCGAAGCCCTGTCGGGTGGAAAGTCCGCTCGCCAGGCGCAGCCCGCCGAGCTCGGCCCGCTGGGCGGCGAGCTGCAGGCCGGGGGCGCGGCGGTGGCCACCCTCGAACTTGACGGCAGCGAAGCCGACGACCTCGAAGCCGTCGTGGGCATCGGCCCCGTGCTCAACGCGAAGCTGCGTGAGATGGGTGTCACCACCTTTGCCCAGGTCGCCGCCTGGTCAGCCGCCGAAGCCGAGCGCATCGGCAACGAACTCGATTTCCCCGGGCGGATCGAGCGCGAGAACTGGATCGAACAAGCCCGCACTCTTCACGCCCAGAAGTACGAAAGCTGAGCAAGGA
>CAYZFZ010000526.1:0-1600 GCA_964477795.1 uncultured Bifidobacterium sp.
ACGTCCTGTCCCGCGCGCACCTGCACGAGGTAGACACCGTCGGGCACCTGCGCGCCCGAGTTGTCGCGGCCGTTCCAACGAATGCGATGTTCGCCCGCCGCAAGCGGCCCCGAAGCGAGGGCGGTGCGCACGACGCGCCCCGCGACGTCGAGCAGCGTCACGTCGACGGTGCGGGCGACGGGCAGCACGAAGCAGACGTCGCTCGCCCCGCGGGTCGGGTTCGGGCGGCAGGCCTGCAGGTGGAACTCGGCATGCGGTGACGCCGGACCACCGACGGCGGCCGTGATGATCACGACGGGACCCGCCGTGCGAGCGCAGCGGAAGCCGACATCGCCGCCGGTGAAGTCGGGGCTGCGCGCCCAGGCGCTGTTGCGGAAGCTGCACATCAGCTCCTCGTCGAGCCCGGCGCTGGTGCCACCGCCGCGGAAGAAGCGATCGTCTCCGCTCGCAGGCCCCTCGGGGTCGGTCACGGGGTCGGTGCCGAGGTTGCAGACGAACCAGTCGGCGCACCACTCGAAGGCGTTGCCCGCCATGTCGTACATCGCCACGCCGCCGATGGACTTCTCGGCCGGGAGGCTGCCGACGGGAAGGGTCCACGAACCGCAGGCGGCGTAGTTGGCGCGCGAGCAGGTGGGCGATTCGTCGCCCCAGGGATAGAGGCGGTCGTCGTCGTACTTGGCGGCTCGCTCCCACTCGGCCTCGGAGGGCAGCCGATAGCCGGACTGCTCGTAGAGGCTTCCCGAGACGGGTTGCCATGTGTGGTGGTCGTAGGCGGGGGGCAGGCCTTCGCGGAGGCTGAGCCAGTTGCAGTAGGCGGCGGCTCCGTACCACGAGACGGACTTCACGGGGTGGTCGGGGTTGATGCCGTGCCCGGAGTTGCGCAGGGCGAAGGAGCCGTCGGCGAACTGGATCTCGCAGTAGGGCGAGGCGAGGTCGACGAGCAGGACGTTGGCGGGATCGAGCAGGTCGAGCACGTGGCTTCCGGAGACGGTGACGAAGCCGTGGTCGTAGGCCCACTGGAGCAGGTCGAGGTACTGCTGGTTGGTGACCTCGTACTGGGCGAGGAAGAAGTCGCGGGTGAGCGTCACGGTGTGCACGCTCGTGCCGCACGACCAGTCGTCACCGCCCATCGTGTACGTCCCGTGCGGGACCAGCGCGTAGTCGGTCTGCACCGCCGTGGACGCGGGGATCGTGGTGGCGGAAGCGCCGGGTGGAATGCCCAGACCGACGATGCAGACCAGGGCGAACAACAGGGGCAAGCGGCTCATCGAGACCTCCGTTGAGTGATGGTGCCGACGCGGCGACTCCGTGCGCGGCATGCCGGGTCCGGCGCCGCCGCATCGGCGGTTCTCGTCTTCACGAGCGCGGCCGCCCGCCATCACCGTTCGGAGTTGCTCTGGGCCGTCGTCGTGCGGCGGAGCTCGATCGTGTGCTGATCGGCCCGCCGCGCGTCGCGGCCGCCGCGACGAGGGCGTGCGCGCGATCGAGGCACAGCACTCGTCGTGCCGCGGCGCGCGCACGGCCGCCGCGCGCGCGGGTGGCGGCTCGGGGCCGGCATCACGTTGCGGCACAACGACGCGATTGCGACGACTCGCCGACG
>CAYZFZ010000527.1:0-1588 GCA_964477795.1 uncultured Bifidobacterium sp.
CTCAGCACGCCGCCGTCGGAGACGTTCACGAAGGTGACCTTCCCCGAGGGCTACACGCTCGACAAGATGGGCACCCGGCTGGAGGACAAGGTGCCGCGCCTGCTGGCGGCGGACTTCCACACCGCCACCACGGATGGCCAGATCCGTTCCATCTGGCAGCCGGCCGACGTGAACAGCCTGGAAGGCCTGCTCTTCCCCGACACGTACCAGGTGTCCAACGGCGAGAGCGCCGGGCAGGTGGTGGAGCGGATGGTCAAGCTGATGGAGCGTGTCGGCCGCCAGGAGGACATCGAGGCCAAGGCGCCTGGAGTGGGGCTCGACCCGTACAAGGTGCTGATCGTCGCCAGCCTGATCGAGCGTGAGGCCCGCGTGCCGGAGGACCGGGCGAAGATCGCGCGCGTCATCTACAACCGCCTGTACCTGGGCATGCCGTTGCAGATCGACGCCACGCTCCTGTACGGCCAACCGGCCGGCTCGTCGCCGTCGGCGCTCGCCGAGATCGACACGCCGTACAACACGTACATGCACACCGGGCTGCCGCCGACGCCGATCGCCAACCCTGGCCGCGCCAGCATCGAGGCGGCACTGAACCCGGTCTCCAACCCGTCGCTGGGCGACCCGCTGTGTGTGGGCCTGCCGCAGGGCACGCCGTGCCTGTACCTGTACTACGTGCTGGCCGACGAGGACGGCCACCACGCGTTCGCCGCCACGCTCGAGCAGCACGAGGCCAATGTGCAGGCTGCGCGCGACAAGGGGTTGCTCGGGTGATCTCGGGGGCCACGCGGGTTGCCGGCGTCATCGGTAGCCCGGTCCGTCACAGCCTGTCGCCGGCGTTGCACAACGCTGCCTTCGCGCAGCTCGCCGTGGACTGGGTGTACGCCGCGTTCGAGGTCGCACCAGGCAGTGCCCCGGCCGCGCTCGAGGCGATGCGCGCGCTGGGCCTCGGCGGCCTGTCGGTGACGATGCCGCACAAGGAGGCCGTCGCCACCGCCGTCGACGCGTTCGACCCAGCCGCCGCGGCACTGCGTAGCGTCAACACGGTGGTGCCGCAGGCCGACGGCTCGCTGAAGGGATACAGCACCGATGGTGCCGGCTTCGTCGCCTCGCTCGCCGCCGCCGGGGTGACGGTCGCCGGGCGCTCGATGTGCGTGCTCGGCGCCGGTGCCGCGGCGCGTTCGATCGTCGATGCGCTGGCTCGCGACGGGGCCGCCCGCATCACCGTCGTCAACCGCACGGCCAGCACCGCACACGACGCCGTGCAGCTGGCGGGCGGGGTGGGCGTGGTGGGTTCGCCCGCCGACGTGCGCGACGCCGACATCGTCGTCAACGCGACCTCGGTGGGGATGGGGGCCGACGAGCTGCCCTGCGATCCGGCACTGCTGCGGGCCGGTCAGGTGGTGGCCGATCTCGTGTACCACCCGCGGGTGACGGCGCTGCTGCGCGCCGCGCATGCAGCCGGAGCGCACCCCGTCGACGGTCTCGGCATGCTCGTGCACCAGGCCGCGCTGCAGCAGCAGCTGTGGCACGGACTGCTGCCCGACGTGGCCGTGATGGCCGCCGCCGCGGAGCGGGAACTGGCCGCGCGCCG
>CAYZFZ010000528.1:0-1584 GCA_964477795.1 uncultured Bifidobacterium sp.
GATGTTTGGGGTCTGCTCGGAAGATCGGCGACGAGAGTGGGGAGAATCGGCGACGAGGTCATAGAGAATCGGCGAGAAATCGGGTTAGGATCGCCTCATGGTTGCCCTGCGGGAACGTTTCCTCAAGCCCCGGATTCTCGAGGCGCTGGACGACACCAGGATCGTGGTGATCCAGGGGGCGCGGCAGGTGGGCAAGTCGACCCTCGCGTCCCAAGTGGTGGCGCTGCGCCACGGCCGGTTGGTGACGCTGGACGACGAGGTCACCCGGACGGCGGCCGAGCTCGATCCGGCGGGGTTCGTTCGCCAATTCCCTGACGGCCTGTTGGCCATCGACGAGGTCCAACGGGTGCCGGCCCTCATTCTCGCGTTGAAGATGGCGGTGGATGCCGATCCGCGTCCAGGCCGGTTCCTGCTGACCGGTTCGGCCAATCTGCTCCGGCTGCCGGCCATGCAGGACAGCCTGGCGGGCCGCGCCGAGGATGTGGAGTTGTTCGGGTTCAGCCAGGGGGAACTGGCCGGGCGGCGGGAGACGTTCATCGACCGCGTACTCGCCGGGGAGTCCTTCACTGGGCATCGCAGCGTCCTGACCCGGGCGGACTACCTGGAGCGTGCCTGCGCGGGGGGTTATCCCGAAGCCTTGGCCCGCGCGATAGGCCGGCGGCGGACAGACTGGTATGACAACTACCTGCGCCGGATCACCGAACGCGACGCACACGACGTGTCAGCCTTGCAGCGGTTGGAGGAGTTGCCCCGACTCCTGCGTTTGCTGGCCGCCCGGAACGCGGCGGAGTTGAACGTCGCGGGCATCGCCAACGACGCGGGCATCCCGGTCCGGACACTCGCGCCCTACCTGTCGCTGCTGGAAACCCTGTACCTGATCCAGCGGGTCCCGGCGTGGTCGACAAACCTGTCCAAGCGTGTGGTCTCGCGGCCCAAGTGCGCCCTGCTGGACACCGGCCTGGCGGCGCGTCTGGCCAACGTGGACGCTCGCGGGCACGGCGTGGCCGCCGCGCAAATGGGCGGTGGGCTCCTGGAAGGGTTCGTGGCCGGCCAGTTGCGCCGCCAGCTGGGTTGGTCGGAGGACGCCCCCATGATGTGGCACTACCGCGACCACGGCGGCGCCGAAGTCGACCTCGTCCTGGAGACGGCCGACGGCCGGGTCGTCGGCCTCGAGGTCAAAGCCAGTTCGACCGTCAGCAACGCCGACGGGCGTTGGCTTGCCACGATGCGTGACCGGCTCGGGCGGCAGTTCGTGCGAGGCATGATCCTCCATACCGGACCCACCGCGGCGCCCTTCGGAGACCGAATCACCGCCGCCCCACTCGACGTCCTCTGGGAGACATAGACCCAGCCCGAAGGCCTCGAACCAACAGCAAGCGGCGGCATGCCCGCTCACTCAAGATCCTGGAGAAGACACTCCGGCGCCAGCGAGCAATCGGGCTTCGATCAGCGCCATGTCACAACATCCGAACGCCCGGATCTGCCTGCGCGCGGACGACACCCAGCGTGCCGACGAGCTTCTTTGGCCTCTTGTACTGCGCCTGTCGGCCGAGCGTGCCGTCAACTGCCCTTCAAACGACGAGA
>CAYZFZ010000529.1:0-1581 GCA_964477795.1 uncultured Bifidobacterium sp.
CGTGGCGCTGGGTCGGCTACAACGGCGACCCCAACCACGGCCGCGGCAACCACCTACACCTCTCCTGGCAACACGGCCCCGGCCGCCCCGGCAACCGGCCACCCGCCGCCTGGGTCCTGACCCTCGCCACCCGAGGAAACAGATGACGCGCGAGCGCGACCACGAACCACGCCCGCCGCAACTCGACGCCCCCGACCTGCTCCCCCTGCTCGTCGCGATCGTCGTCCTGGTGCTCGTCGCGCTGCTGCTGCCCACAGCGGCCACGCTCGCCGGCTCCGGCCGGCTGCCCGCCGCACGCCCGGCGGAGCTGATCGCCGGCACCATGCGCCTCGCCGCCCAGCAACGCTGGGCCAACCCCGCCAGCGCCTACAACGAGACCGCCGCCCGCCGGATGCCCGACCCGGGCCTGTGGTGGACCGCCGCAGGCGGCACCGTGCTCGCCCTCCTCACCCTGGCCGCACTGGTTTGGACGCGGCTCGAGCCCGCGATGGCCCGCGAGCGCCTCGGCCGGCGCCCCAACGACCCACGCGGATCGCGCCCGCGCGCGTGGGCCCGCCCACGCGACCTGCGCGACCTCACCAGCCGGCGCCGAACGCGCGGCGGGTTCAGCCTCGGCACCCTCGACCGGCGCAAGCTGCGCACCGACCCCGAAGCGCACGTCGCGCTGATCGCCCCCACCCGCGCCGGTAAGACCACCCGCTTCGTGATCCCGTGGCTGCTGGAACACGACGGCCCGGCGATCGTCACCAGCACCAAACGCGACGTGCTCGACGTCACCCGCGGTTGGCGCAGCCATCTTGGGCAGGTGTGGGTGTACGACCCGTTCAACCAGGACACCTGCACGTGGGATCCGCTCGACGGCTGCACCGACTGGTCGAGGGCGCTGCGTCAAGCGACCTGGCTCGCCGACGCCACCCAGCAAGGCGACTCGGAGATCGCCTCCTACTGGCGCGGCGAAGCGGCCAAGCTCCTCGCCCCCCTTCTACACGCCGCGGCCATCGACGACCGGCCGATCACCACCGTCCTGGCCTGGCTCGACACCCAGAACACCGAAGAGCCCGCCGAACTGCTCGCCGGCACCCGCGCCGTCGCCGCGCTCAGACAGCTTCACGGCACCGCAAGCCTCGACGAGCGCAACCGCGGCACGACCTACATGAGCGCCGCCTCGGTCCTCGCCGCCTACCGCTACCCCGAGCTCCAACGCGACAGCGACACGGCCCTAACAGCCGACGCGTTCCTCGACGACCACCGCAACACGCTCTACATCGTCGCCGCCGACCGCCACCAGCAACTCCTCACCCCGCTGATCGCCACGATCCTCTCCGGGCTGCTGCACGAGACCGCCGAACGCGCCTCCCAGTCCGCGCCACTCTCGCCGACGCTCCGCGTCCTCATGGACGAAGCCGCGAACATTGCACCGCTACGCGACCTCCCCCGCCTGCTCTCACAAGCCGCCGGACACGGCATCCGCATCGCCACCGTCTGGCAGACGATCGCCCAGCTCGAGGAGCGCTACCGCACTGCCGCCGACACCATCCTCGCCAACAGCACCACCAAGATCTTCATGGGCCCGATCGCTGA
>CAYZFZ010000530.1:0-1560 GCA_964477795.1 uncultured Bifidobacterium sp.
CCTGTCCGCAGTCATCACCTGGCTGAAGACCCTCATTGGAGACACGCCCTAGGGCTACCGCCGACGACTCGGCCACTGGCGCACGCGACGCTGCCGTCTGGCTCGCCGCTGCCCGAATTCATCGCGAGAGCGGCGACGCGGTGACGTTCTTCATTTCCAGCAACACGCGCGATTTTGCGGAATCTGGCGATCAGAGGGCCCTGCGCGCCGAACTGCTGCCCGACTTGGGTGATCGCATATCCAGCTTTCACTACTTACCTTCGCTTGGGGCAGCGCTCGAAATGCTCGCTGGCGAGACAGTCAACCCGTTGCCGCCGGATGAGTCATTGTTGGTCGCGACGGCCGTCGGCGCAGAGGCCTGCATCGAAGAGTTGGTTCGGGCCACCTGGCCTAGCGGGGATGCACCCCTGGACCTACGGCTCGAGTTCGCGGCGTCACGCGAGACGCATGCGTACTTCGTCGAGCGGACACGGATCGGTCGCATGACGGTCGTCGTTCGCGTCACCGGCGGAGGAGACGACGGTCAGACGATGCAGGGCGAGGCCCGGCTTTGGTACCAGCAGCCCGAAGAGGGCTCAGGGTCGAGCGACTGCGAGTCGTTCCGCTGGCGCTGATCCGGCGTCGACGATCTCGCACCCCCTCGGCGATTGCCGGCTCTTCACAATTGACGGTGTGGGGCGGGTCGGCGCGTCGGTCGCCGGGTAGACCGCATCCGCGACGCCAAACACGGCGCCGCCCTGCGGCACCTGCCCTCCGGGCACCCCGAGGTCAACGCCACCTGGATGTGGGGCGCGCTGCTGGCCGTGAACCTGTCCGCGTGGCTGCATGAACTGGCCGGCCTCGACGACGGCCACGGCCGAAGCCGAGCCCACCTCAACCGGCTACGCCGCGAACTGATCGACACCCCCGCCCGGCTGGTTCGCCACGCCAGACGCGCGACCCTGCGCCTGCCCCCCGGACCCCAGATCCTTCCCGAGGTCCTGGCCCGCCTGAGAGCACTCCCAGCACCGGCCTGACCACCCCGCCGACCACCGGCCCCACCCCAAGGACCACGGAGAACCCGGACCCGACCGGGCAAACCAGCACGCCCAGCCACAGGCCCAACCACCACGACCCGTCACAGACCCCCCGAACGCCAACCCGAACCACTACTCGCGAAACCGGGTCAGAGCCGGGCAGTACCGTCAGCGGCATGAACGAATCCAAGCCGGCCATCGCGGACCTGAGTTGGCTCACCTGAGTTGGCTCACGTTCCGTGGATCTTGAGGGCGACCGGGCTGTGACCTGCGGTGATGCTCGGGGTGAGGGTCGTTTTCACGCACTAAGCCCGGATCCACCGGCGGGACCGTGGTTCTGCGGCGGGTCTGAGCGTGCAAGTGCCCTCTGACCGGGAACGATGTGGCTTGCGACAGCTTCAACGTTCTGAGCCGAGAGGGCACCTCCTGACTCGCCTGACTCGTGCCACCCTTGTTGAGTTGTGCTTGCCAATACCGGCTTGACCTGCGAGGGACTGCTGCAAGTCCGGTTGACAGTTCGGGTTTGGGGTTTCAGGCCGCTTGT
>CAYZFZ010000531.1:0-1557 GCA_964477795.1 uncultured Bifidobacterium sp.
GGCGACGGAGGAGCTGGACGGGCACGTGCTCCGCTACGCCGCCAACCGCGAGCTGCTCACGGCCGGGCTCGCCCGCGCGGGCATCACCGACATCGCCGAGGCGGACGGCGCGTTCTACGTCTACGCCGACGTCACCGGGCTCGCCGCCGAGGCCGGTGGCTCGATGGCGCTGTGCTACCAGTGGCTCGAAGAGCTGGGCGTCGCCGCCACGCCAGGACTCGACTTCGACATCGCCCGCGGGCATCGCTTCGTGCGCTTCAGCTACGCGGGCGAGGCGGCCGACATCTCCGAGGCCTGCGATCGCCTGCAGCAGTGGATGCGATGAGCGACGCCGGCCCACAGCCGCCCGATGCCCGCGGGCCGCTCGCCGACCTGCGCGTCATCGACCTGTCGACGGTGCTCGCCGGCCCGAACTGCGCCCGCTACCTCGCCGACTTCGGCGCAGACGTCGTCAAGGTGGAGCGCCCCGACGGTGGCGACAGCCTGCGCAACATGGCGTGGCGCGACCCGCGCGACGGCGCCGGCCTGTGGTGGAAGCTGGTCAACCGCAACAAGCGCACCATCACCCTCGACCTGAAGTCGCCGGAAGATCTCGACACCCTGCGCGCGCTGGTGCGCGACGCGCACGTGCTGGTGGAGAACTTCCGGCCGGGCACGCTCGAGCGGCTGGGCCTCGGCCCCGAGGAACTGCTGGCACTGAACCCGACGCTCGTCATCACGCGCGTCACCGGCTTCGGCCAGACCGGCCCCTACGCCGGCCGGCCCGGCTTCGCCACCATCGCCGAGGTGATGAGCGGGTTGTCCGCGATCAGCGGGCTGCCCGGCGGCCAACCGCTGCTGCCGCCGATCGCACTCACCGACGAGGTCACCGGTGTCGTCGCCGCGTTCGCGACGATGGTGGCGCTGCACAGCGGCACCGGCCAGGTGGTCGACGTGTCGTTGCTGGAGAGCCTGTTCCAGCTGATGGGTCCGCTGATCGGCCTCTACCGGCTGACCGGGCAGGAGCAGGAGCGCCTCGGTGCCGGGCTGCCGTACAGCGTGCCGCGTGGCACCTACGAGTGCAGCGACGGGAAGTGGGTGGGGCTGAGCACCTCCAGCGACTCGGTCGCCGCCCGGGTGCTGCGAGTGCTGGGTGTGGAGGGCGACGACCGGTTCACCACCTTCGCCGCCCGCATGGAGCACCGCGAGGCGCTGGAGGCGGTGATGCGCGAGTGGTGCGGGCGGCACCCGCAGGCGGAGGTGCTGCGCGCGTTCACGGACGCGGAGGCTGCGATCGGCCCGGTGCTCACGATGGCCGACATCAGCAGCGACCCGCACTATGCGGCCCGCGACGCGATCGTCGAGCTGGAGGGCACGCCGATGCAGGGGCTGCTGGCCAAGTTGAGCGCGACGCCAGGGGTGCTGCGCTGGCAGGGCCGCCCGATGGACGAGGACGGCGACGAGATCCGCGAGAAGGGTTGGAGCAGATGAAGGTGTACGTGGCAGGCCCGCTGTTCGACGAGGGCGAGCGCTGGTGGATCGAGACCGTCGAGCGCCTGGTCGCCGACGCCGGCTTCG
>CAYZFZ010000532.1:0-1546 GCA_964477795.1 uncultured Bifidobacterium sp.
GCCGCGATCTTCGGCGGACTCGTCGACGGCACCGCCACGTTCTACAACGTCACCTGCCAGGTGCCGGGCGAGGACGAGATCCGCCTCCTCGGCGTGCCCAGCGACGGCGAGGGCGTGGAGATCGTCGACGACTGGGATCCGCTGGGCATGCGCGGCACCGTCTCGCGCACCCTGCTGATGAAGGACGTGTTCGTGCCCGAGTCCAACGAGTGGATGCCGGCCGGCATGTACAACCAGGCGGCGCTGCGCTACCCGTGGCTGTTCCTCTCGCTGTGCCCCAGCTACCTGGGCCTCACCGGCGGCGTCGTCGACGCCACCCGCCTGTACCTGCGCGGCGAGTTGCCCGGCCAGGTCACCGGTCCGCGCCGCGAGCACCCGATCAAGCAGGTCGGCTGGGCGCAGATGCAGCTGCGCCACCAGCAGTCGCGGGCGATGATGTACCGCGCCATCGACGAGGCGGTCATCGACCCCACCGAGGACGACCTGCTGCGCGGGTGGGCGGCGGCGATCACCGTGATGGAGCACGCGGCCGAGGTCGCCAGCCTGTCGATCAAGGTGTGCGGCGGGCAGTCGATGCAGAAGAACATGCCGCTCGAGCGTATGTACCGCGACTCGCGCCTCGGCAGCACGATGCTGCCATGGAGTGCCGAGGTGTGCACCGAGCGGCTGGGTCGCGCCGGGCTCTTCGACTGATGGGCCGGCCGGCCGCGCTGAGCCGGGAGCGGATCGTGGAGGCGGCCGCCGCGCTCGTCGCCGAACACGGTGCCGATGCGCTCTCCGCTCGCCGGGTGGGCGACGCGCTCGGCTGCGACCCGAGTGCGCTCTACCGGCACTACGCCAACATGGACGACCTGCAGCGCGAGGTGGCGGATCACTTCCTCGCCGACGTGCGCGTGGCCGCCCGTCGCGGTGAGGCGTGGGGCGCGGCGGTGCGGCGGATCTGCCTGGAGCTGCGGGCTGCACAGCTGCGCCGGCCCCGGCTGGCCGCGCTGGTTCGCACCGCGCCCACCCGCCTGGCCAACGAGCTGCGCATCACCGAGGCCCTGCTGCGTGAACTGCGACGAGGTGGCTTTGCGCCGGCCGTCGCGGCCGCTGCCTACCACTCGCTGATCGAGCTGACCGTTGGCGCGGCGGCCATCGACTCGGGTCTCGCTGCCGAGACCCCCGCGTCGCGCCGGGCCACGTACCGTGAATGGCGCAAGGACTACGCCGCGCTCGACGCCGCCGAGTTCCCTCACGCCGTCGAGACGGCAGCTCACCTGTACCAGGGCACCGCCGACCAGCGCTTCGAGGCCGCGCTCGATGCTCTGCTCGCCGGCCTGTGCGTCAGTGCCGGACTCGCGCTGCCCGGTCACCTTCGCTAGTCTCTGCACCGTTTCCGATCGAGGAGGGGCCATGTCGCAGAAGGTTCGTGGAGTGGTGGCGCGCAGCAAGGGCGCACCGGTGACGATCGAGACGATCGTGATCCCCGACCCTGGGCCGGGCGAGGCCGTCGTCGCCGTGCAGGCGTGCGGCGTCTGCCACACCGACCTCCACTACCGCGAGG
>CAYZFZ010000533.1:0-1542 GCA_964477795.1 uncultured Bifidobacterium sp.
TTCCCCACCTGCCTCGTCGAGTACCAGCAGCCGCAGATCGGCCACGACCTCGTGAAGGTCTACGAGCGCAACGGCATCGAGTGCTCGCTGGCCGAGGGTGCCGGCTGCTGCGGCGCACCGTACCTCCACAGCGGCGACGTCGCTGCGTTCACCAAGATCGCCGAGAAGAACGTCGCGGCGCTGGCCAAGACCGTGCGCAAGGGCAACGACGTGGTGGTGCCCCAGCCCACGTGCGGCTACGTCCTCAAGAAGGACTACGTGGACTATGTCGGCGGCGCCGATGCCGAGCTGGTCGCCGAGCACACCTACGACGCGGCCGAGTACCTGATGAAGGTACACAAGGCGGAGGGCACCGCGCTCGACACCGACTTCACCGGCTTCGTGCCGAACACGATCACGTACCACACGCCGTGCCACTTGAAGGCGCAGAACATCGGGCTGAAGAGCCGCGACCTGCTGAAGCTGACGGGCGCGAAGGTGAAGCTGGTGCAGCAGTGCAGCGGCATCGACGGCATGTGGGGCCTGCGTGCGGAGAACACCGACATCAGCGTGCCCATCGCCGGCAAGCTGGCCGACGAGATCCGCCGCGCCGGAGGCGACGCCGTCGCCGGCGACTGCCACCTGGCCAACACGGCGATCAACGAGCAGACCGGCGAGGAGCCGCAGCACCCGCTGCAGATCATCGCCCGCGCCTACGGCATCCCCGAGGAAGGTGCGCACACATGAGCGACGGCTCCCGCAAGCTGGCGCTCGCCGACATCGCCGACGCCCGGGCCTACGAGCGCGAGCGCGCCGACCTGCGCGCCCGGGTGATCGACCTGAAGAGCCGCCGCCGCGTCTCGCTGGGCACGGTGCTCACGCTGACGTTCGAGAACCGCGACACGATGCGCTACCAGATCCAGGAGATGGCCCGCGTCGAGCGCACGTTCACCGACGAGGGCATCCAGGAGGAGCTCGACGTCTACAACCCGCTGATTCCCGAGCCCGGCCACCTGTGCGCCACGCTGTTCATCGAGCTCACCACCGACGAGCAGATGCGCGAATGGCTCACCCGCCTGGTCGGCATCGAGCGGGCCATCGTGTTCCGCCTCACCGACGGCACGGAGGTGCGCTGCCTCGTCGACCCGCAGCACGCCGCCCAGCTCACCCGCGAGCACGTCACCGCGGCGGTGCATTACGTCACCTGGACGTTCACGCCGGAACAGGTCGCGGCCTTCACCGACGGCGTCGTGCTCGCCGTCGACCACCCGGAGTACCTGGAAGCGGTGGAGCTGCTGCCCTCCACGGTGGCCGAACTACGCGCCGATCTGCTGCCGTAAGCAGGCTCGTCGGCGAACACTCCCCGTCAGGGCTGTGGCAAGTTCGCCACGTTCCGCGACAACGCGCAGAAAAGACACAAAGAGGGTCTAGCGCAGCGCCGCGACGGAACCTAGATTCGGGGCCGCTGCGGGGGTCCACCCCGCCAGCCACTGAGCACGGGGGATGTTTTCGTGTCGGCCAAAGAGATCGTGTGGCGTCAGCTTGGAGCATGCCGGGGCCTCG
>CAYZFZ010000534.1:0-1531 GCA_964477795.1 uncultured Bifidobacterium sp.
GCTCGGTGGTGGTGGTCTTGCCCGCGTCGATGTGGGCCATGATGCCGATGTTGCGAGTGCGCTCGAGTGGGAATTCGCGCTTGGCCATCTGTGGTGTCTCTCTACTCTCGTGCGGCGTGTTCCGCACGTGTGCTGCGATGTGGGGGCGCGCAACGACCGAAACGGCCGAAGGCACGGCTGCACATGCTACCCGGGGGCCGTGCGAACACGACGTGAGGCTGCCGCGCTTCAGCAGCCGGTGGCGGGCGCGGCGATCACCGTCGCCTCGCCGGCGCTGCGGCTGCCGTCGGTCATCACCGCTGTGATCCGCACGGTGTAGGTGGCGCCGGGGGCCTGGCCGTCCAACCCGTCCCACGGCGCGGCCGCGGACTCGATCGGCGGCAGGTTGCTCCAGCTGCCGTCCAGGCTCTGGATCTCGACGTCGTAGCGGGCCAGTCCGGTGGCGTCGCCGGGCCAGAGCGGCTGCAGCTCCCAACCCGCACCCTCCACGGGGCACGCCGCGTCGAACGCGGCTACCGGCGCGGCCACCGCTGCCGCCAGTGGTGCGGCGGACGCCGACGTCGACGAACCGCCTGCGGCCGGGGCGGTCGACGTCGTCACCGGCGCGCCTGTCGAACCGGAGTCGTCGTCGCTCCACAGCATCCCGATCACGGTGCCCACCACCACTGCCGCGACGCACAGCGCGGCGAGCGCGACCACGATGAAGCGCACCGAGCGTGCCCTCCCCGACTTCTCCTTCGCCGCCTTCTCCTTCGCCGGCGTCTTGGCCGCCGGGCGTTCGCCGGTCGGCTTCGCCTTGCGGGCGGCCCGCTCGGTGGCCCGGCGGCGCTGCACCGACTCGGCCGACGGCGGGCGGGGCGGTGGTACCACCGGGTTCACCGACGGGTCGGCCACGGGGTCGGCGCGCACGCCGAGCGCCGACTCGGTGCGCGGCGCGGACGCCGGATCGTGCAGCAGTGGCAGGACGCGCTCGGCGGCGTCGGTGACCTTGTGCGGTGGCAGCTGGGTGTGCGACCCGCGGGTGATCACCCGGACCACTACGTCGCCGGAGCACACGAGCACGCCGTCGACCGACGGAGGGGCGGCGGTCGGCAGCACGGTGTCGAGCAAGGCAAGGACTGGGACGACGGGCGTGCCCATGGTCTGGGTCAGCAGCTGCGACTCCAC
Source organism: uncultured Bifidobacterium sp. (assembly GCA_964477795.1). Taxonomy (GTDB): domain Bacteria; phylum Actinomycetota; class Acidimicrobiia; order Acidimicrobiales; family Ilumatobacteraceae; genus UBA668. The sequence goes on from CAYZFZ010000534.1 coordinate 1,168, forward strand.
GCGGGCGGCGGCGAGCACGTCGCGGAGAGGCTGGCCGCCGGACCACAGCTGACCGTCGTGGTACTCGACGGCGTCGGCGCAGCGGCGGGTGAGCACGACGAACGCACCGCCCGGACCGACGATGAGGTGGTCGATGTTGCCCTTCGAGCCGGGCAGGCGCAGGTCGTGCAGGATCGCGTACGCCGGTGGCAGCTCCGCCAGGCGCGCCGCCATCGAGCTCTCGTCCGCGGCGATGCCATCCAACCACGAGGCCTCGATCAGCAGGCGATCGGCGGTCGCCCGCCGCTGCGCAGCCTGCTGCCGCGCACTGCCGCCGGCGACTCCTCCCTCGATCACGAGTTCAATATCGACCGTTCGTCGCGAC
>CAYZFZ010000535.1:0-1531 GCA_964477795.1 uncultured Bifidobacterium sp.
CCGCGACGTCGTCGAGCGCGTCGAAGCCGTGGCGCACGGTGAGGCCTCGCGCCTCGGCGATGCCGTCGACCACGTAGCGGTCGGTGGGGAAGTCGTCCTCGCTGATCGCGATCACGCTGCGGCCCGGGTTCAGCCCGAGCGCGGCGTGCACCGCCTGGTACACGTTGAGCGTCGTGTTGTCGTGCAGCACCACCTCGCCAGGGCCGGCGCCGATCAGCGGGGCGAGCATGTCGCCCACCCGCTGCGGCATGTCCACCCAGTGGTCCCAGCTGCGGATCAAGCCGGTGGCCCAGTCGTCGCGGTACACCTCGGTGAGCCGTTCGAGCGTGCGCTTCGGGGGCATGCCCAGCGAGTTGCCGTCGAGGTAGATCACCGACGGGTCGGGGATGTGGAACCGGTCGCGGAACGGGGCCAGCGGGTCGGCAGCGTCGAGGGCGAGCGCATCGTCACGGGTGATCACGGTTGCGCACTCTACGACGGCACCGCGCCGCCGTCGCCGCCCGTGCCCGTCCCCGAACCGCCGCCCGTGCCGCCGGCACCGCCCGTCCCTGCCCGCGAACCGCCCCCCGGCGTCAATCGAGTGGGCACTCACACCCCGGGATGCGAGTGGCCACTCGATTGAAGCGTGGCACTCGGACCGGCGGGCTGGCACTCGGACTGGCGGGCTGGCACTCGGACTGGCGACGTGGCACTCGGACCGCGGCTACAGGAGGTGGAGGAAGCTGGAGTGGCGGACGAGGCCGTCGTTGGTGAACTCGGCGATCTCCACCATGGCGCGCAGCTCGGGGCGCACCCACGTGGCCCCCACCAGATAGGCGCGGGGCGGCAACGGGGTGAACGGGCAGTCGCCGGTGGCCAGCCCGCGCAGCGTTGCCGTCAGCCGCTCCAGCGTCGCCTGGTCGAAGCCGGTGCCCACGCCACCGGCGAAGCGCAGCACGTCACCTTCGGGCACGCCCACGAGCAGCGCGCCGAACGTGCTCGCCCGCCCGCCGGTCCCGGTGGTGAAGCCGCCGATGGTCACCTCCGTGCGCACCCGGTTCTTCACCTTGCGCCAGTTCGGCGTGCGCTTACCCGGCTGGTACGGCGAGCCGAGCCGCTTGGCCATCACGCCCTCCAGCCCGCGCTCGGCCGTCGCCTCCAGCAGCGCCGCGCCATCGCCGATGCGGTGCGCCGGCACCATCCAGTGGGTGCCCGCCTCCAGCAGTGCAGCCAGGAGCGCGCGCCGCTGCTCGTACGGCAGGTCGACGGTGTCGTTGCCGTCGATCTGCAACACGTCGAACGCGTAGAAGGCCACTTCGGTGTCGTGCCGCTGCAGCATCTCGAAGCTCGGCCGGCCCTGTCCGTCGAGCACCACCAGCTCGCCGTCGATGATCGCCGAGCCGGCGTTCACCGAGGCGGCCATGCCGCCCAGCTCGGGGTACTTCGCCGTCACGTCGATGCCGCTGCTGCTCTGCAGCCGCACCACCCCGCCCTCCACGAACGCGAGCGTGCGGGAGCCGTCCCACTTGATCTCGTACGCCCACTCTGCATC
>CAYZFZ010000536.1:0-1526 GCA_964477795.1 uncultured Bifidobacterium sp.
CGCGGCCGGCTTGCCGCCCCAGATCAGCGAGTCCGCGATGGCGAACCGCAGCACCACCAGCACCCCGAGCGAGATCAGGTTGCTGATCAGGTAGTGGATGTGGAACACCGAGGTGAGCAGGGCCAGGATCGGTCCCCGCAACGCCAGGGCGGCCATGTTGACGGCCCAGAACATCATGAACCGCCGGAGCCGGCCCGACCCGCTCGCCGCGGCGTCGTCGAACGCCCACCACTCGACGAGCGCGAAGTTCCACAACGTCGAGCACTGGGTGGCGAGTACCGCGCCCAGCAGGTAGTTGGTGTGGAACACGTCGACGAGCAGCGCGAGCGCCGCTTCGTTGACCAGCACCCCCGAGAGACCGACGAGGCCGAAGCGCACGAACCGTCGGACGCGTGCGGCGAGAATGCCGCTGCCCCCCGACGGGGTCCCCGATTTGTACGCGACGGTCGACGCCATCAGTCGTGCACCACCTAGCGGGACAGGTTGGCCTCGGCCATCGCGGTGTCCCACTCCGTGGACGTCTCGGTCTCCGTACCGGTGAGGTCGATGAGCTCGCCCTGGGCGGCGATGAGGTCCGGGATGCGCTCCGCCCAGTTGAGCCGGTCGCTCGTGAGCTGGAACGCCGGGGCGGACCCGAGCGCGCCGGTGATGATCGCCGACTCCAGGTCGCGCAGGTTCTCGCCGGTGGACTCGAGCAGGAACGCCTCGAGCTCCGCGTACGGCGGGAACCCGTAGGCGTCGTCGGTGTTCGCGATCAGGATCTCGCGCGCCTCGTCGGTGTTCAGGGGCTCCGTCTCGTTGTCGTTGCCGCGGCAGATCACGAACAGCCCGGCGAACTGCGCACGCGTCGCGCACGGGACCCCGGGGACGAGCCGGCCGACCGGGTACTTGGGCGGCGGCACGATGAACTGCGTGACGGCGTTGACCGTGGCGACCGGCAGGCCGCTCTTCGCGATGAAGAACGCGAACAGCCGGCCCTCGCGGGAGTGCAGCCGGCTCTGCAGGCCGAGCGTGGCGCGCTCGGGCAGCTTCAGGTACGGCGTGTGCACGGCGTGCACGGTGTGCTGGCTGATCGTCATCGGCTTCGGGTACGACATCACGGTGCCGTCGGCGGCGACGATGCTCAGGTCGTCGGCGATGAAGCTCAGACCCGGGTTGGCGTCGAGGAGCTTCAGCATCGTGGTGGTCTTGCCGGTGTCGGTGCGGGCCGTGACCATGAACGCCTGGTCACCGTCGACGAACACCGCGCCGTGGGCCAGTGCGTAGCCGAGCTTGACCATCGTCCAGCGCAGCACCGGCTCGACGAGGTTGGTGTAGAGGACGTGCGGGGACCGGCGCAGCAGCGGCGTGGCCAGGATGTCGACGTTGATGCCGTCGACGGTCACGTCGGCCGCGAAGCCGAGGTTGCCGATCCACTCGCGGTAGCGGAAGTGGCGGCGCAGCGGTGCGGAGCGATCGTCCTTCGCGGCCTCCTTGGGGAGGTCGCCGATGCGGACGCGGATCGTCGGCTCGCCGCTCATCGTGCG
>CAYZFZ010000537.1:0-1522 GCA_964477795.1 uncultured Bifidobacterium sp.
GTCGACGTGGGCGTCCCGCTGCTCAGCATGCACTCCGCCCGCGAGCTGTGCGGCACCAAGGATCCGGGCTGGCTGGCCCAGGCGCTGGCCGCGTACTTCGCCAGCTGAACGCGGCGCGGCTGAACGACTCCGGCGTCCGTTCGGTGACGCGCGTCAGTGGCCGGCGCGGGCTTGCGCGATGTCGAACAGGCGCTGCAGCTCGGCGTGCAGGTCGTTGGTGAGCTGGCGCGCCGCCGCTCTCTGCTCCTTGGCCGACCCGGTGGTGGGCACCTGCAACGGCTTGCCCACCATCACGTACAGCTTGCGCGGGTAGATGAAGCGTGCACCCTTGGGCATCACCCGCTCGGAGCCGCCGATGCCGATGGGCACGATCGGCACCCCCGTCTTCATCGCGATGTAGGCCGCGCCCTCGAACAGGGGCTGCACGATCGGGCCGCTCTTGCGCTCGCCCTCGGGGAACAGCACCAGCGGCTCGCCGCCCTCGATGACGGCGATGCACCGCTTCAGCGCCTCACGGTCGGCGGTGCCACGGCTGACCGGGAAGCCTCCCAGCGCCGACAGCAGCTTGCCGAAGTACTTGTTGCTCCACCACTTGTCGGCGCCCATGAAGCGCATGCGCCGCCGGTAGACGCCGGACGACACCGGCGTGTCGATGATGCTGCGGTGCGTGGGGGCCAGGATGAACGGGCCCTCGGCCGGCAGGTTGTCGCGACCGTCGATGGACATGCGGCACCAGACGCGGCAGAAGACGGTGACGATCGTGCGGACGGTGTGGTAGGCGATCTTGTCCGGGATCGACTGCCCGGCCAGCTTGGTGGAGATCTTCGTCACCGCTCCGCACACCCCTCTCGATCGCCACGCTTCGACATCAATGCCTCGATCCGCTCGAGGACCTCCTCGATGCTAGACCCGGTGGTGTCTACCACGATCGACCCGTCGGCCATGGTGAGCGGGCTGTCGGCGCGAGACAGGTCGGAGTGGTCGCGGGCGGCGATCGCGGCCTCGATCTCGTCGACGTCGCCGCCTGCCTCGGCCACCCGCCGCTCCGCTCGCGTGCGCGGCGAGGCGGTGAGGTACAGCTTCAGCTCGGCGTCGGGGAACACCACCGAACCGATGTCGCGCCCCTCGATCACACCGCCGCCGCGCTGCGCCGCCCAGTGCTGCTGGCGGGCGCGCATCTCGGCACGCACCTCGCTGTTCGCGGCCACCTTGCTGACCGCGGCCGTGATCTCCGGCGTGCGGATCGCGACCGTGGCGTCGTGACCGTTGATCGTGACGCCTCGCTCTCCGACCTCGAGATCGGCCTCACGGGCGAACGCTCCGATGGCGGCCGCGTCGTCGAGCGACAACCCGTGCTGCAGGGCGCCGAACGTGATCGCCCGGTACATCGCACCGGTGTCGAGGTACTCCAGCCCCAGGCGGCGGGCGAGCGCCCGCGCGATGGTGCTCTTGCCGGCCCCGGCCGGCCCGTCGATGGCGATGACGCGCACTACCAGCTCGTTCCCTGCGGCAAGCCTTCGCT
>CAYZFZ010000538.1:0-1509 GCA_964477795.1 uncultured Bifidobacterium sp.
GATCGTCGTCGTGGAAGTTGACTCCGTACGCGCCCAGCTCCGCCAGCTGGTGCACCGAGCGCACCGGATCGACCGGCGCGCGGGTCTCGAAGCCGAACGGGTCGCGGCCGGTGTTGCCCACCGTCCACAGGCCGAAGGTGAAGTGGTGCTCGGGTGTTGGCGTGTAGTCGCTCATCACCTGAAATGCTACCCCTCTGCCGCTGGTGGCCCGCCCGTGTGGCGGGTGCCCGGCGGGTCGTGCGCCCACTCGGCAGGCGCACCCCAGCGGTCGTCGAAGACCACGTCGTGCAGCGGGCGGCGGCGCACCGGGCCGTGGGCGCCCGCGGGCCGCCCGAGCGTGATGCAGGCCGACAGCGCGACCTCGTCGGGGATGCCGAGCACGGCCCTCAGCTCGGCCTCCACGAACAGGTGCCACATGGTGAGCGCGCCGCCGTAGCCGAGTGCTCTGGCGGCGAGCAGCAGGTTCTGCACGGCCGGGTAGACCGACGCGCCCTCGTAGGCGTTCGCTGCCCGGTGCCGGCGCAGGCAGACCAGCACGATGGCCGGTACGTCCTCCAGGTGGTCGACGAAGTGTTGCATGGCCGCGGCCATGCGCGCCGTGGGCGAGTCGCCGTCGACGGCCGCCGAGCCGCTGCCGTAACCGTCGGCCGCTCGCTTCGCGGCCCACGACGCCCGGAACGACTCGCCCATGATGCGCCGGGCCTCGGTGGCCGCCGGGCCGTCGCGCAGGACGAGGTAGCGCACGCCCTGGCGATTGCTGCCGGTGGGCGCACGGCTGGCGTGCCACAGGATGCAGGAGAGGTCGGCCTCGGGAATCGGGTCGGCGGTGTAGCGGCGGATGGCGCGGGTGGTCGCGAGCCCGGTGAGCAGCGGCAGGTCGGCCACGGGCTCAGCGGCCGGTGAACTTCGGCGGCCGCTTCTCCATGTACGCCGCCACGCCCTCGCGGAAGTCGTCGGTGCGCAGCAGGGGCAGCAGCTGCAAGAACACATGGTGCACGTTCTGGTCGAACGTCTCGGTCTCCGCGGCGCGCATCATGCGCTTGATGGCGCGCACGGCCAGCGGCGCGTTGGCGGCGATCTCGCCGGCCAGCTCGCGTACGGCGTCGTGGAACTGCTCGTCGGCGACGACATGGTTGACGAGGCCCAGCTCCTGCGCTTCGTCGGCCTTCAGCGTGCGGCCGGTGAACGCGATCTCGGCGGCCTTCGCATAGCCGACCATGCGCGGCAGCAGCCAGGTGCCGCCGCTCTCGGGCACGATGCCGCGCTTGGCGAAGCCCGGGTTGAGCTTCGCCGACGAGGCGGCCATGCGGATGTCGCAGCCGAGCGCGATGTCGAGGCCGTAGCCGGCGGCACCGCCGTTGAGCGCGCACACGGTGGGCGTGTCGAGGTTGTGCAGCACCGTGGGTGGCGTGAAGCGAAGATCGATCTCGCCGGGGATTCCGGCGCCACCGCCATTGTCGAGGCCGCCGAGCGAGCCCTTGGAGGCCCCCATCTGCGCCGCCATGTCGA
>CAYZFZ010000539.1:0-1506 GCA_964477795.1 uncultured Bifidobacterium sp.
GCCGTGCTCGGCCTCCGGCATCCAGTCGGTCTGGATGGCGATGGTCTCCGGGCAGATGTCGGCAAGCGCACCGGCCGCGCCGCCGGCGGAGGTGGTGTCGGTGCCCCCTGCCGCGGTGGTGTCCGAGGCGGCCCCCGTGGTGGGCGCCGAGGTCGATTCGGTCTTCTCGTCATCTCCGCACGCTGCGAGCGCGAGCGCTGCCAGGACGGGAAGAGCGAGCAGCTTGGTGCTGCGGCGGTGGTTCATGTGTGCTCCTTTGTAGTTGTTCACGCTGTAGGTAGGGAGATCGCTGGCGATCTCGGGGTGGCTGGGGAACTTGGGCGAGCTAGCTGGTCTGCTGCTGGCTCTCGTGCCAGTGGCCGACGACGAGCTTGCCGAGGATGCTGAAGGCGAAGAAGACGGCGATGCCGAGCAGGGCTGCCACGATGAGGCCGCCGTACATCGACGGGTAGCGACCCTTGATGCGGAAGTCGTCCATCACGATGCCGATGCCAGGCTTCTCGCCCTGGCGGAAGAACTGCTCGCCGACGATCGCGCCGATGACGGCGAGGCCGGCGGAGATGCGGAAGCCGGTGAAGATGTTGGGCATCGCGGCAGGGAACTGCAGCTTGCGCAGGCGGGTGAAGCGACTGGCCCGGCGCAGGGTGAACAGGTCGTGCTGCGAGGTGTCCACCGAGGTGAGGCCGAACAGGGTGTTGGTGACGATCGGGAAGATCGAGATCATCACGCACACGTAGATGCGCGAGGCCATGCCGCCGCCGAAGATGATGTAGATGATCGGCACGATCGCGAGCACGGGCGTCGCCTGCAGCGCCACCAGGTAGGGGTAGATCGAGCGCTCGACCCAGCGGGCGCGGGCCATCAGCACGGCGAGCGCCATGCCGACGACGATGCTGATCGCGAGACCGATGAACGCGGCGTAGGCGGTCCAGCCCAGGCCGTCGATCAGCCTGCTGCGGTAGAGCTCGGTGAGGAACGCCTCGTCGACGACCGTGACCGGCGACGGCAGCAGCTTGGGGTTCTTGTCGAAGAACCGGCGCAAGCCGTCGCGGTGCATGTACTCCCACAGCGCGATGAACGCGACGAACACCACGGCGGGCCCGATGATGTTGCTCCACTTGAACGCCGGCTTGCGGGCGGCGGGCGGTGCCGCATCGAGGTCGAGGCCGGCGGGCGGATCCGAGGGGAGCGTGACGCCGGCCGGAGTGGTTGCGACGACGTGACTCATGCGTGTGCACCTCGCAGCGAGTGGGAGATCTCACCCGACACGCGGGCGAACTCAGGGTCGAAGCGCAGCTCGGGCGGGCGGGGATAGTCGAAGGGGATGGGGTAGTCGGCGACGATGCGGCCGGGCCGGGCGCTCATCACCAACACGCGAGTGGAGAGGAACACGGCCTCGCTGATCGAGTGCGTGATGAACAAGCTGGCGAAGCGCTGCTCGCTGAACAGCTTGATCACCTCGTCGTTGAGGCGCTCGCGGGTGATCTCGTCGACTGCACCGAAGGG
>CAYZFZ010000540.1:0-1500 GCA_964477795.1 uncultured Bifidobacterium sp.
CCGCTCAAAGATCATGTGGCCGGCTACACGGGCACGATGGTGCAGCGCATGCGCGACGACGGTGGCGCGGTGCTGATGGGGCTCACCACCGCCAGCGAGTTCGGTGGTGTCAACGTCACGCGCACCAAGCTGCACGGCACCACGCACAGCCCCTGGCAACACGGCAAGACGCCGGGCGGCAGCAGCGGCGGCACCGCGGCAGCCGTCTCGGGCGGGCTGGTCACGTTGGGCACCGCCGGCGACGGTGGTGGCAGCATCCGCATTCCCGCCGGGTTCACCGGCATGGTGGGGCTGAAGGCCACCATCGGGCGCATTCCCCGCGGGCCGATGGCACAGTACGGCAACCTCACGGTCACCATCGGGTGCATCTCGCGCTCCGTGCGCGACACGGCGCGCTGGTTCGACGTCACCAACGGCTTCGACGCTCGCGACCCGCTCAGCCTTCCGCGCGAAACCGGTTGGGAAGCCGGCCTCGGCACGCACCTGGCCTCGCTGCGCGGCGCGCGAGTGGCGTTCGCCCCCAACTGGGGCACGGCCACCGTCTCGCCCGTGATGTGGGAGCTGCTCGAGGAAGCCGGCGTGGCGCTGGTTGCCGACTGTGGCATGCGGCGCGTCGACGGCATCGACACCTCGCTGCCGCGCATGGGGTCGGCGTGGGCGCTCAGTGGCAACATCGCCATCGAGGCCCAACTGGCCGACGTGTGGCCGCAGTGCGCCGACCAGCTCACTCCCGAGATCCGCTTCGGCATGGAGCAGGCGGTCGGCAAGTACGACTCGGCCGCCCGCGCCAAGATCGAGCGCCGCCGCGTGGAGCTGAACGAGGCGATGGCCCGCATCTTCGACCCGGTCGATGGAGTCGACTACATCATCACGGCCAGCAATCCCGACGTGGCGTTCGACGCCGACGGCCCGTTGCCGGGCGTCTTCGGCGGTCTCGAGGCGGGGCCGGGCAACAACGGCCGGCTCACGTTCGCCGCCAACCTGCACGGCAACCCCGCCATCTCCATCCCCGCCGGTGCCGTCGACGGCCTGCCCATCGGGCTGCAGGTCATCGGCAGGCACTACACCGAGCAACTGCTGCTCGACGTTGCGCTCACCGCCGAGCGCAACCACCCGTGGCCGCTGGTGGCACCGGGCTCCCCGGTGTGACAGCAGCCGCGGGCGCCGAAGTCCGCACCCCGTTCACCGCCGAGCAGCGGCTGCTCGCCACGGGCCTGGTGCTGGCGGTGATGTTGGTCGCGTTCGAGGTCACGTCGGTGATCACTGCGTTGCCCACCATCACCGACCAGTTGGGCGGCGACTCGCTCTACGGCGTGTCGCTGTCCGTCTACACCCTCGCCAACCTGGTGGCGCTCGTGGCCGCCGGCGAGATGGCCGACCGCCGCGGCCCGGCACTGCCGTTCGCGCTGTGCATCGTGACGCTGGTGATCGGGCTCGTCGTGGCGGCGATGGCGCCGTCGATGGCTTGGATCGTTGTCGGTCGCGCGCTGCAGGGCGCCG